>JBBRTY010000089.1:0-15007 GCA_038248285.1 Aggregatilineales bacterium
GAGCAAGCGCTGCGCATGATGAAAGTCAAACAGAAAGTCTCCGGTTCATTCCGCACTTTTGCGGGCGCTCAGGTTTTCTGTGCTATCCGCAGTTTCTTATCTACCGCCCGCAAACAGGGTCTCAATATGATGCGCTCTATTGTTGACGCTTTCGCGGGTAATCCCTTCATCCCCTCCCCTCAAACACCCACCTGAGTAGTTACGATTCCTCAAACAAAGTGTTAAACAAAGCGTTGACGCCACGTTCCTAAAACATCAAGATAAAGGGCACGCAGACTGGGTACGGATTTGCTTATGCGCTTTTGTCTAAGCTTTTCATAACTACACAGCTACCCCTCATCCCCCAACCCCTTCTCCCACAAGAGGAGAAGGGGAGAAACGCAGTAGAAAGTCCCTCGCCCCTTGTGGGTGAGGGATTTAGGGTGAGGGGTGTGTAGTTACAGCTTTTCATATCCTGGCGTCAATAATTTTCTTCAAAGGGTGACAAATATGTTGATCCGCTATGCTGGTGGTGAATTTTATGTCGTGTATCAAGCTTCGAGTATGCCCGAAGCTGCGATTATTGTCGGACGACTGGAGTCGGAAGAAATCCCCGCGACCATAGTCCATGAACCCGTGGGTACTGCCATGGGTATCCAGTTCGGGGCGCTCGGTCAAATACGGGTGATCGTGCGGGAAAGTGATCATCAGCGGGCGCTTGCTATTCTCGATCAGATTTATGTGGAAGATGATGAGGATGATGAAGAATGGGCACAACTCGATGAATAACTCCCTCACAGCGATCAACGGAATTCGAGTCGGGCACATGACCGATCTCGACGCGGCGACCGGTTGCACAGTCGTGTTGTGCCCACCGAATACAGTTGCAGGGGTGGATGTTCGCGGTGGCGCGCCGGGCACGCGCGAAACCAGCCTACTCGATCCCGTGCGCAATGTGCAGTATATCCATGCGCTGATGCTGGCGGGTGGCAGCGCTTTTGGATTGGCGGCTGCCAGCGGCGTCATGCAATATCTTGAAGAAAAAGGCATAGGTTATCTTACGCGAACCGGACATCTTGTGCCCATTGTGCCCGCTGCGATTGTCTTCGATTTGGCGGTTGGCGATGGGCAACGCCGCCCCGATCATCAAATGGGCTATGAGGCTTGTGTGCTTGCCAGCAGTGATCCCGTCCCACAAGGAAGCGTGGGCGCGGGGACGGGCTGCCGCGTGGGGGCACTTCGTGGAAATGAATTTGCTACCAAAGGTGGGATCGGTAGTGCGGTCATAGAGATTGGGCGCGGGGTGATCGTCGCCGCGTTGGTGGTTGTCAACGCTGTGGGGGATATTCTTGCGGAGAATGGGTCGATTCTTGCGGGGCTGCGCGATGACGACGGGGCTTTTATAGGTGTGTTGCCGACCCTGCGCGATCTAATCAACAATCAGCTTTCGCCTTTGGACGAAGCTACCAACACGGTGATTGGGGTGGTTGCGACCAATGCCAAACTGACGAAAGTGGAAACCAGCAAAGTCGCCCAGATGGCGCATGATGGTTTGGCGCGTGCTGTGAGACCCGCCCACACGATGTTTGATGGGGATACTTTCTTCGCGATTGCCACGGGGGAAATCGTGAGTGACGTTAATTTGGTCGGTGCTTATGGTGCCGAAGTTGTCTCACAGGCGATACGAAATGCGGTACTTCAGGCGACAACTTTAGGCGGTGTGCGCGCTGTCCAAGATTGAGGCTAAGCCTGAATAGTGCGCAAACAATCGTTTTGAGCATCCATAGGTTGGCGGAGTTTCATTAAATCGGTTAATCTAACATGCTTCAAGCCTTAACGAAGTCTTATGAATCGCTTGATATTCTTAATCCTGTGAAAATTTTTGAGCGCTCAAGGATAAAGTCGATGGCGAAAGTTCTCATCGTTGAAGACGAGGAAATGATCTCCCGCAATCTAGCGGATAAGTTGCGGGGTGAGGGCTACTCAGTGGTAACGGCGGCAGATGGCGAAGAAGGCTTAGATAAACTGCGCGCGGAACACCCAGATTTGATCATCTTGGACATTATGCTGCCGAAACTGGATGGGCTGAGCCTGTGCCGCATCATTCGTCGTGACGCCACCACATCGCACATCCCGATCATTATGCTGACGGCACGCGGGACTGAAGTGGACAAAATTGTCGGTTTGGAAAGTGGTGCCGATGATTATGTCGTCAAGCCACTGGCGTTGGGGGAATTTCTCGCGCGGGTACGGGCGGTGATGCGCCGTGCGCCGGGGCGTCCTACCTTGCAAGATGAATTGCTTTCCAATGATTTGCGCCTCAGCTTGACGGGACGGCGCTTGTTCAAAGACAATAAAGAAACTAAACTCAGCAATAAAGAGTTTGATTTGCTGGCTGAACTGATGCGTAACCGGAATGTGGTTTTGTCGCGCGATCTCATTTTGACGAAGGTGTGGGGTTACGATTATTTTGTGGATAAGCGGACGGTCGATGTTCATATCCGTTGGTTGCGCGAGAAAATTGAGGAAGATGCTTCCAACCCGAAGCGGATCGTCACTGTGCGCGGCGTTGGCTATCGGTTTGAGGGTTAAATCGAGATCATGAGCCAAGCGAACGATTTTCATCGTACCATAGATGATACTCAACGGGAGTTGCAAGCGTTACAAGAGGCGCTGGCGGATCACGAACGGACGCTTACCCGCTTACGAGGTGAAATTGCCGAGCGTGAGCAGGAAATTATTGGGCTGAAGGACAGCTCAATACAGGTGCCACCCAGTACCGGCGCATCTGCCGAGCATAAACCGGAGCCTGCCGCGCCAACGGTGCCCTTTGCCGTCACCAGTCCCGCCGATTTCGACTATAAAATAGCCTTGGCGCTGACATTGGCGAATGTTTCGTATAACGCATTGTTTGTGGTCGATGCCGATTGCCGTATCATTGCCATCAACGACACTGCTGAGGTTCTGTTTGGACGCCAACGTCCGATTGGCGAGCTGCTTGATGAAGTTACGGGGATCCCCGAACTCAACATGATGGTCATGGATGCGTTGACCAATCAAGAAGATACTTTTGAAGAGCAGATGACGATTGATCGGCGTTTTTATCGCGCCCAAACGAAAGTGATTCACCGTGATGGGCACTTGTTCATCGGCATTGCCTTGCAGGATGTCAGTGAATTGGTGCGGCTCAACCGGGCACGTCGCGATATGGTCGCCAATATTTCCCACGAACTGCGTACGCCCATCGCCAATGTGCGCTTGATCATCGAAAGCCTGTTTCACGAGCAAGAAAAACCCAAACGCAAACAAAGCACTTCGGCATTGCGGGCGATTGCGCGGGAAACCGACTCATTGATGTGGTTGGTACAGGAATTGCTAGACCTGTCGATGATTGAGTCTGGACAGGCGATTCTGCGCATGGTCGAACAACCGTTACGCCGCTTAGTTTTGGACTCCATCGAGCGTTTGGAAGATCAAAGTGCGACTAAAGATGTTGCCTTATTGGATGAGACGCCAGAGGGTATTCAAGTCTTGGTTGATGGCGATCATGTGCGGCGGGTGTTGGTTAATTTGATGCACAATGCCATCAAATGGTCGTCGCCAGGGCAAGTTGTCAAAGTGCGTGCCGCTGTAGTGGACGATGAAGTGGTTGTCAGCGTGCTGGATCGTGGACCCGGTGTGCCCGAAGACCAACGGGAGCGCATCTTTGAACGTTTTTATCAAATTGATTCCTCTCGTTCTAGCAAAGAGGGTACCGGTTTAGGATTAGCGATTTGTCGTCATATTGTGCAGGCGCATGGTGGACGTATCTGGGTGGAGAACAATCCCGAAACAACCGATGGGCACGGCGGATGTTTCCTGTTCACGATCCCTTATGCTGGCATTATGGCGGAGGCACCATTGGATGAAATTCTTTGATTTCGTGATATAATGGCAATCACAATTGAAAAAACACCTTCAGGGCAGGGTGAAAGTCCCTACCGGCGGTAATGCACAGTCAGTTTGCGCTGATATTTGCAAAGCCCGCGACCCGCTTCACACCCGCAAGTTGGGTGTGAGTCGTTGAAATCAGCGCGATTTCAACGCCGGTGGATCTGGTGAGATACCAGAGCCGACGGTTATAGTCCGGATGAAAGAAGGATTTAAGTGAATGGGTGGATCGTGTCTTTAGATTCGTCTATTTGCTTACTTATGGTATTCGGCACGGTCTCCATCCTGCTGCCGATTACTCTATGCCTATGCCCCGAAGTTATCAACGAACAGCGGGGTTTTTTATGGGTACGAATGTTCTGCAATCCTCTTTCAAACGTGATGCGACCCGATCTAAATCGTATTTAGGGAGTCTCTTGCCTAAATTAGCCCCGTTTTTAGGAGTCGTAGCACTGCTGCTCCTCTGGCAAGCGGTGGTTTCTTTAGCGTTATATCCAGAGTTCATCATCCCGTCACCGAGATCGGTTTTGGAGCGTTTCGTCGAAGTCCTCCTTGACGGTCGGTTGTGGTTGCATACCTCCACCACCGTTCGGCAAATGGGGATTGGCTTTGTGATTGGTGCTACGCTTGGTATCGGGTTGGGGTACTTCATCGCCAAGAGCCTCGTTTTAGAGGAAATCTTGTCGCCTGTGATTGTGGCGCTCCAATCGACCCCAATTGTGGCATACGCGCCCATGCTGGTGATTTGGTTCGGCAGTGGACCCACCAGCAAAGTCATCACCAGTGCGTTAATCGTCTTTTTTCCGTTGGTTTTGAATACGGTGGTCGGTGTGCGCAGTGTGCCAGAGCCGGAGCGTGAGTTAATGCGCGCGTTCAGCGCTTCGGCATGGCAGATTTTTCGCCTTTTGGAAGTTCCAGCGTCGATGCCCGTGATGTTGGGCGGGTTAAAAGTCAGCGCCACGCTGGCAGTGATCGGGGCAGTCGTTGGCGAGTTTATCAGCGCCAACGCCGGTTTGGGCTACCTCATCAACCGCGCCCGCTATGACTACGATACCCCTTTGGTTTTGGTAAGCGTTGTGATGCTGGCAGTGATCGCCCGCACGATGTATGGTGCGATCAGTTGGCTGGAACGCCGAGCGCTGCGTTGGAGGAAGCAAAACACCGCCTAATTTTTTCGCGCGTGACCTTACCGCTCTGTCAAATTGCATGATTATGTTGAGGATCGCTTGTCGTTTTCAAGCGCTATCGTGTTTCGTATTGTATGAAACCGGCATTTCTGGATTGCCTACTCTATGGAGGTTCTGTTCATGACTCGTTTTATGCTTCGTGTGCTTGTCGTTGCTTTTGTGTGCTTGAGCGTGGGTGTCTCATCCGCCCAAGACGCGCTCCGTCCGATCACTTTCTTCATCACGTTTATCCCGAATATTCAGTTTTCGCCTGTGTATGTCGCCATCGAAAAAGGGTATTTTGCGGATGCCGGTATCGAGATCATCATCGAACATGGTGATGAACCGGATGGTGTGAATCTGATCGCGGCGGGGGAACGCCAATTCGGTTTGATCAGTGGTGAACAAGCGATTGCCGCGCGTGCCAATGGTCGCCCTGTGGTATTCGTCTATGAATGGTTTCAGAAATATCCGGTTGGCGTTGTTACATCTGAGGATATTGCTACAGTGAATGATTTGGCGGGTCTGCGGGTGGGCATTCCCGGTTTATTTGGCGCATCTTACACGGGAGTCAATGCGTTACTGGCAGCCAATACCATGACGCAGCAAGACATCCAACTGGAAAGCATCGGCTTTAATGCGCCGGATGTGTATTGTGTGGGGCGTGTCGAGGCGTCGGTGATTTATGTCAACAACGAACCGTTGCAAATCGCGAGTCGTGTTGCGGCGGGGGAGTGCGGCAACGTCACCGGAATCAAAGTTTTTAACGTATCCGATTCTGCCGATATCGTCTCCAATGGCATTTTGACCAATGAGCAGACGATTGCCGAAGAACCCGAATTAGTGCAGGCATTTGTCGAGGCTTTTCACCGAGGGCTGACCGATGTGTTGTTGAACCCTGCCGAAGCCTATTTGCTGAGCGCAAGCTACATTGAAGGATTGCCGTTGAGTGATGATTTGCGCATTAGGTTGACGGAAGAAGCCAGTGCGCGCGCTGCCGAGATTGCTGCCAACGCTGTGCCGCCTACGAGTGCTGACCGCATCAGCGCGACTCAAAGCCTGTTGGAACGGCTCCAAGCGGATTTTGACGATGCGGCATTGGTGCAAATTCGGGTACTGTCAGCGACGGCGGATTTGTGGGAAACTGAGAGACTTGGCTTCAGTGACAGAGTTGCGTGGGAAAACACCCAAGACACGCTTATCAGTATGGCAGTCATCGATGCGCCGATTGATTTGGATGGTGTTTATACCAACGACTTTGTCCCTTAAATGTAGGGAAGATGATGGCTCAATCTTTTGATTTTCTCGCGAGTCGCGCGCAGTTTCCGGCACTCAACGGGATCGCCCCTGATGGGCAACCGCCCGTATTCTTCGATAACCCAGCGGGGACGCAAGTCCCCCAAGCGGTGATCGATGCGGTCAGTGGCTATTTCACCCGCATGAATGCGAATTCGGGCGGGGCGTTTGCCACCAGCCAAGCGAACGATCAGATGGTGCGTGACACCCGCGCACTGGTTGCTGGCTTTTTGAACGCCCCGCGCGCCGAAGAAGTTGTGATTGGGGCGAACATGACCACGCTCAATTTTGCGTTGAGCCGGGCGTTGGCACAGCAAATTGGGGCGGGGGATGAGATCGTCCTGACGCGCATGGATCATGATGCGAACGTGTCCCCATGGTTGCGGGTGGCGCAAGACCGAGGGGCGATAGTGAAATGGGTGGACATTCGCGAAAGCGATTGCACGCTAGACCTTGATACGCTTGAGGCGGCATTATCGGAACGTACCAAAATCGTGGCAACCGTTCATGCCTCTAACGCCGTGGGGACGATCAACCCGGTGTCAAAAATCGCGGCGATGACGCACGCCGCCGGGGCGCTGCATATTGTTGATGCCGTGCAAAGCGCGCCTCATGTGCCGCTTGATGTACAAGCGTTGGGGTGCGATTTTCTGCTCTGTTCCTCTTACAAGTTTTTTGGTCCCCACTTGGGTATCCTTTGGGGACGCTATGATTTGTTGGCTGAGCTACCCGCGTATAAGGTGCGCCCGTCGAAAGACAAACCCCCGTATCGTTGGGAAACCGGCACCCCCGCATTTGAATTGATCGCGGGCTTAGGCGCTGCCATCAATTACCTGAATGCGCTTGGAGGAGTCGCCGCTTTTGTGCCTTATGAACGCGAACTTGCGGAACATTTGGTGGCGATGCTGCAAACCCTCCCCGGTGTGACCATTGCCGGTATCACCGATATCAATCACTTTGCTGACAGAGTGCCGACGGTCGTATTTGGTCATGCCGACTATACCCCCGAACAAATTGCCCAACACCTCGCGGAAAACAATATCTACGTGTGGGATGGCAATTATTATGCTGTCGAAATTATGCAGCGTTTGAACAAGCCGAATGGCATGGTTCGGGTTGGGTTGGCGCATTATAACACCCATGCCGAGATCGACCGCCTAGAGGCGGCATTGCGCACCTTGCTGCATTAATCTGTTGCTGTCCGTTGCCGTCGCTAGGCTTTAGCGATCACCGCTGCCAATTGCGCGCCGAGCAGCTCCAACATCATGACATCTTGCTGAGAGATGCTGTTGGGGCGCTCGCGCGCGGCGAGTAAGACGCCATAACGATTGGTCACGCCAATGGCGATGCCCGCAAGGGAGCCGAGTTTGCCGCGACTGACGAAGGGATGATTAATGTCATCGGTTTGGACGGCAATCCGGCTTTGTCCAGTTTGGGCGACCAATCCAATCACATCTTGCAATGATGCGGTTTTGGGAGCGGCAGCTTGCAAGGGTTTTAAGCCGTCTTGGGCTTTTAGGGATACATTCAACGGATCCAACGACTCGACTCGGTAAAAAGCCACATAATCGTAGTTCAAATCGCGACATGCCGAGACGGTTGCCTCAATTTTGCCAATTTCCCCCTCGGCACGGCGTAACTTCTTGGCGACTTCGCGCACGGGGGGCATCGAGTCGGCGCGGAGTGTTTCCAAGCGGCGATCCGACATTAAGCGATGAATCCGCCGCGCAAGGTCGTTTTCAATAAACGGTGTGGTGCTGATATCATCCGCCAGACCGGGGATGGCAAAATCAGCTTCTTCATCGACCGAGACGATCAACAAACTCGGCTTGGCTTGGCGGAGATACGAGATCAATTGAAAAGAGCCATCTAATTCGTTATCCAATACCAAGACATCGGCGTGTTTGTCGGTCAGCATGGTTTTGGCTTCACCGACATCGGTGACTAAGCGAACACGGAACTCTTGGAGGGCGGATAAATTCTGAAAATAGCGCGTCGCGTGTTCACGACGAACGACGATGAGTAAATTGATGCTGCTGCTCATTCAAAACTCCTTTTAGCGAAGACTGCCCGTAGTGATCATGTCTGATGTTGCCATGAGCAGCAGGATGATCTGACGCAACCCATCGGCGACCGGTGCCGTTTCGATATATTCATCTAAGCGATGGGCATTCCCCCCACGGGTTACGCCGACTGTCACGGTTGGGCAACCGGCTGCCAGCGGAATATTGCCGTCGGTACTGCCCCGTTCCAAAAAGCCTTTGACTCCTAGATGTGCCAAGACCGAGAGCGCGGTCGTCACCAATGGGTGTGTGGCTGCGATTTCGCCCGCCGGACGATCCCCGATCACGTCAATCGTGATATCCGCCTCATCTTGCTGGTGGGCACTGGCGAAGGCGCGCACTTGATTTTCGAGATGGGCAAGGGGCGACAGCGCTTCCGAACGCAAATCCACGAGCATAGAGGCGTGCGAAGCGATGGAATTGATAGACTGCCCACCTTCGATGATACCCACATTATAAGTGGTTCGGGGTGATTGCGGGGAGCGGATGCTGGTGATTCGTTCCCCGATTCGCATAAGAATATGGATCGCGCTGGGGTGTCCAAAATGAAGCCAGCTATGCCCGCCGTCAGTTTTGACAGCTATTTTAAGGCGACGCACGGCAATACCGGCATTATAGATGTGCCCGAAGGCAAGCCCTTCGAGGTTGATGACGGCTGCGATAGACGCTTTTAAGCTCTCGAAGGCAGGGCGCATCCCGCCGAGGTCGCCCAAGCCTTCTTCGCGCGTGGTTGCCACAAACCACAGGTCGTTATCGAGGGGGGATGCCCCTTTGATAAAGTGTTTCGCCACCGTGAGCAATGCCGCCACGCCAATGCTGTTATCCCCCAAGCCAGCCCCAAAAATTAAGTGATCTTCATGACGGGTCACCAGTGAGGTGTTGGCTTCAAAGACGGTATCCGTATGGGCAGTGATCATGATTGCTTTTTGGGGCGTGTTTTTGACCGTGTTTTTAGCCGGCAAGTGCCCATAGACATTATAAAAATCATCCACCCGTACTGAACTCAAACCGATTTCTGTGAAGTATTGAGCGACCCGCTGCGCCCGTTCTTGTTCAAAAAAGGTGGGGGCAGGTATGTTTTGGATCGCTAAGGCAAATGCAATTGTTTCTGCCGCAAGTGCCTTCATATCACCTAAATTTGCCAGTGTTTCTAGTTTTGTGATCACCCCGAAGTCCTTAGATTGTCTGCTATAATGACAGCAATTCATTAAAAAGCTTCTCGAAAAAGCTTGCCTCACTGGAATTTATGTCCGCCGAGGTTATATTTCATTAGCCATCCGATACCGTCATTATAGTCTAAGGCTTTTCCAAAAGATGGGATACCCAATGATCGAGAGTTCGATGATTGGGATTTTTATATCGAGTAGGACCTCCGTTGGGAGTTCTGTATGGCGTCGATTTTACTCATCACTCGTCATGGTGAATTTACGGAAGACTTGAAGAAGAAATATCAAGTGACGGAATCTAGCAGTGGCAAAGAAGCCACTGATCTTTTGCAGCACACAAGTGTTGATATCGTTATTCTTGATTCGATTGCGCTTCGCACGCCGGGGGATCGGGTTGCGCGGGCGCTCAAAGCCCAGTTTCCCGTGCTACCGCTGATTCATTTTCATCCGGGGGAAAAAGGTGCAGCCGAAAGCCCTGCGGATATGATTTTGATGAAGCCGTTTTCAATGCGCAAGATCAATAGCACCATCAGCCGTTTGTTGACACCTCATGCGGCGGTGCCTACGATGCCCGCGCAAACGGTACTCCCGGTGTTGACATGCGGTCCTTTTGCCGTCGATTTAACACGGCGGTTGTTGATCGCCAATGGGCAGGAACAGCCCTTGACCCCCAAGTTGGCAAGTTTGGTTGAGTTTTTTTTTAGCCATCCTGGCGAAACGTTGGATCGGCGGATGTTGATGGAGAAAGTGTGGCACACCGATTACATCGGGGATACGCGCACGTTAGATGTGCATGTGCGTTGGATTCGGCGCGCCATCGAACATGATCCGGGACGCCCCCGTTATCTGCTCACGGTGCGCGGCATCGGCTATCGCTTAGAAGTCCCCTCCACGAACGGTTATCACAGCCTCTAAAACCCGCAAATAAAAAGTCGGCGCTCTCGCGTCGACTTTTTACCGAATTTCTCTAAAAATAACCTATCCAGCCGTATTTACGCGCCAGCAATCCCGGTTTTGAGGGCATGGAGTTGTTTCATGAGGCGGCTCTTACGACGGGCGGCGTTACGCTTGTGAATCACGCCCCGGCTGGCGGCACGATCCAATTCTTGAATAGCCAAACGGGTAGCTTCTTCGGCAACAGTGAGATTCTTGCCGGCTTGTAGGGTACGCGCCTTTTTGACAAAGGTACGTGTACGGCTGCGAAAGGTGCGATTGTATTCGCGACGTTTCAGGTTTTGACGGATACGTTTAAGGGCTGATTTATGATTTGCCATTGGTGTTTATCGTATGGCGCTTTCGGAGCGCCTAATCCTCTTTTACAGTCGACAGAGTAAGGGAGATTTTACTCGTCCATAGGGTTTATGTCCAGCGTGGATAAGTTGTGATGGGGGAGCGGTTGACACCTGCCGCTCCCAACGGGGGTTATGCCAATAATCCCGCAAAAAACGCGACGGATGCCGCAAGATTGATCAGGATGAGGGCGATGATCGCGATATTGATCAATGCGGGGGCGCGCTCAACGGTTCCGGGTAGGCGTGTGGCTGTGATTTCTGCTGGGATGGCACGGAAGATTTCGGGAATGTTTTCATTGTCTTCTTCGGGTATCGCGACAGGGGCGGGGATCGGTTTTCTTTCGGAACGGTCGCGACGGCGCGGGGCTTTGTCTTCTGCGGGCATGGCAGGGGTGGCAGATGCAGATCGAGTCAGCGGCATATTTGCGACATCAGTCTTAAACGGACCCTCCGCAAAGATATCGTCATCCAAATCGACATCCCCAAACGGCGATGCCATCGGTATCGATGCGGCAGGGGTGATCGGTGTGGCAAGATTGCGTGGGGGATTACTGATATTGAGATTGGTCAGCCAGTCATCTAAAACATCGGATGATGGCTCGACAACCGCTGGCGCACGCCCCGAAACCGAACTTGTCGGGATGGAGTCCTCGGGTGCCCCCCATTCCACACTTGTGGAAATCCCACTACTGGCGGCACCCCCCCCAGCGGGTGGGTGTTGTTTGTTCAGAAAATCCAAGCCTTGCCGCGCCCGCTCGTTATTGGGATTAATTGAGAGGACATTTTCTAGGCTGGTGCGCTGATCATCGATTGGCTCAAGGACGCCGCTTAACCAAAGCCAAGCATCTTCATTGTATTGATTTAGTTCAACAGCGCGCAACAGCAGCGCGCGCGCCTCATCTTTGCGTCCCGCTTTAAGCGCATTGACGCCTTCTCGCACCATTCCATCAACGTTTGCCGAAGCCATCGCAACCCTTATCTCTAGGCGTAGGTTTCTAACAAGTGTAGCACCGGATCGCCAAAAACTATTTCAATATAGTCTAACATAGCCTTCAAAATGTGCTAGGTAAACGGGCGGATATTCGGCGCGGCGACTCTTGGGGTTGGGGATTTTTCCACGAGCGCCTAATCCGCCCCTACATTTACGTTGATGAGACGATAGGGGTTGGCAACAAAAAACAAACCCGCCCTATTGTGGTTAGGTGTCCGCAACGGAGATCGTTGTAGGGGCGGATTAGGCGCTTGTCAAATGTTATCAACTCACATTGTCCCCGCGCCGAATATCCGCCCGTTGAAACCCCACATTTCCCCCGGTACCATAACGAGCATATTTTGCACTAAAGTGAAATGCACCCCGTGTTAAAACTTTCAATGATCCACTACAGGCGTATTCATGTATCCTGTTAAGAGGATTAATGACCACAAATTATCGCTAACTTGAAATTCATCCGCATGAAATGCACACCATAGCGATTGATACCCAGTGACCTGCCATGATATACTGACTAACAGCAGACGCAACGATGAGCAAAAAGCGGGCGGTACTGGTGGAAGATGTGCCCAACGGCGGCTTTTTTGAGGTTGGCTTCAAAGCGGGGGACGTTGGCGTCGTGGTCGATATTCTCAGCAATGGTGCGGGAGATTATCCGTTACGACGAACACGATCAGGTCATCGGCTACACCATCCTGCACGCGCAAAAGCGCAGCGCATAATTCGCCCAATATCCTTCCCCCCCATAAAAAAAAGCGTAGGCGACCGTTTCCGATCCCCCACGCCTTCGTTGATTAATGCGCAAACCGCCGTTACGCGCCGTCAATATCCGTCAGCGCTGTGGCGGCGATACTGCCCCCAACGCGCGCTTTGGGCAAACCCATCAACTCTTCAAAGCTGGGACGATCCAGCGTCTCTTGTTCGATCAGAATGTTGGCGATGCCTTCCAGTTTTTCGCGGTTTTGGGTCAACATCTGCTTGGCGCGGTCATAGGCGCTCTGCAAAATCCGCTTGACCTCAGTATCAATCTCTTCCGCCGCGTGTTCGCTATAATCGCGCTGTTCGTACAAGTCACGCCCCAAGAACAATGAGCCGGTGCCGCCGCCAAAAGCGCGGGGACCCATGCGCTCGCTCATACCGTACTGGGTGACCATCGCCCGTGCCCGTGCCGTCGCTTGTTGCAAGTCACTGCTGGCACCCGTCGTGAACTGCTTGAAGATGATCTCCTCGGCAGCACGACCGCCCATCGTGGCGACCAACTCGTCCTCAAATTCCTCGCGCGAGCGCAGCATCATATCGCTTTCCGGCAACGACAAGACATAACCGCCCGCACGTCCACGCGGAACGATGGTGATCTTCTGTACGGGGGGGGCGTGTTCTAACAAGTGAAACAAAATCGCATGTCCGGCTTCGTGATAGGCGATAGAACGCTTCTCTTTTTCGGAGATGATGCGGGTCTTGCGTTCGGGACCCATGATCACCCGTTCCATGCTTTCTTGCAGTTCGTTCATGCTGATCGACTTCTTGTTGCGACGGGCTGCCAAAATTGCCGCCTCGTTGATCAAGTTTTCCAAGTCCGCGCCGCTAAAACCGGGCGTGATGCGCGCCAACGAGTCCAAATCAGCATCGGCTGCCAAAGGCTTGCCTTTGGCATGGACTTTGAGGATATCGTGGCGACCGCGCAGATCGGGATTGTCCATGATGACCTTGCGGTCAAAACGACCCGGACGCAGCAACGCCGGATCGAGGATGTCGGGGCGATTCGTCGCGGCGATGACGATGACATTCGCGCCCGTCTCAAAACCGTCCATCTCCACAAGGATTTGGTTGAGGGTTTGTTCGCGTTCGTCATGACCGCCCCCCAAGCCCGCCCCGCGATGCCGACCGACCGCATCGATTTCATCGACGAAAATAATCGCCGGGGCTTCGGCTTTGGCGCGTTCAAACAGATCGCGCACGCGGCTGGCACCCACGCCCACAAACATCTCGACAAATTCCGAGCCGGAAATACTGAAGAAGGGGACACCGGCTTCCCCCGCGACCGCCCGCGCCATCAAGGTCTTGCCAGTGCCGGGGGGACCGATCATCAACACCCCTTTGGGGATACGGGCACCCAAACGGATGAATTTTTCCGGTTCTTTCAAGAATTCCACGACTTCGGCAAGTTCCTGCTTAGCTTCTTCTGCGCCAGCGACATCCGCAAAGGTCACTTGGGGGCGTTCCATATCACGCACCACCCGCGCCTTGCTGCGCCCAAAGCTCATCGCCTGATCTTGTCCGCTGCGCACCGAGCGCATCATCCGCCACAAAAACCACAAAATAATTACGGTGGGAAGGATATAGATCAAGAGTTGACCAAAGAGCGCGCCTGTCGTATCGCCTTGTCGTTCGGTAAATTCGATGGCGGCGAATTTTTCACTGGTGACGCCAAAGGTTTCCAGCGCTGCGAATAAATCCGTCTCACGCTCTTTGTAGTAGTACACGTTTAACATGCCGGGCTTGCTGGGGTTGCTATCCAGCCGAATATAAACATCATTCCCGCCCCGTACCATAACGGCTTGGACGTGATCGTCAATGATGTACTCGGCAAGGCGGTCTAAGGTGATAGCATCGCCCCGCGTTGGGTTATTCGGTTGTGTGAAGATGATGACGAACACCAGCAGCACAACAACGCCGATAGCCAGCCAAATACGCTGGACATTACGATTGGCGAACGGTGAATTGCCGCCAGTGCTTCCGTTTTTGGGGTCAGTAGGCTTGTTGCTGCTCACGCTAAAATCTCTCCGACATCTTTCTTACGATGGCTGTTTTTACCGCGCGGTTGTGCGTTGCGAAAAACCCTAAGACACGCCTGCACGTTTGCTCATAACCAAAATTATACACCAGTTAGGACGATAATCATGGTGAGGGAATGATAGAGTCTTTGTTTTATTTTGATGAATGGATGGTAAGTGAGTAGGGGTTTGGAGGCGACCCCATCCTCCTGGGTGCATTTCACTTTAGTGCAAAATATGCTCGTCATGGTACCGGGGGAAATGTGGGGTTTCAACGGGCGGATATTCGGCGCGGGGACAATGTGAGTTGATAACATTTGACAAGCGCCTAATCCGCCCCACCAACGATC
>JBBRTY010000090.1:0-14786 GCA_038248285.1 Aggregatilineales bacterium
ATGGACTTGTGTACCGGCCACTTGGGCCAGTAACCGCATCCCCAATCTTCAATGAAGTAGTACCCCTCTAGACGCAAAAAATCGTGAAATACATGATCAAATGTCGCTTTCGTCCGTCGATACATATGCGACGCATCATCAATCACGACGTCGAGCGATTGATCACCGAATGAACGCTGGATTTTCCTGCGCCAGAAACGTGCGGTTGTCCTGTGACCCCTGTACCACGCGCACCCGATCTTCCAATCCCCATGCTCTGAGCGCAGCGAAAAAGGGCGCGGGTGGTGGATTGATGTCCACACCGAGGAACCGCGCCTGTGGAAGATAGCGCGCAAACACTAACAGCGCGCCGCCATGCAAGACACCCACTTCGAGGAAATTGAGCGGTTTATCTGCAAGCGGCGCAAGCAGCGTCTCGTAGAAATTAAGGTAGCTGTCGGATTTGTCGGAGCGAAGCTGCTCATCGACCTGTAAAGAAAGCTCTCGTAATGTCGCCATTATAAGTAGGTATAAGCACCGACACACGAAGGTTTGGCATCGTTTATCTCCGCTTGACCCGATCCTTCGCATTATAGACGAAAGCTTCGGTATGTATCAAGGGTTTTGAAACAGCTTCGGCGTAGTAGTTACGAAGCGATTGGCATTGCCGCCCCAAATCGCGGCTTGATCCGCAACGGGCAACTACCTGCGCATAATCACCCGCGAGCAGGGCAACGCGCCAATCGCTCCCAAAGACCAAGCGGTGGGCTTCAAACTGCGTGAGGGCGAAATCAATCGCGGGTTGCAGGTTCGCCGCGCTCCAATTGGCTTTGCCGATGGCGGTATTTAGCCCGCTGATCTTGGCACACACATTCGGGTTTTGGGCGGCAGCAGCCATCTGATCGCGCCACGCCGCCATGTCGCTATCACTGTCATAAGGGTATTTACCAAGATCATCGATCATCATTTTGAGAGTCGGGATGCGTTCCGACAACGTGGTAATATGCTTCAAGCGCTGGGGGAACACCGCAACCACATCAAAGGTATAGCCCAGCGCGGCGAGGATCGTCAAACTTTCGATCACCGCCGGATGCACCACGCAATCGGGATTCGTTTCCCTGTGAATCGCGTGTCGCATCCCTCGTTTAGGGCGTCACAGCGACCCCCAAATCAAGGAGCCGCTCGCGTAAACGGGGCAGGTAAGCCGCCGTATATTCCAGATGCTGGAGCATCGCGCTGCGCGCTTGGGCGGGGTCACGATCTGCCACTGCCAGCGCGATGGCTTCGTGCTGGTGGCTCACCTTGTGATGATGTTCTATGGACAGAGACAAGGTGATCAAGTTCGATTGATGCCAAAGTAGCCCTACGGTGATTTCAATCAAGATCGGCAAGACTGGGTTTTGGCTGGATTCGGCGAGGAGGAGATGAAAACGTCGATCATTATCCAGCCAGTGTTGTCGATTCTCAACATCATCGGCTTGCGTTGGATCGATCGTCATATTCTTGAAAGCAGCACTTAAGCTCAGCAACTCTCGTATTTGTGTCGAGGAAGCATGAAGAGAAGCGAGTTCGACAATCGAAGGTTCTAAAATGAGCCGCGATCTGAGAATATCTTCGACATAAACATCGGATCGATAACATGCCAGCCGCATGGCTTCATTCAGAGACGAGTTGCTATCTATAGTGACGACATTCCCCTGCCGTGATGTGGTCGTGATCAAGCCGCGCGCCTCCAAGAGGCGAATCGCCTCACGGATCACATTCCGACTCACTTGGTATTCCGCTTGCAATTCGCGTTCCGACGGCAAAAAACTACCAGGCGAAAATTCATTGGAAATAATGCGCAACTGTATTTTATCTGCCACTTGATAGGTGAGACCTGCGCTCTGTTTTGCCATGATTTGTTATGTCCCTACCCGAAAGCGCACGAGGGCATCCTCATCCCAACGAATGCCTAAACCGCTGGCTTCTGTTAAGTGCCACATGCCGCCTTCGATACGGGGATCGACGGATCGCAGTCGATGGAAGGCGGTGGTATCCGCACTGATTGGCGACTCTTCAACCATCCAACCGCCCAGTGCCGCTACGAGGGGCGCATGAATATCGGGGAAATAATGCGGAAAAATCAGCGTATGAGACTCCAGCGCTGGCGCTACCCCTTGCAGATAGCCCGTAATACCCATTTGATGCGTGGCGTCAGGGCGCACAATATCCACCCCCTTTGCGCTCGCCAAAGTTTGCATCAGGCTGGGCAGCGAGATAGATTCGCCAAAGGCAATTTTTATGGGCGTTCTCCGTGCCAGTTGGATCGCCAGCGCGTGTTGATGGGCTGGAAACGGATCTTCAAGGAAATCGATTTTGAACGGCTCCACCTGTTTTAAGAGCGCCAGCGCCTCTTTGACGGAGTTGAAGCGACCGCCGACATCCAAAGCGATGAGGGCATCATCGCCCACAACCTCACGCAGTGCCGAAATTCGGGCGGGATCGCGGCGTGCCTCAAAACCGTAAGGAATTTTGAAGCGGGTATAGCCTGCCGCGCGCAGGCGTTCTGCTTCTTGCCGTAATCCGTCGCCATGCCCATCGTCACGATAGTATCCCATGATCGCCAAGCACGGAATGGCGGTCGATACCCCGCCCAAAACACGCCACAACGGCGCGTTGAGGACATGTCCAAGCAAATCCCACTGCGCAATATCGACCACCGCCAGCGCGCGGGCGAACAAACCAGACTCACCGATCATCCGCATCGCAGCACGCGCCTGATTCCATGACGCGCGGATCGCCCCTACAGGCTGATGCAGAAGATGCGGAAACACCACCCGCCGCACCACATGTTCGAGGTCAGCCTCGCGCGCCAGCCCAATACCCGTGCCGACATGCTCCCCCGCATAGACCCGCGCCATAATGTATTCGCGCGCGTGAATGGTCTTGCCGAAGACCACCAACGGGGCAGCAAGGGGCACTTGCAAGCGAAACACCTCCGCCCGATCAATGGGCATATCAACTTTGGGGATCGGCGACGTCATCATCAGTCTCTCAGCCATTGTGGGCATTGCTGGCGGCGGACGCGGTATAGCCACCATCGACAACCAAAGTTTCACCCGTGATATAGCCCGCATAATCGGATGCCAGCATCATAATGACGTTGGCGATCTCTTCTGGCAGCCCTAACCGTCCCATCGGGGTGCGATGCTTCACAGCCTCCAAATCGACGATGCCGTTGGCGATATTCTTTTCCACGAGCGGCGTCATGATATAGCCGGGGGCAACAGCGTTCACGCGGATATTGAAAACAGCCCATTCTGCCGCCAACACCCGTGTCAACGCCTCGACCGCCGCTTTGGAGGCGCAATAAGGCGCGCGCATCGGAAAGCCGAGCGCTGCCGAAATCGAAGACAGCGAAATGATGACGCCGCTGTTTTGTCGGCTCATCGGTTGGGCGGCGGCTTGGCTGCAAAAGAACACCCCGTTCAGGTTGACATCAATGATCTGGTTCCATACACTGGGTGGCATATCCAACGATGGCACAGGTTGAGACACACCCGCACTATTGACGAGAATATCTAAACGACCAAAGCGCGCGACAGCAACGGCAACCGCGCGCGCGCAATCCTCTGGCTTCGCGGTGCTGCCTTGAACCACTAGATGTTTTGACTCGCCGGTGTTGAACTTAATCAATTCACTATGGACTGCTTCAGTCGCAGCCACATCAATATCAAACAAGATGATCTGTGCGCCCAACTTCCCCATTCTAAGGGCGACTTCACGTCCGATACCACTGCCCGCGCCAGTAATTAATGCCACTTTTTGATCAAAACGAATATTCATGCGCATTATCTTTTTAGATGAACGGATCGTGTCTAAGATTGTACCACACATCCGACTCTTGGTACTACCAGTTGTTGACAAAAAAAGGTTGAGCGCGCATACTCACAAGAGTGGATCGGTGACCTTTTTGGAATGTATTAAGGACTATTTAGATGTCGAAAAGTGTAGTAGTTACAGGCTGTGGTACAGGCATTGGGCGCGCGATTTTTGAACGACTGCTCAGCGATGGCTGGAAGGTGGTCGGGCTAGAAATGCAAGCAGAGTTGGCAGATGATGCTCGTCAACACGCAGGGGAGAACGGCGATGTCATTTTGGGCGATGTCGCCGAGACCAGTTTTCTCGAACAAGCGGCAGATCGTGCCGAACAGCTCGCGCCGCTCAAAGGGTGGGTCAATAATGCCGGCTTGGCGTTGACGGGCACGCTGCATGATCCCAAACGGGACGAGGTCAATCGGCTGATTAGCGTCAATCTGATGGGCGTGTTTTGGGGATCCTCGGTGGCGGTACAGCGCTTTTTGAAGCACAACACCGGCGGTGCCATTGTGAATTTGTCATCAATTCATGCCACCGATTCCTTTCCCGGGTGGGCCGCTTATGACGCGGCGAAAGGCGGGATCGACTCCCTGACTCGGTATACCGCCGTCGAGTATGGACCGGTCGGTATCCGCGCCAATGCCATCGCGCCGGGGGCGATCATGACGCCGCTGGCGAAGAACTATGCCAAGACACAACCTGATCCAGAGGATATTATGCGCATGTTCAGCGACTTGCATACCCTCAGTCGTGCGGGCAGACCCGAAGAAGTCGCAGCGGTATGTGCCTTTTTGTTGTCGCAAGAAGCGTCATTCGTGACAGGGCAAGTCCTTGCGGTGGATGGCGGCGCGACCGCACGCTGCTATCCTTTCCCCTATGATGCTGATTTGTTGGCGCGCTATCCACGCCCAACCTATACCGACCCCGCCTAAGTCCCTACAGTCCTAAGGCATAGAAGCGATTGGCATTGCCCCCCCAAATCGCGGCTTGATCCGCAAGGGGCAACGCCGCGAGACACAGGCGCGTTTGGGCAACCACCCGCGCATAATCGCCCGCGAGCAGGGCAACGGGCCAATCGCTCCCAAAGACCAAGCGGTGCGCGCCAAACTGCGTGAGGGCGAAATCAATCGCGGGTTGCAGATCCGCCGCGCTCCAATCCGCTTTGCCGACAGCGGTATTTAGCCCGCTGATCTTGGCATACACATTCGGGTTTTGGGCGGCGGCAGCTAGATGATCACGCCATGTCGCCATAGCTCTGGCGTCATGGCTGAGGTAAGGTGGTTTGGCAAGATGATCGATCATCATTTTGAGAGTCGGGATGCGTTCCGACAAAGTGGGGATGTGCTTCAAATGCTGGGGGAACACTGCGACCACATCAAAGGTATAGCCCATCGCGGCGAGGATCGTCAGGCTTTCGATCACCGCCGGCTGCACCACCCAATCGGGATTTGTTTCCCCGTGAATCGCGTGTCGCATCCCTTTGAACAAGGGCGTGTGCTGCTTGTGCCCGGCGAGCGCGCGCGCCGTCTCATCGGGATCGAGCAGCGGCACCCAGCCGACGACCCCCGCGACCCATGACCACGCCGCGCCCGTGTCGAGCATGTACTGGGTGTCGGCATAGGAGTCCATCGCTTGCACGATGACCGTTTTATCGACACCGGCGGCTTGGAGTTGCGGTTCCAGTTCTGGCGCTTCAAACGTCCGGTAAAGGACGCCAGCCTCGGGCCCCAACCATGGATAAGCCACTTTGTCGAGATTCCAAAAATGCTGGTGGGCATCAATAATCATGCTGAGATCGCCTCCTGTAAGGGGGACAAAATGGGGGACAAGGCTAGGACTCGGTCTTGCCGTTCACAGAGTCGGCTAAAGTTGGGAATTCATGGGCAAGTTGCTGATGAATGCCATTGCGGGTATGCCAAATATGATCTTGGGCAAGGGTACGAGCGCGGTCGGCATCCCGCGCCAAACACACGGCGAAAATCTCGTCATGCTCCTGATGCACCAAATCGGCATTGCGCAAGACAAACATGTAGCGGTAGCGGTATAGCTCGCTCCGTTCCCACAAATTATCGATCACTTGCAGCAAATAACGATTATTGGTAGAGCGATAGATGTGCATATGAAAATCACGGTTGTGCTGCATGAAGGCATGAAGATCGTCGCTAGCGGTCGCGGCTTTCATCTCATCCATGATGCGCCGCAAGATGACAAAATCCTGTTCGCTTAAGTGCTGACACGCCAACGCAATCGCTTCGCCTTCGATCAATTTGCGGGCGAAATATAGATCGTCGAGATCATCCATCGAAATTTCGGTGACAAATGCCCCCCGTCGCGGCGTGATCGTCACCAGCCCTTCTGCCTCCAGCGTCTTTAGGGCTTCGCGCACGGGCACAAGGCTGACATGTAAATCCTCCGCCAGTTGGTATTGGTTGATCCGTGAACCGGGCGCAAGGGTGCGGTTCAAGATCGCGTGGCGAATGCGCTCGGCAACTTGAACAGCTAAGGTCCGCAAACTATCTTCAATTGGGATAAGCGCCTTCGACATATCGATTCCTTTGTTAAAACGAGCCACTTGTCAGATTATAGAATATAAATTATAATTTTTTGAACCGCTAGATGAATTTGTTCTTCATCTCCATAGAATACACCATCCGGCGCGCTAAAGGGTGAAAATTGGGGAAACTATTATGCCTACTGTCATCATTTACTGGTCGCCCGGGCGCGGCACCGAGCAAAAAAAGCGGGTCAGCCAACGGATTCACGATGCTTTGGTGGAGGATGGCGGCGCACGTCCCGAGGATGTATTGATCATTTTTCAGAACATAGAAGCGGGCGATTCTGCGCGTCCCGGTATCCCCACTGCCAGCAACCACGCTGAGGACGCGCCATGAGCCTTGATGTCTTGATGCCAAATTTGGGCTTTGACACGCAGACCGGACGTTTACTTGAATGGCTGAAACAACCGGGGGACCCGGTCGCGAAGGGCGAAGCGCTTGCCGTGATCGAATCCGACAAAGCCAATGTGGAACTCGAAGCCATCGCCGGCGGTATTATGCTCGAACACCATGCGCGTCCCGAACAGGAAGTCACCGTGGGCGCAATGATCGCCCGCATCGGCACCGCTGACGAATATCGCGCGTTGCGCCCCATCCCTCTGCACGGCGCGAACCCAGCGGGCGAACCCACCGCGCGGGTTTCCCCAATCGCCCAACGCCTTGCCCGCGATCTGCAAGTGCCCGTCGGGCAAATCTCCGGCAGCGGCGGACGCGGACGGGTGACGCGCCGTGATGTGGAGGCGTTTCAAATGGACGCAGCAGTGCCGCCGGCACCCAGTAACGGCACTGATCGGCGCGGCATCAAAGCGCTGCCCCACGTCCGGCGCGCCGCCCGTGAACGCGGGATCGACCTCGCGGCACTGTTGGCGGCGGGCTACCCCAACCCGTTGACGCTGGCGATGTTGGACGATTATCCCGCTGCAGGCAGTGCGCCGCCCACCTCGCCGATGATTCTTCCGCCGTCGCCGATGACCGCCATGCCAGCGGGCGCAACCCGGATCACGTTGTCGCGGATACGGCAAACCATCGGCAAGCGCTTGAGTGACAGTATGCGCGAAGCCCCGCATTTTTATGTCACGGGGGAATTCATCTTCGACGCCGCCGTGAGCAAACTGAAATCGTCCCCCGGTACCGCCAAGATCAACGACTTGATAAGCTATCTCACTACCCAAACCCTGTTACGTGTTCCAGCACTCAATGCTACGTATCATGAAGGGGCATTAGATCGTTATACGGCGGTCCATTTGGCGCTGGCGGTCGCCCGCGAGGACGGCTTGATCACGCCTGTCGTGCATAATGCCGAGCGTTTTTCGTTGTCTGGTTTGACAGCAGAAGCGCGGATCGTGATCGACCGAGCGCGGGCGAACCGCTTAAACGCCGACGATCTCCAAGGCGGCACCTTCACGATCAGCAACATGGGCATGATCGCGCAGGTCGAACACTTCACTGCCGTGATCAATCCGCCTCAAGTCGCGATTTTGGCGGTGGGGGCGCTCAAAGCACGCGCGGTCGTGATCGACGGGGGCTTATTCGTGCGTCAAACGGCGCATTTGACCTTGAGTGGCGATCATCGGGTCGTCGATGGCATGGACTTAGCCCGCTTCATGGCGGTGTTTCAGGAAGAACTCGACCGATTTTCAGCCTAATGGGTACTCATGACGGCGGACGTGCCGCTGCTGATCTAAAAATGCCGATAATTCCCATAAACAATGGGCAAATGGTGGACGCACAACGGCGCGTCTGAGAATTTATGCCCCTAAACGGACGCCCCGTTGGTCGTCCCTATACAATCTAAAGGTGGGGATATGACACTCGCACTCGAAGCTCGTCAAGACGCGCTCCGGCATATGCTGGAGATTCGCATCGCGGAAGAAAAAATTCAGGAATTATTCCTCGCCAACCTGATTCGCGGCACTACTCATCTCGCCATCGGGCAAGAAGCTTGTGCTGTGGGCACCGCAGCGGCACTCATCCCCGGCGATAAGGTGACATGTACCTATCGCGGACATCATCACGCCATCGCGCTGGGCATGACCTTGCGCGCCCTGATGGGCGAAATGATGGGCAAAGCGACGGGCGCATGTCATGGCAAGGGCGGCAGTATGCACATGACCGACGCCTCGATTGGGCTGTTGGGCGCAAATGCCATTGTCGGCGCACAACTTCCCATCGCACTGGGCGCGGCGCTGACCGCACAAGTCAAAAAGACCGGCACCATTGCCGTGACCTTTTTCGGTGAAGGCGCATCCAACATCGGTGCCTTTCACGAGGCATTGAACATGGCGGCGGTTTGGAAACTGCCCGTCTTGTTCATCTGTGAAAACAACCTGTATGGCGAATACAGCGTGTGGAGCAAAACCACGCCGATCCAAGATATCGCCGACCGCGCCAGCGCTTACGGCATCCCCGGCATCATGGTCGATGGACAAGACACCGAGGCGGTGTATGGCGTCGTGAAGAACGCGGCAGATCGCGCTCGTGCGGGCGACGGTCCCAGCTTGATCGAATGCAAGACCTATCGCTATCGCGGGCATTCGCGCACCGATACCGCCCCTTATCGCAAACCGGGCGAACTCGACGAATGGCTCCAGCGCGACCCGATCCTTATCCTCAAAGAGCGCATGATCGCCGAGGGTCAGTTGGATGAAGTCGAATTTGCGGAGCTGCGCCAAGCCGCCGAAACGGTCGTGATCGATGCAGTGGAATGGGCGAAAAACGAACCCTTCCCCCCGCTCGAAGCCCTATATGCCGATGTTTACTACGAAGGATAAGCGTGCTGATGACTGAAATGACCTATCGTGAAGCAGTGGCAAAAGCCCTCGCGGATGAACTCGCCAGCGACCCCGATGTGATCTTCTTTGGCGAGGATGTCGCCGAGGCGGGAGGTGTCTTCAAGGTGACGACCGGTTTATACGAACGCTTTGGTGGGGAGCGCGTACGCGATACCCCGATCAGCGAACAAGCGATCATCGGGACGGCATTGGGCGCGGCGATCACGGGGTTGCGCCCGGTGGCAGAGCTGATGTTTGCGGATTTTGTCCCCGTCGCCCTCGATCAAATTGCCAATCAAGTCGCCAAATATCGCTATATGTCGGGCGGGCAATTCATCGTGCCGCTCACGATCCGCGCGGCACAAGGCGGCGGCAACGGCTTTGGCACCCAGCATAGCCAGTGCGCCGAGTCGTGGTTACTGAATTTTCCGGGCTTGAAGGTCGTGTCGCCGTCCACTCCCGTCGATATGTACGGGTTGCTGCGGGGTGCCATCCGCGAGAACAACCCGGTCATCGTGCTGGAACACAAGGGCTTGTACAACCTGAAGGGCGATGTGCCCGATGACACCGCACCGATGAAATTGGGCGAAGCCAAAGTCGTGCGCGTCGGCGATCACATCACCATCGTGGCATCCCAATTGATGCTGCATCGGGCGTTAGAGGCAGCGGTGAACTTGGCGCAAGAGGGGATCGAGTGCGAAGTGATCGACGTGCGCTCATTCATGCCGCTCGATAAAACGACCATCCTCACGTCGCTGGCAAAGACCAACCGCTTGGTGGTGGTCGAAGAAGCCCCGCATCAAGGCGGGTGGGGCGGCGATATTGTCTCGCTGGCAGCCGACGAAGGCATCTATTGGTTGGCTGCTCCGGTCAAACGAGTCAACATGGGCGCGGCGCTGATCGCCTATAGCCCCCCTTTAGAAGACGAGGTACTGCCCAATGTCGGGCGCATCACCCGGGCGATTCGCGCGGTGCTGGCGGCATAATAAGGATCGATGATGAAGCGTTTCGGGCAGATCATCCGGCTGAAGCCGGAAAAATACGAGGAATACAAGCGTCTTCATGCCGAAGTTTGGGAGGACGTGCTGGAGAAAATACGCGCCGCCAACATCGTCAACTACTCGATTTATCATCGCGGGGGCGTATTATTCGCTTACTTCGAATACGTCGGCACTGATTTTGAGGCGGACATGGCGCGCGGCGCGGACGATCTGCGCAATCATGAATGGTGGGCGCTGACCGACGCTTGTCAAACGCCCTTTGAAGGCGACTCGAAAAGCAGCCACGAGGGAAATTGGTGGCTGCCGATGGAAGAATTATTTCATCTGGACTGACGGCATACGGCAGATAAATTCACCAACGGACGTGCCCCTTGGATGCTGTTGCAAAAGTCGGGCAACCACATTGGGTCTTGGGCGTCAAGTTAAGCCTTAATGAAAGCATCCCCACCCCGTCTGACCTTCGGTCAGTGCCCCCTCCCCACTCCGTGAGAGAGGGGGAGAAAACGGCACAAGCATTTTGAAAATCCCCCCTCAGCCATGCAATGGGGAGGGGGCTAGGGGGTGGGGATTGAGGCAAAACAAGAGAATAAACCCTTAACTTGACGCCCAAGACCACATTGGGTTGCCCCTACAAACCATGCCATTGTAGGGACGCGCAACGGCGCGTCCGCTACACTTTTGCAACAGACTAGCGTGTAAAAACATTCCCACGCACGTAGTCCGCCTCGTCCGAGATCATGAAGCCGATCACCCGTGCCACGCCCATCGGGGTGCCATAATTTTGGTGGGCGGTCGCCAGCGCCTCATCCACCGACGCGCCACTGCGTTCGGCGTTGGCGATTTCGACATTCAATTTCATTTCCGTGACGATATTGCCGGGGCACAGCACATTCACCCGCACCCCGCGTCCGCTGAGGTGAGCGCCCAAGGTCATGCCCAAACCGTTGGCACCGCCTTTGCTGGAGCCATATCCCAGCGACGAACTGGCACCGATCACCCCCGCCCCCGATGCGACGATGATGATCACCCCGCGCTTGCTATCGACCAACAGCGGGGTGGCGTATTTGGCGCACAGAAAGGGACCGATCACGTTCACATCCAAGGAGAAGACAAACTCCTCTAAGGGGAAGTCTTCGGGTTGCACATACGGCAAGCGCAGCACCCCCGCCGCGCAAATGAGCGTGTCTAGCCGTCCATGCCGCTGGTGTGTGAAATCGATCAGCGCGCTGACCTGAACCGGATCGCGCACGTCGGTGCGAAAAAAATCAGCGGTACCGCCGTTCTCGCGGATTTGCGCAGCGGCACGCTCGCCCACATCTTGCTTCACATCCGCGATCACCACCTGCGCTCCACGCGCGGCGCACAGCTGGGCAGTTGCTTCCCCGATCCCTTGCGCGCCACCGGTGATCAGCACCACGCGGTTGGATAAATCAAGGGGATTGGCTTCATTGGTCATGTGTACTCTATCCTTTGGGTGGCGGCATTCCCGCGTTAACGGATGGAGATGCCAAGCTGTTTGAGTTTCTGATTCACGAATGCTGCTGCCTGCGCGATTTGGCTTTCGGGCAGATGTTCAATAAACGCATAGCCATCGGGCAAGAGGGCTTCGAAGCGGGTGAAAAAAGTGTCAAAGTCTAGCAGACCATCGCCCGGGATGGTTTCGCTAATGTGGACGACGTGCCGGTTTTCGACATACACATCTTTGATATGCGCCGCCACGATATACGGACCCAAAAGTTCAAAACACTCGTTGAGCAGTGTCCGCGTATGGTATGCCGACCACAAGCTATCGACGAAATTGACGGGATCCATCGTCACTTTGACCCACGGCGATCCGGTGTTTTCAATGATCCGGCGGACGGCGTGGGCGCTGCTCAGTGTCGTCGTCACATGGCATTCGAGGGCGATGGGAATGCCGTGAACCTCGCACGCTACCGCGATTTCGCGCAGGCTGCGCACGAGCCGTTCCTCGGTGGCGGGGGTGTAGTTGTCGGGATGGGGCCACCACACGCCCAGCGGGTTCATGCTGGTGGGGCGAATCCCGACCATCGCCGCGCCCAACGGTGCCGCCAAGGCGAGGATCGCCTGTGCTTGGCGCACGCCCGTTTGCCGAATGCTTTCATCTGGCGACACCAACGAAGAATAAAAGCCCCAAAACTGGATGATTTGGAGTCCTTGCCCTGCCAGCACAGCGCGCACTTGCTGGCACAGGGCGGGTGTGACGGCGGCAGGATCGCCTGCCAGATGCGCCCCCACCCCCGTAAACCCTAATTCGGCAATACGCCGTGCCAGCTGTTCATCGATCTCGTTGAAATCACCGGGGATCATGCCTGTTACACCAAAACGCATACTTCGCTCCTTATACAGGATACAGGGTAAGGTTCAACTCAACATCGCTCCGGCATCCGCCACGACGATGCTGCCGGTGACGGCGCTTGCCTCATCGCTGACCAGATATAGCGACACCGCCGCAATTTGTTCGGGCGTGGTTAAATAACCTTGCGCGTGCAGCCGATCCCATTCGGCGGTCCCGTTGGGGGTACTGTCAATCGCGCGGTGCAGGGCGGGGGTATCGACCGCGCCGGGACAAATACAGTTGACGCGAATGCGGTGGGGATGAAGCTCTTGCGCCAAAAGTTTGGTCATCGTGATCAGCCCCGCCTTAGACGTGATATAGGGCAGATTGGGCGAAAACACGCGCAAGGCAGCGGTGGAGCCGATGTTAAGGATGGTGCCGCGCGTGGCTTTCAAAGCAGGTAGCGCCGCTTGGGCGACCAAGAAGGGCGCGCGCAAGTTGACCGCCATCAAGAAATCCCACTCCGCAACCGTAATTTGTTCAACCGGTTTCCCCAAAAATGTCGCCGCATTGTTGACCACGATATCTAGTTTGCCGCACAGCGCCAACGCCGACTCGATGGCGCGGGTGATGTCCGCCGGTTCTGCCAGATTCGCCTGAATAAAATGTGCGCTTTTGCCTTGACTTTGCAACCTCGCGGCGGCGCTCGTGCCGATGTTGTCATCCCAATCCACCAGTAAGACGACCGCCCCCGCCTCGGCGAAGCGTTCCGCAATGCCCAAGCCGATTCCGGCAGCCGCCCCTGTGATGAATGCGACTTTGTCGATGAGTTGCACCCGACTACTCCTTGATCCCGCCAGTGAGCGCGCCACTAATCACGTAACGTTGCGAAAGGATAAAAACGATGGCGACGGGCAAGACCATCAGCAGCCCCGTGAGCGCTGCCTCCGGTCGTTTAATTGGCAGGTCGGTGGCAAAGGTTGGGTTAATCGCCGAGGTACCCGCAATTAATGTCTTTAACCCCAACGGCAAGGTGAAAAGATCGCCGTTGTTTAGCATCACGAAGGGCAAGAAGTAATTATTCCAGTTTGCCGTAAAGCTCAAAAATGCCAGCAAGCCGAGGAGCGTGCGTGCCAACGGCAGGGCGATATACCGAAACAACTGCCATTCCGTACAGCCATCCACTCGCCCCGCCGCCAGCAAATCAGGAGGGATGAGATTGGCAAAATAGATGAACGATAGATATACACCGAAGGGGAAGAACGAGGCTGGCAAAATCACTGCCCACGGGGTATTGACCAACCGAAAGGCGTTCATCTCTAAGAACAACGGCAACACCAACGCCGAAGCGGGCAGAATCATTGTGATCAACGTCGCCCACAAGATCACGCGCCGCCCCGCAAACTTCGAGAGCGCCAAAGCATAGCCCGCCGGCACTGAAATCGCCACGCTGATCAGCAACGAACTCATGGTGTAGAACAGGGAATTGAAGCCCCAACGCACTAGCGCGCCTTCATCAAAGACATTGAGGTTGTTCCATGCCTGAATGTAATTGTTAAAATCCCCGAACGCCAGCGGCGGCAGACTGAGCAATTCATTATCGAGCTTGCTGGGGGCAATCAGCAACCACAGCAACGGCAGACCAAAGAACAACCCAAAAACAATCAAGACGATCAGCCAGAACAGGAACCCCGTGAAACTCATGTTGCCCACGATGCTTCGATACAGGCGCGCGCCGGCGGAGTTGCCGCGCGCAGCCGAGTGACGAGTTTGGGCGGTCATATGCGCATGCTCCTGATTTTTTAGTCCACAACAAATTCTTATTCGCCACTGACTTCGGTACGGAACAAATTCGTGACTCGGATGATAATAAAGGCTCCGACCACGCCGATCACCAACAGCAGCATCGATAACGCGGCGGCAGCGCCAAAGTTGCCCAATTCAAAGGCAAAGGCGTAGCCCAGTTGGTTCGGCGACCAGTACGGGCTGAGGGTACTGCCCGGCGCGCGCCCGATGAGTTGTGGCTCGGCAAAGAGTTGGACATTGCCCGCAAAAGTGAGGATCAACATATAGGCAATATAGGGGCGAATGAGCGGCACCTTGATGCGCACTGCCAGTTGTAGATTATCGCAGCCGTCGATGATCGCCGCCTCGATGATCTCGCGGGAAATGCCATTCAAAGCGCCGTAAAAAATCGCGATCCAGCCGCCCGCCCCCGCAAAAAAAGTAATGATGGTGAACAACAGCGGGAAATTTCTTTCGCGCACAAGGTCACGCACTTGATCGAAGCCGAAAACGCCATGCAGCAAACCGCCAAACGGGC
>JBBRTY010000091.1:0-14668 GCA_038248285.1 Aggregatilineales bacterium
CGATTCTCGCTTTCACGAGCTACTTGCCGGGTGTCCCCCGGAACTAACGGCGGTCCGTTTTGGAAAAACCTTCACGGGTCGCTGAACCTTGATCGTCGTCGGCACTTGTGCCGCGCTCCACAAACCGGGCAGGTTTGGGAAGTATAGGCTACGGAATTCAACAGTTCGGTAGCTCATATTTTCGAGTATACGGTCTTTTAAGTTTTTTGTCGATGTTCATCTTTTGAATTCAACTCGGAAATTCCCGGAGAATTTACACTCACTTGAAATGCACCCCGCTGAGACGCTGAGACGGCGGCTACAGCCGTAAGGCGCTTCATCTACAGCCGCTGAAGCGGCGTAGCTTTCGCGGGCTAAAGCCCTACTTCTGTAAAAAACTAAATCCTATGATCGCGAAATTAAACTCTCATGCCAGTATAACATTGGATAAGTCATTCATCATTACCTCCACAACGGTCTCCAAATTTTCTTGATTGACTTCGCTTAATCTTCAGTTTTATAATGGGAAAATCTACGTAAATCTACTAAAAGCTCAACAAACCCATGAATGAAACACCGAACTTATCTGTCGGACGGAACTTGAAAATTGGCATGTTCCATCTCGGCTCGGGCATGGCGGATGTCATCGCCACTGGCATTTGGAATCGCATCATGATCAGCGATCTTGGCTTCAGCGCCACCCCGATTGGCTTCTTGATCGCGCTACGTTACTTTTTGGCACCGTTTGGGGTGTGGGCGGGGCGCGTTTCCGATCAACGCGCTATCGGGGGGTATCGCCGCTTGTTCTGGATTTGGTCGGGGCGGGCGATGATGGGGTTCAGCATTTTCTCGCTCGGCTGGATCACCGCCTCGTTGGTGCGCGGCACCCCTGCCGATGCGTGGCACTGGTTTGTGATCATCAGTTCCCTGCTCCTGTTTAGTTTCGGCAATGCTATGTCGGGCAGCACCTTCCTCGCGTTGATCTACGACCTCACCAATGAAGACCAACGCGGGCGCGCGGTCGGCATCGTCTGGACATTCCTGCTGCTTGGGTTCACCGTAGGCGGGATTTTATTCGGCGTGCTTCTGCCTTCGCATGACTCGGCATCCGGCATTGCCGCTGCCTCGTCCAACGGGTTGCCCTTCACCGCCGAAACCGTGCAAACCTTATTCATCGTTGCAGCGCTGGCATTGACAGGCTTATGGTTCTTCTCACTGTTGGGCGAAGAACGCCGCAGCAGTGGTGCCGTCGCCAACAGCGACAGCAAAGAAACTGCCCGCACCTCACTCTTGGGCGACCTCAAACTGGCATGGAGCAACCCCCAAACCCGTTGGTTCTTCTGGTTTCTCGGCTTATCGATGCTGTTCGCTTTCTCACAAGATTTGATCCTCGAACCTTTCGCGGGGGATGTCTTCGGCATGGACGCCCGCGCCACCACCCGTTTCGCCGCTTATTGGGGCAGTATGTCGATCCTTGCCACTATTCTTTTCTTGTTCTTGGGGAGACGCTACAAGAGTTTGACCAACACCCGTATGAGCAGCATGGGCGTCATCGTGCTGATCGTCACCTTTGCGGTGTTCGCCTTCTCGTCATGGGCAGGTATTCGCGGCTTGGTCACGCCGGGGTTGATCTTGCTCGGCATCGGTTTGGGCATTTGGAATGTCGGCACGTTGGGCCTAATGATGGAAATGAGTCCCTTCGGACGCGCCGGCACCTTCCTCGGCTTCTGGACATTGGTCGTAACGCTGGCGCGCGGTCTCGGCGTTAGCGGCGGCGGCGTGCTGTTGGATTTAGGACGCGGCTTTTTGGGCGGCAATGACGCCCTCGCCTATGGCGCGGTCTTCGCCATCGGTGGGGTTGGGCTGGCGGTCTCGCTCTATGCGCTGTTGCAAATCAATGTCAAAGTCTTCAAACAAACTTTTGGCACGGTCGAAGTGACCCCCAAAGCGATCCTCGGTACGTCGATGGATTAGCCCCAGCCAAAGAGGGCACCAAAAGCGGGATCCGACACCCCCCAAAGTAACAAGATGATAGCGCCTTAGCGCCGTCGGTGACTTTGGGTACCCTCTTTTGGTGCTTTTATAGCTCAATTCTAGGATTATTGCCGCCAATTTACGCTCATTTGGGATATCTGATAGCCCCAGAACTTGCAATCAACCATTTTCCAGTTTGCGAATTGACCACTCTGCCATATATAATAATTCACCATACCCGCTATATCTTCGGGAGAATTTCCGTTATGTATCCGAACGAGCCAGGGTCGGGCAATGCTGAGCAGCCGGAGGCGGGCGCTCAAGCAGACAACATGAACAGTGAAAATGTCACCCGATCGGATGTAACCGAGGCTTTTACAACCGCCAATGAAGACCAAAGCGATACGGCGTCGGTTACTGCCGAAACCCAAACACTTGTAACACCCGCCGCATCAAGCGACTCCGCTGACGGTTCGGTTGCTCCTACACTTGCCTCAGACGCCCCCCCTGTGGACGCGGATGATGAGCATGGCGTGGCTGCGTCCGGAGAGTCAGACGAGTCTCCCACACCGGAAGAAGTTGCTGCCGCTCGCGACAGCAAACCGCATCCGGATGACATCGCCGGAGGCTTGCGCCGAGGGATGTTGTTAGAAGGTACGATTGCCGTCACCTCGCCAACCCAAATCTTGATCGATGTCGCCATTGCCGACGGACGCCAAGGGATGATCCCGACCAGCGAACTGGAACGGATGACCCGCCAAACGTTGGAGACGCTCAAGGTTGGCGAACCGATCAGCGTGTTCGTCGTCAACCCGCGCGACCATAACGGCAATTTGATCTTGTCGATCAATCGCGCCATTGAAGAACAAGACTGGCAGGACGCAGAGAATTACCGCCGTTCCCAAGAAGTGTACGAATCACGGGTGGCGGGCTATAACAAAGGTGGATTGATCGTGCGTTTCGGTCGGTTGCGTGGTTTTGTGCCCCAAAGCCAAATCGCTGCCGAACGCCGCACGAACATCAGCGGCAGCACCCCCGAAGAACAACTTGGGGCGATGGTCAACGAGCCGATTATGGTCAAGGTCATGGAAGTGGATCGCGCCCGCAATCGGTTGATCTTGTCAGAACGTGCCGCCACCCGCGAATCGCGCGAGAAACGCAAAGAAAACCTGATCGCCGAATTGACGGTTGGGGAAGTCCGCGAAGGGCGCGTCGTCAGCCTTGAAGATTTCGGCGCGTTTGTGGACATCGGTGGAGCCGAAGGCTTGGTGCATTTGACCGAGTTATCGTGGCAGCATGTCACCCACCCGCGTGACATCCTCCAAGTCGGGCAGCAAATCCGCGTGGAAGTGATCAGCATTGATCAGCAAAACAAGCGGATCGGCTTGAGCATTCGTCGGATCGAGGCGGATCCTTGGGATCGCATCGCCACCTCCTTCAATGTCGGGCAATTGGTACAAGGCAGCGTCACTAAGCTGACGAAATTCGGCGCGTTCGCACAAATTGTCGATCTGCCGGAGATCGAAGGGCTGATCCATATTTCGGAATTATCGGATAAACGAGTCGTCCACCCGCGCGAAGTTGTCAACGAAGGCGATAAGCTGACGTTGCGCGTGGTCAAGATCGACATCAAGAATCGCCGTCTCGGCTTAAGCCTCAAGCGTGTCAATTCAGCGGAATACCTCGATCTCGATTGGTCTACCTCGTCGGGGCTTCCAAGCACTGATCAAGGCGCTGATCTGAGTGCCGATTCAGGTGCTGATCTGAGTGCCGATTCGGGTGCTGATCCAAGTGCCGATTCAGGTGCTGATCTGAGTGCCGATTCGGGTGCTGATCCAAGTGCCGATTCGAGCTAATGAACCGGGCGGTCTCAAGCCGCCCGATCCATCCCCTCTGATGTCATTTTCTCGCTCAGCATATCTCCATCAAGTTCTTATAAAAAATTAAGACACCTGCTTGAAAAATTGACAAGCCTTAAGGGTGTCTGTGTTATAATTAGCTTAGGTTATCATCAGCGGGTTCCGTTTTCAGTTGAGTAAGCAGTCGATCAGGAGACTGATCGTCAACGGAGGTTTTCATCGTGCCGAGCAAGATGGAGCGATTCACACAGCGCGCGCGGCGCGTGTTGAGCTTAGCGCAAGAAGAAGCGGAAAAGCTACAACACAACTATATCGGAACCGAGCATTTGCTTTTGGGTCTGATTCGCGAAGAAGGCGGCGTTGCTGGGCGAGTCCTGCGGGAACTGGGTCTCGACTTGCGTCGCGTCGAAGACATGGTAGAACGCTTGACCCGCGCCACCCCCCGCACCGGTATTTCCCAGCCCAAACTTTCCCCCGGCACCAAGCGTGTGCTTGAGCTTGCCGTTGATGAAGCGCGCCGCATGGGTCATCATTATATTGGTACCGAGCATCTGCTCCTCGGTCTCGTGCGCTTGACCGATGGGGTCGCGATTGACATTCTTCGTAAGCTAGAGATTAACCCGGAAGAGGTGCGCCGTCAGACGCGCCGAGTCCTATTGGAGAGTCCCGTGCAAAACCCAACGCCGAATCCGGAAGAACCGCGATCCCAACGCCCTGCGCGGAAAGAAGGAAAGACGCCCCTGGTGGATCAGTTGGCGACTGACCTGACGGCACTTGCGCAGGAAGGCAAACTCGACCCCGTTGTGGGGCGGGAAACCGAGATCGAGCGCGTCATTCAGGTGTTGAGCCGTCGTCGTAAGAACAACCCGGCGCTAATTGGCGAACCGGGTGTCGGCAAGACTGCAATTGTTGAAGGGTTGGCGCAACGCATCATCAATGGCGAAACCCCTAAACCCCTGCTCGGAAAGCGTGTATTGCAATTGGATGTCGGGTCGCTGGTGGCGGGCACCATGTATCGCGGTCAGTTCGAGGAACGCCTCAAGCGCGTGATCGAAGAGCTGAAATCATCCGACAGCATCCTGTTCATCGACGAAGTGCATATGCTCGTCGGTGCCGGGTCAGCCGGTAGCAGCGTAGACGCCGCCAATATCTTGAAACCAGCGTTGGCGCGTGGTGAGCTTCAGTGCATCGGCGCGACCACCCTTGATGAGTATCGCAAACACATCGAAAGCGATGCCGCGTTGGAACGTCGTTTCCAACCGATCATCGTGAATGAACCGACGATGGAAGAAGCGGTCGAAATCCTGCAAGGGATCAAGGGTCCGTATCAAGAACATCACAATGTCGAGATCACCGACGAGGCGATTGAGACGGCGGTGCAGTTGTCCGCCCGTTATGTGCCGGATCGCTTCCTGCCGGACAAAGCCATCGATCTCATCGATGAAGCCTCTGCTCGTCTGCGTATGTACAAGAGTCCCGAAGCCGCGCAAGTACGCCGTGCCGAGTCGGACTTGCAACAAGCCGAAGATGATATCAAATTGCTGGAAGAAGAAGGCGAATTTGGCGAAGAGATCGACCGGCTGCGTAGCCAACGCGACAGCCTTCAGGCAACCGTCAACTCGTTCCGCGCCAATTGGAACGAAAAGACGCTCCAGCCCCGGCTGAGTTCCGAAGATATCGCCGAAGTGGTGGCGATGTGGACCGGCATCCCCACCATGCGCATTAAGGGTGAGGAAAGCGAACGCCTGATGCACATGGAAGACGCCCTGCATCAGCGCATTATCGGTCAAAACGAAGCCATTGACGCCATCAGCAAAGCGGTGCGCCGTGCCCGCGCGGGTTTGAAAGACCCCCGCCGTCCGATTGGTTCCTTCATGTTCTTGGGACCCACGGGCGTCGGCAAGACCGAACTCACCAAGTCGTTGGCGGAATTCCTATTCGGCAGTGAAGACGCCCTGATCCAACTGGACATGAGCGAATTCATGGAGCGCCACTCGGTCGCCCGTTTGGTCGGTGCGCCCCCCGGATACGTCGGCTATGAAGATGCGGGGCAATTGACCGAATCGGTGCGCCGTCGCCCGTACAGCATCATCGTCTTTGATGAAATTGAAAAAGCCCATCCCGAAGCCTTCAATATGTTGCTTCAGGTGATGGAAGAAGGCACGCTTACCGATGCGCGTGGTCGCCGCGTCGATTTCCGCAATGCCTTGATCGTCATGACCAGTAACGTCGGCGCGGACACCATCAAACGCGGCACGACACTGGGCTTCAATGCCCCGCGCAACGAAGAACAAGACGACAAGACCAGCTATGCCGATATGCGCAAAAACGTGACCGAGCAACTGCGGCGCGTGTTCCGTCCCGAATTCCTGAACCGTGTGGACGCCACCGTCGTCTTCCGTGCGCTGACCAAGAGCGAGATCAAGCAGATCGTCGATCTCGAAATTGACAAGGTGCGCGAACGCTTGATCGAACACGCGATCACGCTGGATGTTGTGGAATCTGCCCGCGAGTGGTTGGCGGAACAAGGCTATGACCCCGAATTTGGCGCGCGTCCGTTGCGCCGCCTGATTCAGAACGAAGTCGAAGACGCTCTCTCCGACGGTATTTTGTCGGGCAAGTTCAAGTTGGCGGGCATTATCCAAGTGTCGGCGCGCGATGGCGTGTTGGTACTCGAAGCGCTGGCGGACGATCCGCAGCTCGAAGCGGGCGAAACGCCACAGATCGAAGCAGACGAAACGCCGAAGATCGAAGCCACCGGCGTCTAAACGCAACGATTATAAGTCAAAAAATGAGGCGGTTCCCATGCGGGAGCCGCCTCATTTTTTGATCGAAGTATAGGGGATGGGTGTGAAGGTAGTGCTGTTGCAAAGTCGAAAGAGGACAAATTCGTAACTACTCAGGTATAGAAACAGAATAAAATAAACAGAAAGGCATGAAGACGTGAAGAAAAACAGGAAAATACCCCTCGAAACGTGGATGTAGGGGTGGATTAGGCGCTTGTTAATCGTTAATTAACACAAAAGTTCCCGTGCCGAATATCCACCCATTTGCCGCCAACGGTCATTTCCGCCTTTATGACCGACCGTTTTCCAGCCTGAGCAGTTGCGCGATGGCTTATCTTTCTGATGATACGCTGTGGATGATCGACCGTGAATGAAAGTATTACCGCACCTGCCCGCTAAAAAAGTCCCAGATCACCTGTGTCGCGTCGATATCATTCGACACTGCCCCCGCATCAAACCCAATCGGGCTAGGGCGACTGGGCCAGGTATGCCCCCCGCGATACACCCCATATAGGTTCACCGCGCTGCCACCTTCACAGGCGCTATAGGTACTCAAGATCACCCGTGTGCCATCTGCTGGATCGGTATCGTCCAGCACCGTCATCGTTTCGGCGTCGGTGCAACCATTATGCGCTGCCCAATACGCGAGGCTGTTGTTGGCGCTCATGTAGCCCGTGCCTTGTCGCGGCTGCCCCACCCAAGGTATCGAAGTGTCATCGGTGCCGATCACGAACGCCACCCCGATGGGCGCGCTATTTTGGCAATAAGGCACCACGTATTCCGGCATGGTGGATGCCACCGACGCCACCGCCGTCACCCGATCCGCCAGTTCACAACCCGCCCGCAATGCCAACATGCCGCCCATCGAATAGCCCACCAGATACACACGCGCCGGATCGATGCTCAGTTTTGTACCTAAAAATAAGATGATGCCGCGCACATAGGCGATATCGCTGACCTGCGCACTCACACGCGGATCGCCGGGGCGTCCATCCGCCCAAAAGCCCTCGATGCCGTCGGGATAGCTGACGATGAAACCGTGTTCGTCGGCAAGCGCATCAAAGCCCGTTTGCGTCTCCATCAACAACCCGTTGCCGCTGGCACCATGCAACACGATCACCAACGGCGCGGGGGTGTCACGGGCGACGTAACTTTCGGGGATATACACGCCATACGCCCGATCCGCGCTGCCCTGTACCACCTGCACGCTATAGGCACCCGCACCGGGGAAATCGAGGATCGCGCCTGCGGGCAACGGTTCGGCGGTCGCCTCCGGCGTGACCTCTGGCGTCACTTCTTGTGCCAAAACGACGGTCTGCACGCCGACGGTCAACAGCAGCATCCCCAACACACGCATGATCCAACGAGTCTTGTCCATGAATGATCCCTCTTCGTTTTATAACAAGCTCTATAAACCACAACGCCCCCACAGAGTGCAGGGGCGTTGACCATCGCCAAAATGAACCCCTATCCGGGTGCCAGTGTTCCGGCTGCCGTCGGGAAGGGCAGTGCTTGCGCTTGAGTCGGCGCGGGTGCCAGCGTCGGACTAATAAATTCTTCATCCGCCCCAGTGCCGGGGGTGACCAGTGTCGGTGGGAGCAGCAGATCACTTTGCGTGAAGGTCTGCGCCGCTGCCAGCGGGCTGGTACCGCTCGCTTGCGCGTTGATATCCTCCGCACAGCGGAAACCGAGCCACGCCGTCGGTTGCAACGGGTCACGGTCTTGGCGGTGGGGGTTGCGAGCAAAGAAGGGCACACTATCCCATGAGCCACCGCGCGCGACTTTGGTCGTGCCCGACAGCGGGCCACGCGCATCGGGGGCGGTCGCTTCGGGACGCCCATAATAACGGGCGTCGTACCAGTCGCTCACCCACTCGGCAACATTGCCCGCCATGTTCAACACGCCAAAATCGCTGCCCCCATCTGTGAACGCGAAGATCGGCGCGGCGGCAGGTTCACCACTCAGCGGTCGGCGGGTACTGGCGCGGGCGGCATCCCACGCATCGCCCCACGGGAAAATCGTCCCTTGCCGTCCACGGGCGGCGCGTTCCCACTCGGCTTCGGTCGGCAAACGGCGGTTGATAGCACGGCAATAGACATTGGCACCGTACCATGTCACATTGGTCATGGGGTAGTCATTGATGGCGAACAACACGCTGTAAGTGGCACTGTCGAAGGCGATATTGCTGGTCTCCGATTCATTGCGTGTCTGTAAACAGGGTTGCCCATCACAGCCATTACGGTGCGCGCCGGGTCCGAGGGTGTTCATGAAGGCGAGGTACTGGGCATAGCTGACCTCGGTACGATCAATACGGAAAGCGCTGACCGTCACTTGATGTTGGGGATACGAGTCTTCACCATATTCGAGTTGGCAGTTGCCCGCTTCACCCCCATAGCCTCCCAAACACTCTTGCACAGCTTGGCTGACTTCGGCGGCGGTTGTTCCCATCGCAAAAGTGCCCCCCTCGATCAGGATAGTTTCGTTGGCTTGGGCGATCACATTGGTCAAGTCGCCCCCTGCTGATTGTCCAATAGCAGGGTTCCCTGTGCCCGTGTTGCCGCCGATCCCCAAGGTGGTTTGGGTCGATTGCAATGGGGAAGAGAGCGTTAGGTAGGTCGGATTGATCGTCGGCGTCGCCGTTGGCGGTTGGATTTCCAACAAAATTGGCATCGTCGGCGTGATGGTCGGTGCTGCAACCGCAATCGTCGGGGTCACGGGTGCGGGCGTGGCAGTGATAATGATCACATTTGGGGTTTGCGTCGGCAAGTTTGCCACCGCCGCGCCATCCAGCGTGATCACCCCAGCAGCTAAGCCACCCAACACGAAGATCACCGAGCAACCAAAGCCTAATACTAGCCCGATGATGATCCATTGCCAAGCGGAACCGCCTGAACGTCGTCCCACATATCCGTAATTACTTCGACTCATGTCGTGGTTTCTCCTCTTATAACCAGCCCCGTGGTGCCTGTACGTTGGGGATCAAGGCTGGCTTGTATGTCTTTAAGAAATTAAGTCTAAACGAAACACCCACTGCTGTGCAACGGTGACATGGTGTTGCTGCCATGCGTCTTCCCTTCGCTTTCCTATTTTGCCTTGCTTTGCTGCCTGTCTTTCTTCATTTCATCATTGTGACTACTTCGCCGATGCTGTTGACGAACTGATTTTATCTAGGGTCGGCGTTTCTTTTTTGTGGAGGCGCAAGGCATTGCGCCCCTACGGATCATCTCCTGTTTTGAGTCGCCAACAGCATCGGCGAAGTAGTTACTCATCATTGGCAGTCTTTACAATCAAAAACGACCAAGACAGCCTATCGTCTCAGTCGTTTTTGATTTCTGATTAAATCAGACTACCAGCCGAATAGCCGATACCCTGCCAACCCATCTTTGATGCCGGCGACTTTGCTATCAAAAGACGAGTTGTTGCCGAAGCCTTGCACGACGGTGGTCGGCACCATATAGCCCGTGCCCGCCAAATCGGTGAAGAACAACGCGGTCGCGGTGCCGGGATGATTGTTGGCGTTCTCGGCATTGCGCACCACATAGTCACCGGGGGGCAACGAACCGACCGGATTGGCATTCACGTCAAATGTACGCACATCCGCCGAACTCAGGACCACCATGATGGCAATGGGACGATTTCTTTTATTTTCTTTGGCGGCGGTGATGACAACATTGGGGATACAGGCAGTCATATTGTTGAAGACCGTCGCGTTCGCCAGGTATGCGGCACAGGCATTGCGCTGTGCCAATCCGTAGATATCCGGCATGGCGTCATCGACGTAGAAATCGACCTTCATATCCCACGCATTGTTGAGGGCGGTGTAGGCATTGTAAGCAATATCTTTGGGTTGAGGTTCTTGGCGGACATCGCTGTACGAATACGGCTGCCAACACGCTTGTTCTAAGCCAATAGTAATGCACGAGCGACTGTGCGCTATAACTGCACCCTCATCAACAGCCTCGACCATGTTATCGCCGTTGTTATCAAAAAAAGTACTCCACACGATGCTGTACTCGTGAAATTCGGTGGCATTATAGTAGAGGCGGATTTTTTCTGGCGGTTCGCAACCCGGGCAGTTAAAGGCGTTGGGTTTGAAGACTGCCACCACCCACATCATACCGCGTGATGGCTGATGTACTGCGCCAATGATCTTTCCGGGGCGGGCGTCGTTGCCGGGGGTCGTCATATCGGGGTCAAGCGCGGCAGTACGCACCCCTGCGCGCGGGATCACCGACTCTTTTAGGGTGCCGTTAAGGTCAATGTAATGCACAGCGTTCGCCGTATCGAGCGAAATGCCAGTGAATGCCCCACCAAAGGCGTTAAGCGTATTCACAACCGTGCTTGAAACGCCTAGCGGAGTCAGCGTGACACCGTTGGTTTGCGACACGACCGATTGTACAGCCTGTTGCTGTGGCAAATTAGGGAGATTGGGCGGATTGGCGGAGGAAACTCCCACCACCATCGTCAAGAGTGTGAACAGAATGATAAAACGCAGTTTGCGCATGGGTACCAGACCTTTCAATAATGTTACATGTCCATTCGATACATGATCTGGATCATTCAACCACTATGCACGATATGATCCACATGAATTCACGACATCTTTCACTATAGGGTAAGGTACCGCCGATACCATCATTCCAAAGGAGGGTTTTTCTAAGCTTAACGACCTATCTATTCGGCGGATGAGGGCAGGGCAATTGCATCTAAATCGCCGCACAGTCCATTATGGCTCATGAAGCGTCGTAGGGTCTCTATTCTGCGCGTCCGTCGCAGCGAACAAAAAGAATGCGGTCTCTAAAACACCGTCCTAATCTATCTTGACCTCATTAGAAATTTAGATGCAATTGCCCTGCGGATGAGGGCGTTAAAGCGATGATCACATCATTGACCCACTTGTCCAAATCGATGGGAGCAGCATCGGCGTCTAGGGATGCGGCATTCATCATCGGGGGCTGCGCGGATTCCGGTTGTTGTGCCAGCAGGGCGGACGCACCATCACGTATATCTGGAGTCGCGGCGGGATGCGCGATCACAATCCTCAAAAGCGCTAGTGCAAGCCCCTCATGTGTCGGCATCTGAAGCAACATCGGTGCCAACGCCGCGAGGACCTCGACAACAACGGGAACAGCGCCGATAGGGGCGGCTTGGGCTAGGCTACGCAGATAAAGGCGCTGTGCTTCTAAGGCTTGACCACGCTTGAGCGCAACATGACCAAGGTTTGCCAGTGTGTTCGCCACACCCCACTGATCCTCAAACGACTCCGAAAGTTCCAGACTCCGCTCGAACTGCGCAGCCGCGCCATCCAGATCATCACTGGAGAGGGCGAGGAAACCAAGATTATTCAGGCACGCCGCCATGCCATATCGATCCTCAATACTCTCGAACCGTTCTAGCGACCGTGTGAAACTGGTACGCGCTTCGTCAAGCTGTCCGCGATACATGGCGATGGATCCCAACTGCATCAGCGTCGCCGCCTCGTAATTACGATCATTACCCGTTTGGGACAAGACCAAAGCATGTTGTAAATGCGCTTCGGCGGCATCAAGCTCACCTCGTCCCATGAGCAGTTCGGCTAAGGCGTAGTAAGCATGGGCGAGACCACTCGGCTGATTGGCACGTTGATAGACCACCAAGGCACGTTCTAGGAGCGGTTCGGCGTCGGCATAACGTCCGCTGCTAGTGTAGCTACGTGCCAGCATCGTCAAGACTTCGGCTTCTAGAAGCGGTTCATCGATCTTGCTATAAAGCGCGAGGCTGTCGCTGAGATACGCACTTGCCCCAGTGATGTCCCCTTCCGCCAGTGCAATCTGTCCGTAATGGGCGATCACTTGGGCACGTAATCCAAGGTCGTTGGTTTGATCGGCAATCGCGCCTACCCGGATCAAACGGGCATCGGCACCCGTGCGGTCGCCAGAACGCCATTGCACCCGTGCCATTTCGTTCAGCAGTCGTCCAAGCTCGGTGTGCATCGCTGGCTCATTTTGCTGCTCAATGCGGGCGGTCGCCAGCGTGATGGCGCGCGCATAATGTTCTAAAGAACGCTCGAAACTCCCTGCTTGATAGGCATAGCGCCCAGCGGTAATGCGCGCCGACTGCTCACGGTCGGCATCACCGGCAGCGTGCCAATGATATGCCAACGCACCCGCGTAAGCCTTCATTTGGGGATAAGCGGCTTCCATCGCTTCAGCGGCGCGGCGGTGTAACAGCGTGCGTACATCGGTTTGAAGAGTGGACAATACGCCTTCGCGTATTTTGTCATGCGTAAACTGCCACGACTCCTCGCGCGCTTCCAAAATATTGCTGCGTTCACACGCGAATAGCCATTCGTCCAATCCGGCGCTGAATGCTGTCTGCAATAGTGCCGCGCGGTCGATCACCCGTCCCATGACGGCAGCCAAGCCCAATAGCGGGAAATGCTGGGGTGCCAACCGCGCGAGCCGTCGTTCGACCACCTGTTGCACGCCACGCACAAACAGCGTGACGGGCAGTGTCACCGAGCCGATATGTTCAAGCTGACCGGCTTCTTCAGCAAGGGCACGCACCACCTCGACGATGAAAAAGATGTTGCCCTCAGTTTCGCGCTCAAGCAGATCGATCACGGTGGCTTGCGTGCCCTGTTCACCGATCATAGAGGTGGTCAATTGAGTCATCTCATCACGGCTGAGGCGTCGCAGATGGAGCGTGCGTGCCGGATCAAGCAGTGCCTCTAAACCGGGGGTGACTTCGTCGCTTCGAAAACTAGCGACCACCAACAGGGGCAGTCGCTCCGCCAGAACTTGCACGGCTTCTAGTAATAAGAAGCTTTCGCGCGTCAGCCAATGCACATCTTCCAGAAAAATCACAACCGGGCGCATCTGCCGTCGCAAAATACCGTTGACCGCCACGATCAAGCGATTGATCGCCTCTTCCGGTTCCACAATCGGCATAGGTGCCACCGGACGACCGATCAGGTGGGCAATGTCCGGTATGAAATCAAGGAAGATACTGGCTTCGGCGTCGCGCACCTCAACATTGAGGAGGAGGCGTTTTAGGGGGTCACGCCAAACGATATACGCGGCACCGTTTTCAGCGGCTTGTCCGCGCACCACCAATGCCCCTTGCGTGAGCGCCTGAATACGCACCTCATCAAGCAGCCGCGACTTGCCGATGCCGCTCTCCCCCGCGACGAACCACAACGCCCCCGTACCATCGATAGCGCGCGATAAAGCGCCGTTGAGTTTATCGAGTTCCTGTTCGCGCCCGATGAATTGTGCTGCTTGTAAAAAGCTCTCACGGGTAGTCGCGGTATCGACCGGAAGCGGAATCTGGAGCGCACGACTGAGATGGCGGATCACTTCGGCAGCGTCTTGGTAGCGATCCAAGGGCGACCGCGCCAGCAAACGGGCGATGATCCCCGGCACGCTTGGGGTGTCCTCATCGAACCCGCGACGGGAGGGGGTAGGGAGCGCAAACGACGGGATTGGCTTATGGTCGGGGGCAGCGATCACTGCCGAGTCTAGATCGACAGTATCAATTTGCTGGGTAGGCAGGGTATCCGGCAGGGTGATGGGCGCGTCGTCGCTGAGGGAACTCGCAACGAACGTCGGCATGTCAAGGCTGGGAGCGTAGTGTCCCTCTGGCGGAAATAGGATCGTACTGTGATCAGTCATTTCAATAAACGCAGTATGGATGATAGACGAGGATGATGACAGTAGGCTGGTGGTTGAAAAATCACCCGCTTCGTTCAACGCTAAAAGGGACGTCAGATCCGGCGACTCGTACAAAATACGCTGCATTACGGTATGGATATCAACGTTATGCCCATCGAAAGGGTGTTGACCAGTCAGCATTTCGTAAGCGACCACGCCGAGGGCATAAAGGTCGGACGCTTCACTCGGTGCCGCCCCGTGCAGAAGTTCCAACGCCATATAGCCAAGCGTTCCCGCCATTTCCGCATCTTGGCTCTTGGCAGACGCGATTCCAAAATCGACCAGCTTAACAGTGCCATTGACGATGAGGATATTGGCGGGCTTAAGATCGCGATGCAGAAAACCGCGTCGATGCACATAGAGCAACGCATGAAGCGTC
>JBBRTY010000092.1:0-14657 GCA_038248285.1 Aggregatilineales bacterium
GCCCGCTATAGCGAGCAATTTTTGGCAATTGAGCGCCTGCTGCATCGTCGCATCAAGCCATGTATAGTGTCGGTGATGAAATTCTGAGCGAGGGACACGGGTTTGATTATCCATGCCACTGCCCCAACCACTCGTCCAATAACTGCCGTCGGGGTGTGTGCGCCAATCCTTCCACCAGCGATGGTAACTCACCAATACGGGGAACACAGCGCGTAGTCGATCCAGATCGCCGCTATGCTGATAATCTTGCCATTCCGTCCATGCAAGGATATTGGGGCCCGTGCTGCGCGGGTCAAGCGATTGGAATAAATCGGTACCCGTGAAGGTATTGATCTCGCGACAAATGAAGCCGTCGTCATGCTGTTTCGCGTAAAAATTATCCATCGTCCGAATAAACGGAAAGGAACGCCGCCCATAACAGCCGAACATCGTCATAAAACAGCTATCCCACATAAATGTATTGGCATTAAAGGCGGGATCAATGAAATTAGCGATGAAACCGGACTCTGGTTCAGGTTGCCGCAAGTTTTTGAAGGCAAGTTGCCAAGCCTTATCGTACATGGCGACCCATTCAGGATGGTCATCTGCGATTAACTGTGGCAAGCGCCCGTGATCATATATGGGCAGGATAGACGGCTCATAACGGCGCATCCGAAATGGATTTTGGGTCGCTGGATAGCGAGGGGGGAAAGGAAAAACCCCCTCTAAACGTTTCGCGACATAATCGAGATCTGGGATATGCCGGTTAAACGCATTTAAGAAAATCGACAACAGGTAATGATTAAACGGATAGTTGGGACGCATTTCAAGTTGATCAACAGCGGCAGCGCGGTTGGGTGCATCCGGTGTAAATACCGTTTCTAACGTCGCGATGGAGCCATAAATGAGGTACTCGGCATCGCGAATGCCGTCGGTGATGAGCGCTCGCTCGCGATTGACTGTTACTGAGAGCGCTTCGCCATCAGGGGTAACAAAGCCAAAGACAATGGTATTTGCCGGCGAGTTAGGGTGGTTAACACGAAAATGGGACAGCAATTGATGTAGCAGATCGTTGAGAGACACAATTCCCTTTTTCATAGCCACCGTTGGTTCATAATCAGTAGGGGGGCAAACCGCGCAGTGTATTTTCTACCGACAGCAGGTGAGCAAACATTTGTTTACGCGCCAATTCAGAGTCACGTGCCTTGAGTGCATCCAAAATGTCTTGGTGCATCCGTATCGCTCTTTCGACGCGCGCAGGATCGACGCTGCCTTTGTCCACTGCTGTGCGCTTACTACTGGCAATGCTCAGTTGGGCAATGGCTTGCATAATGCGTGTCAACAAAGAATTGCGCGAGATCGCGGCTGTTTTGACATGAAACTCGATATCCAACTGGGGAAAATTGGCAGGTTGTGTCCGCAAACACGCCCACGAGCGGGCGATGACATCCTCAAGTTCGATGATTTCTTCGTCGGTAATGCGTTGGGCGGCAAGGGCGATTGCGCCCGGTTCGATGACTTCACGGGCTTCGATCAATTCTAAAAATGAGTTGTCATTGAGCGAGAAGACCAGATCAAAATTCTCGACCAACAACTTTGGTTCGAGCGAAGTCACATAGGTGCCCGATCCATGCCGCAGTTCGACCACATTCATCATCGCCAAGGACCGCAATGCTTCGCGCACGGTCGCACGGCTAACGCCCATCTGCACTGCCAGATCGCGCTCCGGCGGCAATTTGTCACCGGGGCGTAGTTGCTGCTCGCGAATCAATAAGAGAACACGCTCGGTGATTTGGTCAGAAATTGCCTCGCGATGAATCGCCCCACGAAATTGATTGTTTAGCTTCGATTGTGAGTCCGTCATTGACTAATGTCCAAGTGATCTAACCAATTTTGGCAACCATCATACGCCATTTTGGGATGAAGTGATAACTTTTGGCGCGCGGATATAGGGGCTGTTAACCCCTACACCCGTGCTTTTTTCGGAAACGGCGTTAGGCGCTGGCAGACTTCCAAGCGTCAATTTGCCGTTGCATTTCGTCGCGTACCCGCTCAATACCCGCATCCAGTTGGGCTTGGTTATAACGCTCCAAACCTTCGGCAGTATCGACCGTACCACTACCCAACGGACTACCAAATTCTTGTGTGACTGCCGAAATTGAGGCGACTTCAGTTTCGACCGATGAGCCGTCAAAGGTAAAACCGAGAATGGGTGACGGGCGAGCATTGCGATTCAGTTCAGCAGTTTCGGGCCACGCGCCGATCTGGGTGGCATCGCCATAGTAGGAATTAAATACGTTGCCGAACATCCAATCGGTATTGGGGTTATAGCCAGTATCGCCAAAGCTTGCCGCCCCGTTTGCCGGACGGATGAGTTGCTGTCCTTCATCTGCCCATTCCCAGTGCGTCCCTTGAATGCCCTTGCACAACAGGTTGTAGAACACCGGATCGCTGTTGACCAATTCAAGATAGCGCACTGCAATTTCAGGATTCGCTGACACTGAACTTACACCGTTCAGCGTGGCGGTGACACCACCGGTCGTCAGTAGGGGTTCTGCAAGTGCTTTGCTGGTGACTGCCCAACCCCAACGGGCTTGGACTTCAGCATTGCCACCCGGTTTCACAATATCGGATACGCGCACAGCGTACTGTCCTGCCACCCATGCCGCGTCCATTTCGCTCCATAGCGCTACATCTGATGGGGCATATCCCGCTTGATACCAACGCCGAATTGTTTCTACTGCCTGACGGTATTCATCGGTTTGGCTATAAATCTCAACTTGGGCAGACTCATCGGTGCTGCGAACGATCAAGCCCGAACTTTGAGGATCAAAGCCCCAGTTTTCGGCGACCAAGATCTGCGCAAGGTTATAGGTCACATGGGTCAGGGTGTCATCTTGATCGGCATATTCTTTAATCGCTGCCATGATCGGGTCGAGTTGCTCATAGCTGGTGAGGCTGGCAAAGGCGTCCGCCAAGCCGACTGCCTCGATGATGTCGGTACGGATGTAGGGACCGAACGGTTTTACGAAAATCTGTTGATTGATGCCCCCATAGATGCCGCCACCCACGCGCGCCGCTTCCCATGTTTCGGGAGTCAAACTTGCCCAATAGTTGGGCGCAAGTTCGGGCAACATATCACCGATGGATGCCAAATATTCCTGATTGATGTTGGTATAGTAGTTGTTGATCCAAGGGGCAGTAAAGCCTAAGTCATAATTTTCTCCGGAAGCATTGATGAGACTAATCTGCCCATCATACGCGCCCCAATCAATAGCGCGCAATTCAATCGTTGCGCCAATACGTTCAGCCATATATACGCTCATCGCATCTTGAACTGCCAGAACATCCGCTTGAGGTGCCCCCGGATACAAATAGACCAAGCGTGGCAGGTTTTGATAGCGACGAGAACTGGCGGCGGCGAGCTTGGATAGCCCCGTGAAATTAAACCCACCGGCAGCAGCGGCGAGACCCAACGATTTAAGCACTGTACGTCTTGAAAACACTTTTGCCATGACAAAAAACTCCTTGTGAAAAAACTGCGAATCGTGCATCGTGCAGCGGTAGATGGTGAACCGCAGAAATGCCTATTTGAATGCGCCCAGCGTTACGCCCCGAACTAAATACCGTTGAAAGATCAGAAACATGAGCGCGGCGGGACCCGTCGCTAATACTGCCATCGCCATACGCGCTGTTTGAGTTGGGATTTCACCGACCGAAATGTTGCCGACGCTGGCTTGTAACTGCATCGCCTGTGCGTTGCTCTGGATGATGTAGAGCATGTATTGCAGGGGATACAATTGTGAGTCGCGAATGAAATAGAGCGCGGTTGTCCAGTCATTCCAGTAGTTCAGTGCGGTGAGGAGCGCGATGGTTGCCAACGCTGGTTTTGCCAGTGGCAACGCAATCGAGATGAAAATACGGAACTCACCTGCCCCGTCCACCCGCGCAGCATCGATCAATTCGGCGGGTAACGCGGCGAAGTAGGTGCGTAGGATGAGAACATAGTAGACCACCACCAAGTAGGGAAGGATCAGCGCGAAGAGTGTGTTTTGGACGCGCAGGTATTGGGTCATCAGGATGTAGTAGGGGACGATGCCCCCGCTGAACAACATGGTGAAGAAGACAAAGAGGGACAGCGGTTTTCTCAAAATAAAATCGGGACGCGATAACGCATAGGCAAGCGGTGCCATCAGGGCGAGGGCGCTGATCGTCCCAAAAATCGTCGTAAATACCGTGACCGCATAAGCTCGCAAAATCACAGTTGGATTGCGGAAGATAAGCTCATAAGCAGTGGTGCTGAACTGTGCTGGGATAAGATTGTACCCAAAGCGCGTCAGTGCAATTTCATCAGTGAATGAAGCGGAAATGATCAAAACAAGCGGGAGTAAACACCCTAATGACAACAAAATAAGCACGATGTGAACGCTGAAGCGCGCTAACCAGTTCATCAGGCTATCTGTATCCAACCGTTTTTGGGCACGTAATCGTTGGGAATAAGTCATCATCATTCGCCTTTAGAACAATGCCAACGGTTCGTCCGCACGCTCAATGCGCCGCACGATCCAGTTGAAGAAAATCACGAGGACAAAACCGACAATCGACTGATAGAACTGAGCCGCCGCTGCCATACTCACGTTTTGGGTCACGATGAGCGAACGATAGATATAGGTGTCCAAGACATCGGTAGTTGAATAAAGTAAGGGTTGATTGCGGGTCACTTGAAAAAACAAGCCGAAGTCGGCATTGAGGATAAATGCCAGAGAGAGCAGTAAGTTGATCACCAAAAGGGGCATGATGATTGGGAAAGTGATGTAAATAAATTGCTGCCACTTATTCGCGCCATCAATACGGGCGGCTTCAAACAATTGGGTGTCAATCGCCAGCATCCCTGATAAGTAAATCAAGCTGCCGATGCCCATACCGCTCCAAAGGCTAGTCAACAACAAGATGAGGGGCCATGCTTGGGGCGTGTTGTACCACGATACTGGCTCTAAACCGAAATTGCGCAACAACATGTTGATTAAGCCGTTGTCGGTTGCCAAAAGCGCATAGACAAAATATCCGACGACCACCCACGAGATAAAACGTGGGAGCAGCAACATGGTTTGGTAGAACTTAGTCAGACGGCTGGTATAGATTTCATAGAGTAGCCATGCGATGAGCATGGATGCGATCACGCCACCTGAGATGAATAAAAGATTAAGCGCAATCGTATTGATCGTCGCCCGCACGGCAGTATCGGTCGCAAATAAAAAGCGGAAATTATCGAGTCCGACAAAATCACTTCCGAAAACGCCGCGTCGGACTTTGAAGTCGGTGAAGGCGATCCACGCTCCAAATAAGGTGAGGTATTTGAAAACGAGAATCCACAGAAGGGCGGGCAGTGACATCAGCAGCCAAATAAGATTTCGCCGGAATTTGTGCCCTCGGATCATTGCCCATCGGTTGCGTTCTGATGAAGCAACGGATGTCGTTCGGTTGGATTGATTCAAGGTGGTGTCCATAACCCTACTTTAGAAAAAGTCTTGCCAAAATAATCGTTTATTGACCCATTGACCTAGTGGTCAGACCAATTTATAATCTGCACTGTAGAGTGAATTGATTTACTTGTCAATGAATGAAAATAATGAACATTTCTAACCCGATAAAGACTATTCGCGCCAGTCTCCCTCTGTCCGCAGCACCAAGTTGGGCTGTGTGGCAGCGCCGCCTCTTAGAAGTGATGAGTGAGTCTGTTCATCCCTTTGCCGCCAAGTACACTCGCTCCGATGGTTCCCTGATCTGGCGTGATGATCAAGACGACTCCTATCAAAGCCGAGACGGTGCTGATGATTTTTATGAAAGTTTCTACAATTGGGCGCTCCTTTACCTGCTTGGCGGGGGAGACCACCTGCTGGCAATGGCTCATCATCACTGGAACGGAGTCACAGAGCAATTAACCCGCCTCGGACTTGTCGATAAGGAATATGAGCGGGGCTATGATCAATTCCATCAAGGTGAGAGCTACATTTATTTCTATTTTTTGTGCCTTGCCGATCCGACTCACCCCACATTGATCGAACGGGCACAGCGTTTTGCGGGGTTGTACTTGAATGAAGACCCCGACGCGATCAATTACGACCCGCAACATAAGATCATTCGTGCGCCCCATAACGGCAGCATGGGCGCGCGTTGGGGCTATTTCGACGGCGAACCGAGCTACGAATGGTATCCGTATATGGCACCTTATGGATTGCCTTATGAGGATGTAGAAGGTATCACCTCGTATGATGATTTGCGCGATCCGGTTTTGGCACGACGCATGGGCGTAGTGATGCAGGAGCGGATGGGCAAAGGCGATAGCGCCACCAATCTCATTGTGACCAGCTTAATCGCCAATGCTTTTTTGATGACAGGTGCCGAAAAGTACCGCCAGTGGATCATCGAGTATGTGGGTACATGGCAAGAACGCGCTCGTCACAATGGCGGTTTATTGCCCGACAATGTGGGGCTTTCTGGTCAAGTGGGGGAGTATATTGATGGGAAATGGTACGGTGGGTTATACGGCTGGAGTTGGCCCCACGGCTATTACAACGTCGGCATGGCGGCGTTGGTTGCGGGTGGCAGCGCCTATCTACTGACGAGTGATAAGACTTATTTGGAACTGCCGCGCGCACAGATCGATGCCATTCATGCGCTTGGACAGACGCGCAAGTTAGGGGAATTGGCAATGAGCCTCGGTCATCACTGGATTGGGTTGCTGGATCAGCATACCCCCGAAACCGAACTCTTTGTGGTGCCTTACCGCTACAGCGATTCGGGCTGGTTTGACTACCAAACCCCTACGCCTGTGTATCCGATTGCTTTGTGGAACTTGTCCCATGATGGTGAGGATTGGGCACGGATCACGCATTTGCGATCAACCAGCCTTACCGACTGGCGCAAGCTGATCGCTTTTCGTAGTAAAGAGGACGGTGGACATGAACAGCCGTGGTTGTGCTTCTTGCAGGGCGAAAACCCTCAGTATCCAGAAGCAATATTAGCCGAAAGCTATGCCAAAGTTGCCCGCCGCATGGAAATGATCCGCCGTGATGAGCAGGATTTGCGCGCTGTAAACATTCATCATTGGCAGGAATTGAATCCCGTGACCACCGAAGCGCTCATTCAGTTGACACTCGGTGCGCCCCAGATCATTTACAACGGCGGGTTGCTCCACTGTCAGGTACGCTATTTCGATGTACAGCGACAGCGTCCCGGGTTGCCGGACGACACCGCCGCACTGGTAGAAAAGATCGAGTCGGATCACATTGTGGTGATATTAGTCAACTTAAGCGTGACTTCCAGCCACGATCTGTTGATACAAGCGGGCGCATTTGGTGAACATACCTTTATCAGCGCTGATTACGATATTCGAGTGAGCGATTACCCCGGGGTGCAAGGCGCGGCGGGGTATGCTGCCCCGGCTCTGCAAACCGAAGCGCAGCACCTCCCCATTGGCGACTCTTTGTTGCAAATCCAGTTGCCCCCTGCGACAGAGATTCGTTTGAAGCTGTCCATGAAGCGCTTTGTCAACACGCCAAGCTATCGCTTGCCGTGGGAACGGATGGCTTAGGTGCCGATTTCAGCAAGCACATCCCCGGTTGGCAAAGCGGGACTGCGTGTGCCTTTGGTTGCTTTTGGGAGCGCCCCACTAGCGACAGCGCCGGCATGGGGAGGAGGGGAACCCATCCCCGAAGCACAAGCATTAAGTACCCTAAAGTACGCTTTTGAGCAGGGTATTACATGGTTTGACAGTGCGCCCAATTATGTGCGTGGCTTGGCTGAAACCCGTACCGGACTGGTGGTCGGTGAACTCCCTCGTGACCAAGTAGTGGTCGCCACGAAGGTGGGTTTTGATATCAGTGGTGCGACGGTGCGCCGTGATTATAGCCGCGATGGTGTGCTGCGGAGTTTGGAAGGTAGCCTAAAACGTCTGCGTGTGGATCATATCGACCTCCTGTATGTCCATGATCCCGATGAGTATGCACAGGAAGTTCTGGACAAGACTTTCCCCGTGCTGGCGGATCTGCGCGCTCAAGGGGTGATTAAAGCTATTGGTGCGGGGATGAATCAATGGCAAGTGCCACTGACTTTCGCTGAACATGCGGATTTCGATTGTTTCATGATTGCCGGACGCTGGACGTTACTAGAACAAGGCGCGCTGCCCTTGCTTGATGTGTGTTATGCGAAGGGAATCGCGGTATTTGCTGCCAGTATTTATAACAGTGGCATTTTGGCAACGGGCGCGGCACATCCCGCTGCCCGGTATAATCATGCGCCACCTCCTTCTACTGTCTTGGAGCGCGTGCGTGACATTGAACAGTTGTGCGCCGCGTATGATATCCCTCTTCACACGGTGGCTACCCAGTTTCCCTTCGCTCATCCGGCAATCAAAGCTGTGGTCGTTGGTTTTCAGACAAGTTCCGAAGTCCAAGCTTGCATTAATGCCCTCCAACAATCTATTCCGCCTCTATTATGGAAAACATTGCAGGATAGCAACTTTATCGTATCCGAAGCCCCATTACCGACAAGGGTATTCGCCCATGACCAATAACGCACCTTCCTCTCAGATTCTCGCTTCGGATAGATTGCCGCCGACCGCCATCACCTTGCCTATTCACGGTGATGACCCTGTGCGTTGCGATCCAGCTTTGATCAAGCAATTGCATGGGGTGAGCAGTGCCACCGCTAGCGCCATGATGCACAAAATGGGGATTCGTCAAACCTTTATCGAAGGACCCAAAACCACTATTCCCGGCACAAAAATTGTCGGCAATATTCTCACGCTTCAGTTCATGCCTCAGCGCGAAGATGTCGCATCGGGGATAGCGCAAGAATATGCCGAAAAACACAGTGCTTTATGGGCGGTGCTGGAAAAAGTTATGCCGGGGGATGTGTTGGCAATCCAAGCGTTTGGCGATCCTTATACCGGTTGCTTGGGCGAAATGCTGATCACCTATTTCAAAGCACGGGGTGGGGTAGGCATTGTCGCGGATGGCTATATACGGGATTGGCCCCATGTTCAGAAAATTGGTGCGCCCTTATGGGTGCGCGGATTTACCCCCAATTACGCTTCGCAGTCCAGCCTGTTTCCATGGGCTTATAACGTGCCGATTGCGTGTAGCCGTGTGTTGGTCTTGCCCGGCGATATTATGATCGCCGATGACGATGGTGCCGTGGTGATCCCGCGTCAAATTGCCCCTGAAATTGTTCGTGCCACCCTTGCTCATGAAGATTGGGAAGCGTTCAGCCGGGTACGGATGCAGGAGGGCGGGTCTCTCCTTAAATACTACCCATTGAATGAGGAAGGGCGACAGGAGTACGAAATATGGCGACAACAGCAGAATTTGGATTAATCGATACCCATGTCCATATCTGGCAGCGGTCTCGATTTAACTATCATTGGCTGACATCGGGGTCGGCAGTGAGCGCCTTATGTTTGGCAGTAACTATCCATTTGGTCTGGACACGACTTCCTATAGGGACATCATCAAAGTTTTACAAGCAGCAACCGAATCATTCACAGCGGCAGAGCGAGGGGCAATCTTCTGTGAAAATGCACTTCGAACCTATCAATTACGATAAAGGTGCTGATAAATATGAGCGCGCAAAATCATGAAAATCGTGTTTTTCTGGTTACAGGAGCAATGGGTTGCATCGGCGCGTGGGCGCTTTATCATCTCGCCAAGCGGGGTGAAAAAGCGGTCAGTTTTGATTTGAGCGCGAATCGTTCGCGCCTCAATTTGTTGCTTTCCCCACAAGAGCAAGAAGCGATCACTTTTGTTCAAGGCGATCTCACCCAATATGCGACGGTTGCGGAGGTGATCAGCGGGCAAGCCATTACCCACATCATTCACCTCGCCGCGCTTCAGGTGCCTTTTTGTCGGGCGAACCCAGTGATGGGGGCGCAAGTCAACGTTGTGGGCACCGTGAATATTTTTGAAGCTGCGCGTCAGCATGGGATTAAGCACCTTGCCCATGCCAGTTCGATAGCTGTTTACGGTAATCCGAGCCTGTATCCCCCCGGCTTAATCGCGCATGATGCCCCACTTCTTCCCCAAACGCTTTATGGTGTTTATAAACAGGCGGATGAGGGTATCGCACAAGTCTATTGGCTGGAAAATGAGATTAGCAGTACCGCACTGCGCCCTTACACGGTGTATGGCTTAGGGCGCGATCAAGGCATGACCAGCGAACCTACCAAAGCGATGTTGGCAGCAGCAGCAGGACAGCCCTTCGCGATCAGTTTTGGCGGGGTCATGCAATTTCAACACGCTTCAGATGTCGCCCAACAATTTATTGATGCGGCGTTATTGCCTCTGAAGGGTGCATATCGTTTTAATTTAGGCGGTACACCAACCTCGGTAAACGAGGTAGCGACATTGATTCGAGCGGTGCGCCCCGATGCTGATATTTCGGTCGCTGAACGAATGTTGGCATTCCCCGAAGGTTTCGACGATTCAGCATTACGGTCGCATTTCCCCGACGTTTATGAAACGCCGCTGAGCGTGGGGATTCAGCAAACCATTGAACAGTTTGAAAAGGCACTTGCTACCGGATTGCTCATCGCAGGGTAAATGGGCGGGTAGATTTTATTCGACGCTTGAAAATTCTCAATATTTTTTCATCAGGATAGGATGATCAATTGATGAGCGATACACTTTGGCATCAGTCCACCCTGAACGGGGGCGGTTTTATCGAAGGTATACTCCAAGACCCACACCATCACAACATTATGTACGCGCGTGCGGATGTCGCCGGGGTCTTTAAAAGCAACGACCGGGGACGCTCGTGGTGGGCTTGCAATAACGGCATCACCGATTACCACCAGCATGACATCCGTAGTATTGCCCTCAGCCCACATCAACCGAATATCCTCTTTCGGGGTTCGGGATCAGTTCGCGGAAGTGATTTCTTTGGGACCATCCATAAAAGTATTGATGGTGGCGAAAGTTGGGTTCCCGTTTGCAGTGCAGTGGACTTTTTCGGGAATGGCGAAACACGTCAGTATGGCGAAGTGATTCAGGTAGATCCTCATGATCCACAGGGAGTCATCGCTGGCGGCTTTTCGGCGGGCATCTGGATCAGCCATGATGAGGGAGAACACTGGCACTACACCGGGTTGAAAAATGAGCGCATCACTTGTGCCTACTTTCACCCGTTGCTCAAAGATACCCTCTATGTGGGCACCATTGGCAGTTATGACCGTGATCCTAGGATCATCGCCGAGCAATACGACTTTGTGCGTCCGAATCCGGCGCGCTTGTATCGATCCTCTGACCGAGGGTTGACGTGGGAGGTGCTGCACGAGGGCATGGATTTTGCCGAAATTGCGTTTGACCCTGTGCATCCCGATACCCTCCATGCCGCGTGTCTGTTTGATAGCGTCAGGAAATCGACGGATGGCGGGCGCACTTGGCAAAATTTTGCGCCGGGACTGTCAAAATACGAAATTGGCACGGTAACGATTGATCCACAAAACTCAAACTGCCTATATACCGCCGCCGCCACCTTCCCCAATAGTGACCCTGCCGTCCCGCCAATCGGTCTTTTTAGGTCTTCTGATAGTGGCGAAACATGGCATTTGGTCAAGTGGCACAGCGAAAAAGACTTGAGGCATTATCCTAGCTATATGACGCTACCCTATGCGGGATGGGCGACGGCTAAAATCCGCGTTGATGTAGACGACAGCGGCACCCTTTATATGACCAATTGGTATGGTGTAGCCATCAGCCACGATGCTGGATTGACATGGGATGCCAATCAGTTTAAAGGCATGGAAAATATCTGTATCGAGAACATGGTCACCCATCCCACCCAAATCGATACTGTATATATGGTCTCGGCAGATCATAATCCGAAGGTCAGTATCGATGGTGGGCGGACTTTTGTGGCGTTACCTCGTCCAGAGGTGGATATGCCCCAACCCGACAGCACCGCTTTGGTCGCGTCGCGCTTGCGCCCTAATCTTGTACTCTATGGCGTTAAAGGCTCTGGAGGTTGCACCATTGTGAGTGCGGCAGCAGATGGCAGTGATGCTCACATTGTCTTTCAATTGCATGTCGCGCCCGATACTGAAGAAGCGCAGCTTGCATTTTTATCGCGAGCGGCGGGGGTATCGGTACAGGCATTGGCTGAAGACCCATTTCAACCGGGTAAGTTCTATGCCTACTTGGATGGTGTCCTTGCGCTAGGTGCAGGCTTGATTCAATCGCTTGATTGGGGGGAGACATGGGAACGGCTACCCCTGACTCTACCCGATCATATCCAGCGTATCCCTTATGAACGCCACTGGATCGAAAATGAATTACTGTCTGTGGTGATCACTCAGACTAAAAATGTGTGCGGGACGAATCAACTGTTGTGCATCGATCCCCATCGCGAGGGTACGCTCTATGTAGGGGAGTGGACAGAAGGGCTGTTTCGGTCCACAGACAGCGGCATGACATGGCATCGTATCGGCGAACAATTGCCCTTCAGACGAGATCGCGCCTCGGTCATTAATGTCATCCGGGCTGATGAACAGCAACCGGGCGTTTTGTACACGGGATTTATCCGTGAAGGCGTATGGCGTAGTGCTGATTATGGCGATACATGGGCAAAGATTTTCCCGCTCGAAGACCACATCTTCAATGCGACCTCGCTGGCGGTGAGTGGCGTTGATCATGGGCTAATCGTGGTGGTGTGTGAGCCTTTGTATTATGCCCCCTGTCGGTCGGCGGTGATGATAAGCCGGGACGCGGGGGAAACGTGGCAAGATATTTACGACCCACGCTTAGGGGCAATTCGCTGGAAAACGGTTACGATTGCACCCGATGGGAAGCGTTTTTACGCTGGAAGCTGTGGAAATTCAGCCTTTTATGTTCACTTGGACTCCGCTGAAAGGGTGGTTTGAAGCCGATGATTGACACTCAACACTACGCCGCGCTGATCCGCCAAAATCTCACGGAACATTATCAAGGGATGTTCCGCGAAGCCGGCGGGAATTTGCCTTATCCTTTCATCACGCCCGGAAGCCAGCAATATGCCGATGTTTTATGGGATTGGGACTCGTGGTTGACGAATATTGCGCTTCGGCAGATTTTACTAGAAAAAGGCGATGCCGCCGCCCAAGAAGATGCTCGTCGATACGAACAAGGCTGTATCCTCAACAGCCTCCATTGGGGGCGGATGGATGGGTGGGTTCCGATTGTCATTGACCGAAGCGGGACGGTGTATCGTCCATCGAATCCTTATGGCGAAAATATGCACAAGCCCACGTTGGCACAACACGCCGCCCTGATCACACAGCTTGGTGGGGGAGATGCCGAATGGTTGCGCGAAAAATTCTACTTTTTGCAAACTTTCCTCAATAACTACCGCAACCATCACCGTCATTCCTGCGGACTCTATTTTTGGCAAAGCGATCTCATGATTGGCGTGGATAATGATCCCAGCACCTATTCGCGCCCCGCGCGCAGTTCGGGGTCTATTTTTCTGAACTGCCTGATGTTCAAAGAGTTTCAAGCTGCGGCTTATGTAGCAGATCGATTGAATTTGACTGATGTTGGGGATCATATGCGCACCGATGCGGACAATGTGCGTCGGGCGGTGCTTGAACACTGTTGGGACGAACGGGATGGTTTCTTCTATAGTGTTGACCTCAACTTGTTGCCGAGAGAGACGACAGGGCTGCACGCAGGGGATCCTCGGCATTGGGATTGCTTGATCCAACGGCTAGGGGTGTGGTCTGGTTTTCTGGCATTGTGGGCGGGAATCGCAACACCTGAACAGGCGGAGCAAGTCGTCCAAGGGCATCTTCGTAACACCCGCACCTTCAATGCAGAATATGGGGTGAGAACATTGTCCAAAATGGAGAAGATGTATACGATTCGCGCCTCTGGTAATCCATCCTGTTGGTTAGGACCGGTGTGGGGCGTCTCCAATTACCTGACGTTTCGGGGACTGGTGCGTTATGGTTTTACGGATGATGCGCGCGCGCTTGCCGAACGTACCGTGCGGCTATTCGGACGCGATGTCGAACGTTTCGGAGCCATGCACGAATATTATCAACCGGACAATGGGGAGCCACTCCTGAATCGCGGGTTCCAGAATTGGAATTATCTGGTGCTGAATATGATCGCTTGGCTTGAAGATAAAGCAGTCATCTCAGAGTTTTAGCGCATGGGGGATTTTTGAGCGCGATCGCAATCGGCAGTGAGGGCTATGCGCATATGGGCATGATCCCCTCTAACTTCCGCGTGGACTCGGCTCAAAAACGTGAGTCGCGTCTTTGGTGCAATCGGAATACAAGAATGAGTCGCTAAAATCTACAGCTATCCTTCGCGGAAATTGGGAAGAGCAGGCGCACCTAAAACCGATGTCGCTGACATTCCGCGAGTCTCCACGTAGAATACGATAAACATCTGTCCAATCCTTGGTATCCGCCTACCGATTCTACAGACTAGCATTAGGCAGATGCAATGAACGCTCCCATTCCCACTCAGCGCCGCTCATGTTTAGAGCCTCTACGCAAAATTTACAGAAGTAGGGCTTTAGCCCGCGAAAGCTACGCCGCTTCAGCGGCTGTAGATGAAGCGCCTTACGGCTTTAGCCGCCGTCTCAGCGTCTCAGCGGGGTGCATTTCAAGTGAGTGTAAATTCTCCGGGAATTTCCGA
>JBBRTY010000093.1:0-14608 GCA_038248285.1 Aggregatilineales bacterium
ATCAGACCACAATTCTCTGTCAACCCCATCTTTTCCCCTTCTTCACATTCTCTAAAAGAGATTTGTGCGTCTTGGGATATTTCGTTGCCATGAACACAATGTCTCGTTCAGTGCAGCGAGGGCGAAGTATAGCAGAGGCAAACCCCGTGTAAAGGGTAGACTTTGCCAAAATTTCGTTCTGATTGGGATTAGACGCTATAGCGCACCAAACACAAAGTAAAATCATCGGCATTGGCTTCGCCGTCCAAATGCAGATCGACCGCTTGCTCAATAGAAGTCAAGATGTCCTCAATGGGCGCATTTGCCTTTGATTGCAGCACATCCGCCAGTTGTGATTCACCAAATTGAACCCCGTAACGATCTTCGGCTTCAGTCACGCCATCGGTGTAATACAGGATCAAATCACCCGATTCTAAGTGTAAGTTTTCGGTGATGAGCGGGTTGTCGGTAAACCAACCCAGCGCCCTGCCCCCACGCGGCATCATCATCACCTCTCTCGTTCGGTGGCGATAAACGAGGGGCGGGTTATGCCCAGCATTGACATGATGCGACACCCCATCGGATGTGAACACGCTCCCATAGGCGGTGACGAACATACCACTGTCCGTATCTTCGACCAGCAAATCGTTGGTTTGTGAAAGGGTGGCTTGTGGGCTTTGACCAGCGAAGGCATAGGCACGGATCATGCTGCGCGTCGATGCCATACACAAGGCAGCTGCTGCGCCTTTATCCGATACATCAGCGATCACCAGAATCAAGGTGTCGCCCACCAAAAACAGATCGTAAAAATCACCCGCCATTTCGCGTGCCGGACGCCAGCGCGCCGCGACCTCATAGCCCGGCAAGCGTGGCATCATCCGAGGCAATAACGATTGTTGAATTTCACGCGCCATCTGAAGCTCGCGCTCTAAACGCCCTTTCTCAATCGCGAGTTTATACAAGCGCGCATTTTCAATCGCAATCGCCGCTTGCCCCGCCACCGCATTCAATAAATACATATCAGACTCGGTAAACAGCCCCGCTTTGATCGTGGTATCAACATAAACGACGCCGACAAGGTGGGCTTTGAGCATCATTGGCGCACACAAAATCGCGCGCAGCCCTTTCAACATAATGCTGTTTGACCCGCTAAACTTCGGGTCAAGTTGCGCATTGTTGGTGATCACTGACGTCTGCGAGGCAATCACCTGATTCACGACTGTTGTGCTATAAGTCTCATCGCGCGCCAAGTTTTCGCCTTCGGGGTTCCGCGCCACCCGCACTTCTAGCAATTCCGTTAGCTCGTTAGCGACCATGATAAAACCCCGCTGGGCACGGGTGATTTGCATCACTGAGTCCATGACGTTGTGCAGAACCTCATCGAAGTCGAGGCTAGAGTTGATGGCTTGGGTTATTTCATAAAGAGTCAACCAGTGCGCATGATCAATCTTGCGCAACTCTTCTTGATTTTGGTTCAGCATCATTTCACCTATTTTTTCCGGCACCACAGGGTCGCTTGCAGCAATTATCAATACATGGTAGCGCAATTTTGGGCATGGGCAAAACAACGACGTTGCGCCATGTGTTCAAGATAGGTAAATCGAAGGACTGTTCTGCTATAATTGCCTCACAAATTTCGTAAAAACGATTCTTTCAAAAGGCACCCTTGATGAAATTTGATGTCGCAATATTCCCAGATGATCTCAATGCCGCTGCCGGGATCGCCCGTGCCGTTGAAGACTACGGTTTTCACGGCTTATGGACCAGCGAAACCGCCCATAACCCTTTCCTGCCACTAACCCATGCCGCCAGCGCCACCCAACGGATCGACTTAGGGACGGCGATAGCGGTCGCCTTCCCACGTAGCCCGATGGTGACAGCGCAAATCGCATGGGACTTAGCATCTCAATCCGGCGGTCGCGTCTTGCTTGGGCTGGGCACGCAGGTCAAACCGCATATTGAAAAACGTTTCAGCACCGTGTGGGACTCACCCGCCCCACGCTTGCGGGAATACATCTTGTCGCTACGCGCAATTTGGCATAGTTTCCAAACAGGGGATCGCTTACGTTACGAAGGCGAATTCTACAAGTTCACCTTGCTGACGCCATTTTTCTCGCCCGGGGCAATCGCTACGCCCAACATTCCGGTTTATATCGCCGGAGTCAATGAACATCTCTGCCGTTTGGGTGGGGAAATTTGCGACGGCTTTCATGTCCACTCTTTCCATACCGTCAAGTACCTGCGCGAACTGGTGATCCCCAATATTGCGCTCGGTGCCCAAAAAGCCGGACGCCAAGCATCAGACTGCGCTGTCAATTGCGCGATCTTCGTGGTGACGGGCAAAGACCAAACCGAGATCAACGACAACGCGGCACTCGTCCGCGCCCAGATCGCTTTCTATGCCAGTACCCCCAGCTATCGGGTGATCATGGATATGCACGGTTGGGGGGATTTGGCAGAACGCCTCCATGGGATGTCCAAAGAAGGGCGCTGGTTTGAAATGGGCGAACTCATCAGTGACGATATGCTCAACGAATTTGCCGTTGTCGCGCCGATCTCGGAACTGGCAGAAACCGTGAAAAGCCGTTACGACGGTCTGCTGGATCGCGTCAGCTATTATTTCCCCTTCGCCCCCGGCGACGCCGACAAACAAACAGTCTGGGAAAACGCAGCGGCGGTGTTCTGTACCTAAGCGCCCGTTTGCATTATCCTTTTGTCCTTCTATACCTCATTTTCGATCCGTATTGCCTAGAGGAGCATCACCTTGACCACCAGCGCACCGAGAAGCTATGCCCAAGCGCAAGGCGAGACCTTCCGCCAACAATTGTTTGACCTGATCCGCATCCCCAGTATCAGCACCGACCCCCAACGAGTTGGCGATGTCCGTTTAGCCGCAGAATGGATCGCTGCGGAACTGACCCGTGTGGGTGCCGAGCATGTCGCCGTCATGCCCACCGCTGGGCATCCGGTCGTTTATGGCGATTGGTTGCACGCTGGAGCCGACGCGCCGACCGTTTTGGTCTATGGTCACTACGATGTGCAGCCTGCCAAAATAGAAGATGGCTGGAACACCCCGCCGTTTGAGCCGGTCGAAATAGACGGCATCATCTACGCGCGCGGTTCATCGGATGATAAAGGGCAAATGTTCATCCATATCAAAGCCTTTGAATCCTTCCTCGCCACCGAGGGAACAGCGCCCGTAAACTTCAAATTTATCATCGAAGGTGAAGAAGAAATCGGATCGCTCAATCTGCTGCCCTTCTTACAGGCGCATAGCGCGCTTTTGAAAGCCGATGTGTGCGTCATCTCCGATACTGGAATGCGCGACATCAATCAACCGGCGATCACTTACGGGCTGCGTGGCTTAACCTATATGCAAGTCGATGTCGTGGGTCCATCGCGTGACCTCCACAGCGGCGGTTATGGCGGCATCATCCACAATCCGGCATTGGCGCTGGCGCAGATTCTGTCAAAATTACACAACGCCGACAACAGCGTTGCTGTCCCCGGTTTTTACGATGATGTCCTAGCCCTGACCCCCGACGAGCGCGAAGAACTACGCAAACTCGATTTAAACGAGTCAGACATCAAAAACGACCTCAAAATCACGGAAACATGGGGTGAAGTCGGCTATTCGTTGCGTGAACGTATCGGCGCACGCCCCACCCTAGAGATCAACGGTCTGCTGAGCGGATTCACCGAAGCTGGCGCAAAAACAGTCTTGCCCGCCAAAGCGATGGCGAAAGTGAGTTGCCGCTTGGTTGCCAACCAAGACCCGCGCCACATTTATGAGCTTGTCCGCGATTACATCGTGAGCATTGCTCCCCCCGCCGTGACGGTCGAAGTCAGCTTGATCAGCGCTGGTGATCCGGCAATCGTCGATATTCACACCCCCTTGATGCAGTCAGCCGTCAAAGCCTATGAGCGCGGATGGGGCAATACCCCCATCTTCACGCGCGAGGGGGGCAGTATTCCCGTCGTTGCCGATTTCAAGCGCATCTTGGGGATCGACTCCATCCTGATGGGCTTCGGCTTAAATACCGATGGCGCACATGGACCCAACGAACATTATGTGAGCAAGATGTTCCACATGGGGATCGATACTGCGATCTGTCTTTACGAGGAATTGGCGCAAAACTAACATACGCATTGGCGCGTATCTAACAACAACTAAAGGGTGCAAAAAACACATGGCTGGTAGGGGTTATTGCCCGTCCAGCCATGTTTGTTGATACGTTCGCCATTCATCATCATCAGTTTCCCAATCCGCGTAAATAGCAACCCCTGCCACATAGCGGGCGGCATCGCCTAATGCAATCATCCCAGAACGCACCCCCACCACCGCCGAGGTGATATTTTCCACTGCCGGATCATGTCCGGGGGGTTCAGCCGGATAGGTTGGGATTCCTACCAAAATTTCGACATCCGTGTTGAGTTCAGCGATCATGTTGCCGTACACTTGCACTTGATAACTGACCCATTGGCTATAATCTTCAGGCGTGGTCAAGCCACTCTGATATGCCATGACTGCCATTTGATCCACCAACAAAGCGACACTCTGCTTGTATTCTTTCGCCCACTCCGTCCCCGGCGTGATCAGCGCCGGCACCGGAATCGTCGCCCCTGCCGGACTCCAATCAGGCGGCAAAGCAGCGCTGATCGGGGTATCTAATCCCACTGTGCCACGCACGGAACGCAGCAATGTCAAAAAGCCTTGATCGCCATCCCAAACCGGTTCGGCATTAATGAACACACCATCAAAACCAAACTCATCCACCACCCGTTGACTAAACAGCGCGACCTGCCCTTGTAGTTCTGGGTCATCAATGCGCGTTACACCCGGTGCCGATTCAGTCGGCACGCCCACCCATCCATAGACAATAGCTTCGGGATAAGCCCTCTTCAACTGAGTCACGAACGCTTTTACGTTCTCGAAATTGACTTCGCCCCGCCATGTTTGATCGGGTTGCAGCCACGTCACCCACGCATAGATCGTCCCAATGCGGCGTTCGCGCAATTGGCGCGCATACTCACCAATTACGCCCTCCTCATGGGTCTCATACGTCCATTCTGTGCCGATCCAAATCGCATTCGGATAGGATGTCACCGGATCATTACGCAACCGTCCCAAGAAGATGACAATCACGATGATGAAAATGACCGCACCGATAATACCGATTAAATTGCGATTCACAGTTATTTTGATGGGTGGCAGTCGAAACTGCCCTGCCGGGCGCAGTTGTCGCGGGGAGGGTATGCGGGCAGAACCGGCCCCCTCTGTTTGAGTGCGCCGCCGCTGATCCCGCCGCGCACGCGCAACCCCACGATGCGACGATTCGCCGGCAGCAATAGGTTCGATCAAGGGCGAAGTCGGCAGCGTAGTGGGGAACGGGGACAACGACGGCGGTGCAGTTAGCGCTGAAGAAGAGGTTGGTTCCTCAGATTCCGGCGGCATTTCGGGAAATGGTTCGTGATCAAATGGTTCGTGATCAAATGGTTCATTATCGAATGGTTCGTGATCGTCCATAAGCGGAATCCCTCATGTTCAAGCTCGCACCTCATACGATTCCGAGGTGATGATTGCGTTCATATCAGTCCTAAGCGCGTTAGTAGCGGCGGACCCAACACCAGCAAACCTACCAACACCGAGGCGCACACCCCCAATAACACGGCAGCCGAAGCGACATCTTTGCCCACCTTTGCCATCGGATGAAAGTCATCAGTAGACAAATTAATCGCCGCCTCGACCGCTGCATTGATAAATTCTGCCATCCAAGTCATGGTGATCGCCAGAATGATCACCGCCCATTCGGTCAAGCCAATGCCTAGCCACAGCGATAAAATCACCACCCCCATGCTTGCTACCGCTTGGATACGGGTATTCTTTTGGCGGCGCAACATGTAAATCCATCCGGCAAGCGCGTAACCCAAACTACCGAAGCGATGGGGACTCGTTCGGTAGCTAAATTGATCTGGGTTGATGCGCGATGTGCCCATCAACGCCTCAATCATGTCCTCGCGTTTACTCATCGTCCGCTGGCTCCAGCGCGTCATCGGGATCATTTCCCTTGTCGGACGACAAGCTGTCGGGAGACAAGCCATCCTCTTCCAAACGAGGCACAATCGACAAGGGGACGTTCAAGCTGGCAAGCGCCTCATCTTGTGCCGCCCACATCTCCGCCCGCTGTTCGGCATCCCCGTGGTCGTACCCCAACAAATGCAAGGTGCCATGCACGACCAACAACATCAAGCCGTTACTCATAGCATAGCCTTCGCGCTCGGCTTGGGCAAGCGCATACGGGTAAGCGATCACCAAGTCCCCTAAATACGGTGGTTCGTCGGGAAACGGGGACTCATCCATCGGGAAGGAAAGCACATCAGTCGGGCTATCAACACCGCGAAACTGGACGTTCAAAGCGGTGATCGCCGCGTCATCGGTGATCACAATCGTCATTGCTGCCTCGTCTTCCACCTCGTGCATGTCTAATACGGTCTTGGCAGCATGGATCAGTTGCGCGTCGTTGACGACAAACTCTAAATCATTTTGAACTTCAATCTGAAACATAGGCACGCTTTCGTTAGTGCGCTAGCTTGTCATTATTTTTATCGGGCAAATTATCGTCTTCGACATGATTTAGACGTTGTGTCCGGCGCAACGGCGGCACCTCTTGCAAAGGGGCATCATCATCATCCAATGTCACCAAGGGGCGGATCTCGCTCGGTTGCTTGCGGGTAGCATACACGGGCGGTGGATCACTCATTTCAATCTCGCTGCGCCGCTCGACCGAATCATCAACCACAAACGGCAATTCCATCGTTTTGGTTTTGCTACTCGTGGCTGTTGTTGAAGTCAATAGCACAGAGTCACGCGGCAATTCTTTTTCGATCTGAACGCGCCCCGCTGTCGTCGCCGACGGATAATTGATGCGCGGATGAAAAACCGCTTGCAGCATTTCAATAAAGATGTCGCGCGTCATATCCAGATCGCGCAATGTCAAATTGGCTTCGGCAAGTTGACCATCCCGCATTCGCTGTTCAAAGATGACATCCACAATATCAGAGATTTCTTGTTTATTGGCGGGCTTGCGGGCGCGCACTGTGCTTTCACAACTATCTGCCAACATTATGATCGCTGTTTCGCGGCTTTGCGGCTTTGGACCCGGATATGTGAATTGATCAGCATCGACCGACTCAGTATCGCCCGCTTGGGTCACCGCCCAAGTATAAAAATAACCAACTTTGGTCGTACCGTGATGTTCCAAAATAAAATCGCGCACCCGCACCGGCAGTCGATATTGTTTGGCGAGGCGTTCTCCTTCGGTCACATGCCCAATGATGATGCTGGCACTCCGATAAGGATCATTGAGGGCATCATGAGGGTTGAGGGCATCGACTTGATTTTCGACAAAAAACGCCGGATTCAGCATCTTGCCGATATCGTGGTACAACGCCGCCACACGGATCAATTGGGCATTCGCCCCGACCGCATTTGCCGCCTGTTCGCACAGATTCGCCACTTGGAGCGAGTGTTGGTAAGTCCCCGGCGCTTCCTGCAAAAACCGTTGCAACAGCGGTTGGCTGGGCTGGCTCAGTTCCACTAATTTCAAACTCGTCGGCAAATTGAGGGTGAAGGTCAGCACATACAAACCCACCAACGCCACCATCGCCGACAACACACCGTTGATCACCGCATACAAAAATAAGATGGTCAAGGTGCTGGCGGCACCGTTATTGATCTGCTCCAGATTGAATAGGGCAGCGATGCTGATATTGGTGATAGCGACCACAACGCCCATGACAAAATAACTATTCAGCCGTTCTGTACGCCGCAGAAGCAGCGCGCCCATCATGCCACCGCCGATCACCAGCGTAGTGATTTCCAGCGAATTATTGGCAATCGAGCCGATCATCAACCCTTGTATCAATGTGCCAATAACCGCGATTTCTGGTTTGGTGATCGCCACCAACAGCAAAGCTAATCCCGACGCTGGATAAATATAGTAGGGCGGGTCCGACCCTGCGAACAAACGCGCACTCAGCAAATACAAAAGAAAAATAATCGTCAAAACCGCCAAAAAGCGCGTGCGCATATACGCCGGATCGGAAAAGCGGGTCAGGTATAAGCCGATCAGCACCACCGAGAAAACACTGGTCAAGAACGCCCGCAAAATATTTTGCGCCCGCCTATCGGTCACTGCTAAGAGTCCCAATCGTTCCAGCGCTTCATAACCGACAGCATCCAACCGCGTATCGCGGGCAACCACAATCTGCCCTTGCGCAAAATTCCGGCTTTCCGGCTGTACGGCATTCATCACTTCTTGACGGGCATTATTGGAGGCTTCGACATTGACAAAGCGATTCGGGCGCAGCACATCTTTCACCAACGCCACAATCACATTGATCGTGCGTTGGTCAAACCGCGTCGCCACTTGCAAGGGCAGTTGTTCCGCCACCGCCGAAACTTCCCCCTCCCGAATCGGTTCCCGCATGACGCGCTCAAGAATATTGATCGCCTCGCCACCCACTGCCCGCCATGTCGTTTCATCCAGCGCCAAAATGCCAGTGATCACTTCCATCTCTAGGCGCAGTGCGGTGATCGCTTGAAGGTCGAGCATTTTTTGTTCTGGCGTCCCAAAAGGATCGCGCCGGATGTTATCGATGAAGTCGAGAATTTGTTGCAACAGCGTCACTTGCTGGCGTGTCGTTGCCGGATCTGGCGGGGCATAAATCGGGGCGAGTCGCTCCGCAGCAGTTTGACGATTCTGCTCTGTCAGCACCTCACTCGGATATGTGATATTGAAAGGCGCGCGGATATCTTGCTCGATAAAACTGCCCACCCGCAACGAACTGGTCGATTGTTGTGCAGGGAAGATCATATCATAAGCGATAATCACCGTCGAAAACAATACAAAGACCACCCCAACCGTCGCCAAGCTAAAACGATGCAGGGGGTGTTGGCGTCGCACTGTCGCTGACGGTGCGACGCTATCGATAAAATCTGATAACCAACTAAGCATTAGGGAGTTGTTCGCGGACAATCTCGTTCACGAGTTTTCCGTCCGCTTTGCCTTTCACCTTTGGAGATAAGAGTCCCATCACTTTGCCCATCTCTTTGGCAGAAGTCGCGCCCGACTCAGTGATCACCTCGCGCACCAACGCCACGATTTCATCGCGCGTCAACTGTGTTGGCAAGAACACGATAAGATAGGTTAGTTCAAGCTCTTCTTGGTCAACAATATCTTGTCGTCCAGCTTTGCGCGCTTCGTCAATACTCTCGCGGCGCTTTTTGACTTCGCGCTGAAGGATATTCATCGCGTCTTCAGCGGTCAGTTCCTTACGTTCATCAACCTCGACCTGCTTAAACGCGCTCATCGTCAGCCGCAACACATCGCGACGAAGTGACTCTTTTGCAATCATCGCTTTTTTTAACGCAGCCTGCATCTCTACGCGCGGATCGTCCATACTATCTGTTTAGCCTTTCCATCCATAAGCGCTCGTAGCCCTTGCTAAAATACGCGCACTCTACCTCTAAAACTTGGCGTTTATCCTCAAAAAACAAACGTTAACGCAGTTGGCTACGTTAGCAAGTATAGCTGACATTGCCAAAAGGCGGCATATTACATCGGTTCTAGCCACTCACAGACTCAGAATCGACAGGATCAGGGACATAAATCAACACGTTATCAAATGTCACCGCCACCTCTTGATCGTTGACCCCCAAGTTTTGGACGACCACGCCCAACCGCCCCGCATCAATGGTGTCATCCGCCCATGACTCAACCCATGATGTCCCCGCGACGATGCACTCGCCACCGGATAAAGTGCCGATGCCATTCGGATCATCCGGTACACACAGTCGTACTGGTTGATCGTTGATGACGAACCCAAAAGTGTTCGCCCGTCCAATCACACGGATTTCATTGGTCTCGCCCATGCCGATCTTAATCGCGGGCGATTCAATCCAATCGCTCACTGTTTTTGAGACGCCATTCACGACTCGGTCTAAGCGATAGTAGCCGTCGCCGCTGATGAAAAACGCATAATAGCTATCATCAGCAAGGGTCTCATTGTCGCGGTTTTTCAAGCGAAAAATAACGCCAAAGCCGTTATTGTCCTCGGTGCCATCCGTTGCGGTCGCCACTACGCGCATATCAAAATCTCCGAAATAGGGATCGGCAATGGAATACGCCCCACCCCCCAGTTCATCGACAGCAATCCGCAGGACATCCCCGCTTACGGCGGCGGATAAACGTCCTTCATACTGTGACCACGCCCGATTAAATGAACTAACGGCTTCCCCATCGAAGGTGGCGACATACAATAATGCCCCCGCTTCGCCAGCGACGACCGATGCGCGCCAGTCGGGGATAGATGCCCGCACCTGCACCAGAATCACGAGGAGTAATGTCGGAAGGATGAGGAGGAGCGCCCGTCGCAAATTTGAACGCATAACCATCTAATTTCCTTGATATCGGACGTGAGATCAATAGCGTGATTGTATCATGGGGCTAGGCGCTCAGGCGTGACCTCTGCCGTAACATCGAGGGATGGGCTGGCTTCAGAAGTTGCATTAGGTTGCTCAGTGACTTCCGGTGCGATAATCTCCCCCATCATCAATGCCAAATCCCGCAGTAAATTTTGTTCTTCGGCACGTAAGTCTTCGATCATCTGGCTGTAACGCGGGTCTTCATCAGAGAGTTCAAGCGCAAATTGTAACCAACGTTCTGCGGTCGGCAAATCGCCAATCAAGCGATAAGCGGTGCCCAGTTCGGCATACAACGCCGGATTCGATGGGTCAAGGGCTGTCGCTTGCGCAAACGCCGCGACGCTGGCATCCAGTTGCCCGCGTAATCGATACAAAATGCCTTCCACAAAACGCACTTGAGGGTTCTGTGGTGCTAATGCCAATGCTTCGGCAAGTCGCTCCGTCCCAGACTTGCCTTGCATTTCGCGCGCCAACGCCATAAACGCCAGCGCCAACGGATCATCGGGGGCATACGCTAAAGCACGTTCGGTATAAAACCAACGCTCGCTTTGGGCAAGCACAAACCCGATACGCACCGGATCAGTCGTTACGCGCAGAATTTCTAAAAGGGTCGCCAGCGACTCTTGATACCCGGGTTCGAGGCGGATCGCCTCCAAAAACAAAGCCCGTGCCTGTACGGGATCACTCCCTATCGCGATCAACCCCAACTGCACCATCGACCATGCACGGTTCGAGGAGTCGCTCGCAGTCTCGCTCAAGGTTTGCAAAGTCTCCGCCGCCCGCCCCCAATCCCCAACCTCCATATATAGTTCGCTGAGGGGGCGCAACATCAAGGGCGAGTCTGCCAATTCGTAAAAAGCGATGGCATTCATTGGTTGCCCGATAGCTTGCCAATGCCGTGCTGCGGTTGCCGCCCTTTCCGGCGTCCATCCATCCGTCGCTGCTTCCACTTCCAAACGATAGAGGGCTTGCAAGCGCCCCGTCGTTACTGTGTCATCAGTGGGGATCAAGGTCGCCAGTGGTATCACAGAATCAGTGGGGGGCGCAATTCTGAAAAATAGCCACACACTTAGCATAACTCCACCCATCACGAGCAGGATGATCTGTGCAGAGCGTTTTGTGAGGAATATTTTCACATAAACACCCTAGTCATTCTGACGATAAAACCGCAGGGGATCAAGCGACGCGCCCCACGCGCTAACCACCAGATCCCCGACGACTCATCCTCACGCAAAGGTATTCAGCGCCTCTTTGACCACTTGCTCAACTTCACGCGGCGTAAAGGGCTTGATCAAATACCGGAAGACACCATGCAACTTGCCGACCAAACGATTGGCGGGGTCGCCAAAAGCGGTGATCACAATCACGGCAGGCATCCGTTCCCCGGTCGCGCGGCTGTGTTCTTTGATCTTTTCCAAGACTTCCCAACCCGGAATATCAGGCAAACTGATATCCAATAGGACAATTTGCGGCTTGATCGCGTAAAATCGTTCTAAGGCACGATTGCCATAGCTTTCGTGAACAGCGGCGATCTTCATCCGCCGCAACGTGATCTGTAGAATTTCGGCGAGTTCAAAAGCATCTTCAACGATGAGTCCACGCGGGGTATCAGCATCAAACTCAACTTCAGCCGCCGAACGAATTTCGGCAACTGTGCGCCCCGCATCTTGGGCTTCGTCATGCTCATTACCTTCGCTCAAGTGCATGACGACCTCCATCAATCCGGTGACCGGCTTAGGTGAAATTGCAACATTACGTAAACTTAGATGTGTCGAGCGTTGTATAGAGCGGCTATCAACAGGTTCCACCCCAAACGATGTTAGGGTACCCTCCGCCCATCCTGTGGACACTATACCCAGATTTAGGTTAAGATCAGGCATCGAATACAGCCTCAATGAATGCTAAAAAATGATGCTTCAAGTATATCATGCAGATACATCTGTTCGCACCATCGACCATGCTACGGACACGCTACGATGATGACCGATTTCAAACTCCCACAGCTAGAATATGTACGCACCATTCGTCTAAAACACACTGGCGATTGCAAACTCATCGGCGTCACCAGCGATCTTCAAATTTATGCCGAAGAGATCTACACCGACGATTGCTGGTTAGCACAACATCATGTGGGGGCAGATGGCGAAATCATCACCTCTATTGATGAAGATCATGGCAACGTCAGCGTCACAGAACCGCTCCCTGTCCCTACTGAAATGGCACAACCATCGTCTGGTTGGCAAACAATGTGGCTCAATTTTGCCGGTCCCCGTCATCGTGGCTTGCGCGCCTTAGAACGAGTCGATGCATTAGTGCGCTCCATGACGATACAAGACAAAATGGCATTAAGCGCTTACTTCAAATTTAACATGCCTCCGCCTATGCTGCTCGGCTTGGCAGAAAGTTATGTCATTTCCGAAGCCAAAACACCCATCACGGGGCTATATTTCGTCTGCCGACGGCTACGCATCGCGTTTGTATTGCCCGCCCCCCAAACCGACGAGCAGGGTGAACCTTATGACTACGATACCCGTGTCATCTACGGGGCACACTTCGCCATCCGGTCAGCGGAAAGCGAAAGCCTCTTGTCTGAGATTGACAATCTGTTTCCCGGGGTGACGCCGATCCGCCCGATGGATTGTGTGATCACTGCCAACCATTTGATCATCGCCGATGGCGGCGATACCGACCGCCTAAGCGCCGTTCACCTCTGGCGCTTTAATCCCGAACTCAAAGCATTGAACGATCAAGAAAGAGCGATCAAGCGCATTTATGGCTAACTACACACGGATAAATCACGGCTTGTTGATACCCCTGATCTTGATCCTCGTCGTGCTATTGACAGGAAACCAAAGCACCTCTGCACAAACGGGCGAAATGGCTGAGATCACACAATTTTGCCCCATCGACACCCTGCAACCGCGCGGAACTGATTTCACAGGCAGCGGGGTGATTTTGACTGCCTTCGACGGACGCGCGACATGGCACTTTGATGTCGCCACCGGGCGGCGGTATCCCCTTCCCGAAACCGCCCCCTGTGGGCGCAATTGTCATCTCTCGCCCGATGGCGCGCAGATGGTTTATTTCAATGATGCCACCAACGCTTTTAACACGATGAGCCTTGATGGTTCCAATCGTGTCTTTTTGACGACGGGTGCCACCGATGTCTTGTGGTGGGAAGACGACGTATTCTTCATTTGGACACCGGGCACGAACGCCTTTATTTTGCGTGGGACAGAACCTAGTGATGTCCCCGTCAACGATGTCATTTCGGTACAATCGGGCGGCAAATGGGGCATAACGAGTCGTTTCGATGGCGCTGTTTTTCAACGATCCTTGGTCGAGATTGAGCGTCGCACTCGTCCCGAAACCCCACTCGGTGAGGATCGCCCCTACTTCAACGCTTATGGGTGGTCGCCAGATGGGGGCACATTGGCGTATGTGGCACCTGTCGCCACTGGCACCGCCGAGGATGATCCAACGAGTGCTGAACTTTTCCTAGTCTCTATCACCGAACGACTGCCACAGCAAATGACCGACTTCACCAGCAACTATGGCATCACCCGCATCAACGGCATTGCTGTTGATTCTTTAAGTTGGTCGCCAGACAGCCAAAACGTCGCCTTTTGGGTACTGCCCATGCCCACCGAAACGGTGCCCACCCCCGCCGCTACGATCCACATGGTCAACCGTGAAACCGGCGCAGTGACCGCCTTCTGCGGTTTAGAAACTATGGATACGACCCCCAATACCCCCCAATTGATCTGGTCGCCAGATGGACAGTATCTCGCGTTCGCCGCCGACCCCGAAGAAAATTTGCAGGGGGCGTTGTTGCTGGCGTTGGAAGTCAGGACAGGCTTATTCACTATCTTGAGCGACGGTGTATATGCCGCCTATGGTCTGCCTGATGTTTACCTATGGGGAAGCTAACCATAAGCATCCCCACGCCTAAAGGCGGGGCTTTTAGCCCTAATGCTTACCCGACTCAGCCTCTTGCGAGGCTACGTTAGCGGCGAAACTATAGGCACTTCGGGATGCTACGCCAGTCCCGAACTCTGCGGTGAACGATTAAAGAGAATGCTTGGGAGCAAACAGTGTCGTTCGCGCCAAACCGTCGCATAACTTTGTCTAGGCATGACTACC
>JBBRTY010000094.1:0-14591 GCA_038248285.1 Aggregatilineales bacterium
AGAATAAAATAAACAGAGAGGCATGAAGACGTGAAGAAAAAAAGGAAAATACCCCTCGAAACGTGGATGTAGGGGCGGATTAGGCGCTTGTCAATCGTTCGTTAACATGAAAGTCAGTGCGCCGAATATCCGCCCACTTGCCGCCAACGGTCATGTCCCTCTTTTTTACCGACCGTTTTTCAGCCTGAGCAGTTACACCAATTATACATAAAATTGGCGCGCCCCTTTTGCAGCCATCGAGAAAATTTTTGAGTATACTATCCTCAAACACCACCTCGTTTCTTGAAGGAACCATGCCCAACCCACCCACCGTATTCCACTGTGCCCTGTGTGAACGCACCGTCAGCGTCGTCACCAAACATCACCTCATCCCCAAAAGCAAAGGCGGGCGCGAGATGGTCGAATTGTGCGTCGCGTGCCACAAAACCCTGCACAGCTTTTTCAGCAACGACACCTTGCTCAAAGAGCTACACAGTTTAGAGACGCTGCGCGCCAACCCTGACATCGCCCGGTATCTGGCATGGGTGCGTAAACAACGGGGCGGGGCGATTCAAGTCCGCCGCCGCCGAGATCGGCAGTGATCGTCACGCCGTTTTTTGCCTCCGCGCCAGTTTGCGTTATGCTTGTGACACTCGTTCACACCATCATCTTCTTATGGAGCCATCCGTTCATGGACTACAGCCAACGCATCCGTCAATTCCGCGAACTACTTGATGCTGATCTCGCCTTCTTCCCGATCTCGTCCGACCTGCAATACCTCGCGGGGGTGCCGCGTGATACTCCCAACTTCGGCGCGACTCTTCACCCCGGCGCATGGCTGGAAGGCATGTGGGTTGCCCCCAACCAAGAACCCGTCTTGACCCTACCGCGCATGACCGCCGAATTCGGCGGCTTGGAACGCTTGACGGGCGTGCAAATCCGCGTCTTGGGCGATTGGGACGACCCAGCAATACTCGTGCGCGACCTGCTCAAAGGCTTTGCCCTGCCCGCGCATCCCAAAGTCGCCATCGGCAATTGGAGCGAGGGCGTTACCGTCATCAACCTGCAAGCGATCTTGCCGGACGCCGTGTTCGTGTCCGGCACCGACATCCTGCGCCAATTGCGCGTGATCAAGTCCGAAGACGAGATCGCCGTCATGCGCGCGGCAGGCGTGATCACCGAAGCGGCGTTTGCCGATGTCCTCCCTCTATTGAAGCACGGCATGACCGAACTCGACATCATCAGCGAAGTTGATTTTCAACTCCGCAAACATGGCTCGTTGGGTCCGTCCTTCACCACCTCACTCTACAATTCGGGACCGAACTATCAACTCATCTTCGGAGATCGCGAGAAGAAGTGGCACCGTCCACTCGTGCCACCCGTCTCGATCTTGTTTGATTTTGGCGCGGTGCATGACGGCTATTGCTACGACTATGGGCGCACCGTCGCCTTTGGCGCGCCCGAAGGTGATTTCCAAAAAGTCTACGATACTATCATGGCATCCCAAGCCGCCGGGATTGCGGCGTTGCGCTCTGGGGCGATGACCACCGAGTCGGTCGATGCGGTCGCCCGCCAAGTGGTCGAAGACGCGGGGTATGGTCCTGCCTTCCGGCACCGTCTCGGTCACGGCATCGGCGTGGATGTCCACGAACCCCCCTTCTTGACCAAAGGTGACTCGACGCCCTTACGTGAAGGCATGTTGTTCACCATCGAGCCGAGCATCATGCAATTTGGCGGCTTCTGCGCTCGTGTCGAAGATGTCGTCGTCGCCCGCCCCAGCGGTGGCGAAAAACTGACGAACGGCTTCCAATCGTTGATCGTGATCGAATGATGACCCCACGACAAAATATCTCGACCGGCACCCCATGGGAAAAAATTGTCGGCTATTCGCGCGCGGTACGGGTGGGCGATCACGTCTTTGTATCGGGCACGACCGCCAGCGATGAAAACGGCACCGTCATGGGCATTGGCGATCCCTATGCCCAAGCCGCCTATATCTTCGCCAAGATCGGGCGCGCCCTCGAAGCGGCGGGCGCATCGCTCAATGATGTCGTGCGTACGCGCATGTTCGTGATCAACATGGATCATTGGGAGGCGGTGTGCAAGGCGCACGCCGAAGTCTTTGCCGACGTGCTGCCCGTCAGCACCTTGGTCGAGATCAGCCGCCTGATCAATCCCGATCACCTCGTCGAGATCGAAGTCGATGCCCTGATCGCCGCGCGCCCGGATTCAAGCGGGGATAGCGTGCCATGAAGTTTAGCCTGCGCCTCAATAACGATCTGCCCATCGCCGATTATGTGACGATGGCACAAGCCGCCGAAGCCGCTGGTTTCGATCAATTTTGGGTGAGCCACGATCTGTTCTTGCGCAGCGCCCCGGTGATTTTAACAGCGGTGGCGCTGGCGACGACGCACATCGAGATCGGCACCTGCATCGTCAACCCCTACACCATGAACACTGCCGAGATCGCGATGATGGCGGCATCCTTGGACGAAGTGAGTGGCGGACGATTCAACTTGGGGATCGCGGCGGGCGCGGGCGAATTCATGAAGTGGATCGGCATCGATCACGGCAAGCCGCTCGCCGCCATGCGCGACTCGATCAGCGTCCTTAAGCGCTTGCTGTCCGGCGAACCCGCCCCACTGGACGGCGACTTCTTGCAATGGAGCGAGGAAGCGTACATGCGCTTTCCCGTCAAGCGGCGCGTCCCCATTTATGTGGGCGCGCTCAGCCCACATATGCTGCGATTGACGGGCGAGATCGCCGACGGGGGCTTGCCGCTCTTGTTCCCGCCCGAACATTACACGACGGTCATGTCCTACATCCAAGAAGGTGCCGCCACCGCCGGACGCGCTATCGAAGATCTCGATATTGCCGGCTGTGTGTGGTGTGCCGTCGGCGATGATCCGGTCGCCGCCGAGGACGCCCTACGCCAAAAGATCGCTTATTATGGACACGCGCTCAGCCCGCTCATTTGGGAACGACTGGGTTTGACGCGCGCCGACTTTGACGGCATCGAACATGCCATCATGGTGGAGCGCGATCTCGACAAAGCGAAAGGGTTGGTCACGCCGGCGATGTTGCGCATCGGCATTGTGGGCACCACCCAAGAACTGATCGCCCGACTGGAGTCGCTGGTCGCGCTTGGGGTACGGCACCTTAGTTTCGGTCCGCCGCTCGGCACCGACCCGCTCGAAGCGGTGCGTGCCATCGGGCGGGATGTGATCCCCCATTTTCGCACCGGCGACACCTCATGACCGAGTCCCATGAGTTTCAACTCTACGATCTGCGTGTGACCGTCGAAGCCATTGAGGGGCGTTCGGTCTGCGGCTTGCAGGTGGGTGATTATTTTGACCTCACCGACTCCAGTCGCTTACGACTGCCGCCGGATAAACATTTTTGCATCTATGCCCTCAGCGCCGTGCTGCCCTTATTAGCGGCGAAACAACGGGCGCTGGCGGCGGGCGATTGGCTGGAACGCGACTCGTTGGTGGCGTGCCCCGACCCCGAAGAACGCTTGATCATGCGCATCGAACGCCTTGCCCGCCGCACCTTGAATAGTGACGATTTGACATGAGACAAGTGAGCATTGCCCTGCAAACCGACAAGCGCGCCGCCGAATACATTCGTTTGGCGCACATCATCGATGGCTATGCCTTCGACGGCGTGACCGTGTATTGTGACGCCCCATTTCATCCGGGTTTCGCCCCGTTGTTGCTGATGGCACCGCACTTACATCATGCCCGGCTCGGCATCGCGGCGATCCCGCCCGCCCGTGTGCATCCCATCGACATCGCAGCGCAAGCGGCATTGTTGTCCGAGCTGGCAGCGGGGGGCGTCTCCATCGGTTTAGCGCGCGGGGCATGGCTGAGCGACCACGCCATTCACGAATCCGACCAGCCGATCCGCGCCATTCGCGAAGCCGCCGAAGTGATGCGCTATCTGCTAGAAGGGCGCACAGGCGGGTATGCCGGCGAAGTCTATACGCTGGCACCCCATGTGCGCGCGCCTTACCCCCTGCCCAGCCGTCCGATCTCGTTGTTGATCGGCTCATGGGGGCGTAAATTGTGCGGGATTGCGGGCGAGATCGCTGATGAGGTCAAGATCGGCGGGTCTGCCAATCCGGGGATCGTGCCTGTGATTCAGGGCTATATCGCGGCGGGCGAACAGATCGCCGGTCGTCCTGCCGGATCGGTGGGCGTGGTCGTGGGTGCCGTCACCGTCGTGGACGAAGATCGGGCGCGGGCACGGGCGGCGGCGCGCCGTTCGGTGGCGCTCTATCTGCCCGTCGTCGCCCCGCTGGACCCGACCGTGCAGGTCGATCCCGAACTCATGGCGCGGGTGCAAACAGCGGTCGAAGCCGAACGCTTGGACGAAGCGGCGGCGCTCATTAGTGATGACTTGCTGGAAACATTTGCCTTCAGTGGTGATCCGTCCGATCTCATCCGGCAAGCCGAAGCCTTGTTCGCGGCGGGGGCATCGCGGGTGGAATTTGGCACCCCACACGGGCTGCCGTCCGAAGTCGGGATTCGGTTGTTGGGCGAACAAGTGCTGCCGGCATTGCGCGGGTAAGGCGCTCGGCGTTGCGCCGTTTTATAGACTGGCGGAGAAACGTACCTGCCCAGTTAAGGGGGGCATCGAATGGGTTAACGAACCGAACTCTGTAGGGGCATCATGCATCATGCAAGCATGAACTATGATTCTATTGCAAAAATCGGGCAACCACATTGGGTTGCCCCTACAACAGCGGGTTTCGTCGGGGCAACCCAATGTGGTTGCCCGTGTTTTTCAACAAGTTGCCCGTGTTTTTCAACAAGTTGCCCGTGTTTTTCAACAAGTTGCCCGTGTTTTTCAACAAGTTGCCCGTGTTTTTCAACAAAATGCCCGTGTTTTTCAACAAAATGCCGTTGCGCGTCCGCTGCACGCAAAACCCTTTTGCAACAGACTCATAGTTCATGCCCATAACGGACACGCCAATCCCCTCGCATAAACCCAACTGCTCGAATAGCGCATAATTACAAATCTGTTTACAATAGCATCATCGCTTAATAGACATTGAACACTGCTACCTCGCCGCCCAGATCATAACGCTGAGAAGGCGCGCTGATCTTTGCTAGAAAGATGAAAAGATGGCTCATTCTTTACGACGCTACACCGTATTTCTTGGACTCGCCTGTGTGCTGCTGAGTTTGCACTTTGCGGGTATTGATGTTCCTCGTGTGTATGCGGCGTGCCCGACTTTTCCGACGATCGTGCCCGCGGGGGATACGGCGCGGCTGATCGAAGTCATCGGGTGTGCCAACGCGACGGTGGCGAATGACGTGATCAACCTGACCAGCAGCACGTACACGCTGACGACCGTGAATGCCAGCGAGACGGGGCTGCCGCCTATCGTCACGACGGTGACCGGCGGCACGCTGACGATCAACGGCAACGGCGCGACCATCACCCGCAGCGCGGCGGGCGGTACCCCCAGCTTCCGCTTCTTTCACGTCGATGCGGGCGGCAATCTGACATTGAACAAGCTGGTGCTGTCGAACGGCTCGGCTAGTTATGGCGGGGCGGTCTATAATTTAGGCACGCTGAACACCCGCAAGACCACCTTTTTGCTGAATGCGGCATCCTTAGATGGCGGCGCTCTCTATTCCGAGAGCGGAACGGCTGTCGTCAACGAGAGCAGTTTTACGAACAACAGCGGTAATTACGGCGGGGGGCTATTCAGCAGGTTTAGCACCACAACCGTGAACGGCAGCACGTTTTACAGCAATTTCGCCGTTTTTGACGGCGGCGGCATCTACAGCGAAGACGGCACGCTGACCATCCGCAACAGCACGCTTTACAGTAACAACGCCTCGTATGGCGGTGGGCTGATGTCACGGCGAAATGACACCATGATCGGCAGCACAACGTTTGTATCGAATTTCGCATTTGATGCCGGTGGTGGCATCTACAACGAAGCCGGCACGGTGACGCTGACGAATTCCCTGCTTGCCTCGAACAGCCCAACAGATTTCACGGGGACAATCACCTCGCAAGGCTATAACCTAATCACCAACACCAGTGGCGCGACGATCACGGGATTAGCAACCGGCAACCTACTCGACGGCGCTGCCAGTCCGCTCAACTTCGGAGGATTCGGCATCAACGGCGGAACGACAGGGATAGTTCCACTGCTGCCGGGCAGTGTTGCGATCAACGCGGGCGATCCTTCTTACACGGCACCGCCCGAACGGGATCAACGCGGATCAGGTTTTCCGCGCGTGCGGGCTGGCAGGATCGACATCGGCGCGTATGAACGGCTGATCTGCCCGACCTTCCCGGCAAGTATTGCGGATGGGGACGAAGACGCGCTGATCGCGGCGATAGACTGCGCCAACCTCACCCCCGCCAACGATATAATCAACCTAGCGGCGGGCGGGACGTATACACTGACGACGGTCAACAATGACGACGCTACGGACGTTTTCAACTTTCCTGTTGGCAATACGGGTCTGCCCATCACCGCCATCACGGCAACTGGCGGCACGCTGACGATCAACGGCAATGGCGCAATCATCTTGCGCGACGCCAACGCGCCGGACTTCCGCTTTTTCTACGTCGATGACAGCTCGAACCTGACCCTGAACGACGTGGCGCTGCTCGACGGGCGGGCGGAGTTTTTTGGCGGTGCCATCGTTAACGACGGGACGCTGACGCTCAACGGCATCAGCGCCACGGGCAATGCAACTACGGACACAAATATCAACAATGTCGTGGGCGGGACGGCAGGCGGGGCGATCCACAATTATGGCATTCTGACGATCAACGACAGCAGTTTCGAAGGCAATAGCTCGACCTTCTTTGGCGGTGCCATTACTCGCAGCACTGGCAGCGTGATTATCAATCGCACCCGTTTCTCCGGCAATTCGGCGAGTACCGGCGGTGCAATTATGAACTTCGGATTTACCATGAGTTCAGATCTGTTCACCATCACCGACAGCACCATCATGAGCAATACCGCCAGTGAGGATGGCGGCGGCATTTACCTACGAAGCGGGACGCTCACGATCACTAGCAGCACAATTGTCGCCAACGTAGCCAACAGGGATGGCGGTGGGATCTCCGTCGACTCAGTCATCCTGAACCTCAATAATGTGACGTTGAGCGGCAATGCGGCGATTGACGATGGCGGCGGTATTTTTATCAACGCTGGTGCTGTTAATTTGAACAACAGTACGCTAGTCGGCAACAGCGCGGCTACTACCGGCGGCGGGGTGTCCATAAATGGATTCCCTTACTTGACTAGAGCCGCCAATACGTTGATCGCCGCCAACACCGCGCCGATCGGTCCCGATATTTACGGCGTAATGGACTTGAACGGTTATAACGTGATCAGTAATAGCAGCGGTGCTAATCTCATTACCATACTACCCGGCAATCTCCTTGATGCCGCCGCCAGCCCGCTCAACCTCGGTGTGTTGGTGGACAACGGCGGCATAACGCAGACAATTGCCCTGCTGCCCGGAAGTGTAGCGCTCAATGCCGGCAATCCTGAATTTGTCGCGCCACCCACCTTCGATCAGCGCGGGACGGGTTATCCCCGCGTCAGCGCTGGCAGAATCGATACGGGTGCCTTTGAAGCCGACGCGGCGGACATCTGTCCGATCTTCCCGGCGACCATCGCCAACAGTGACGAAGCCGGGCTGATTCGCGCGATAGACTGTGCCAATGGCACCGCGACCAACGATGTGATCAATCTGGCATCGAGCGGAATCTATACGTTGAGCGGTATCAACACGAATTCGACGATACCAATCTTTGGCGTCGCGGGCGGCGCGAGTGGTCTGCCACACATTCAGAGCGCAGTCACGAGCGGTACGCTGACCCTCAACGGCAATGGATCCACCATTACGCGCGGCGTGGGAGCACCAGAATTCCGGTTTATCTACATGCTGCAAAACAGCATACTGACGCTCAACAATACGACGCTCTCTAGCGCACGCACGCCGAACTATGGGCCAGGCATCTTCAACAACCGGGGAACCCTCAACGTCAGCGGCAGCACGTTCCATGACAACCGCACGACCAGCGGGACCGGGGTAGCGTTGCAATTGGGTGGCGGTATCATGAACCTGTTCGGCACCACCACGGTCAACAGCAGCACTTTTACCAATAATCTCGCGACTTTCGGTGGCGGCATGTCGAACTCGGGTGGCACTGTCACCGTCAACAGCAGCAGTTTCATCGGCAACACAGCGCGGGGTGATGGCGGCGGCATTTACACACAAGACGGGACGCTCACGATCAACGCCAGTCACTTCGCCAGAAATGCGTCAATCTACGGGGGTGGGCTGTTCGCTCGCACCAGCATCGTGAACGTGGACAGAATCATTTTACACAATAATGCGGCGAATTTTGGCGGCGGCATATACAGCGGCGAAGCCAGCACCACGACCATCAGCACCAGCACACTCGGCAGTAACACGTCTGTCAACGAAGCTGGCGGCATCTACGTCAATGGCGGAACAATCACGCTCAGCCACACCACTATCGCGAGCAACTCAGCGGGGACATCCGGCGGCGGCATTTATCGGCTTGCGGGGACGGTTAATTTCGGCGATACGCTGATAGCCCAGAACATCGCCCCAGCGGGCACGGACATCAGCGGCACGGTCACGTCGCAAGGCTACAATTTGATCGGCAGCACCAGCGGGGCGACCATCAGCGGCACGACGACGGGCAACCTGATCAATGCTGCTGCCGCACCGTTGAACCTCGGCGCGTTAGCCAATAACGGCGGACCCACGCTGACATACGCGCTTTTGGCGGGCAGTGTCGCCATCAACGCGGGCGACCCGCTATTTATGTCACCGCCAGACTTTGACCAGCGCGGATTCGGCTTCCCGCGTGTGGCGGACGGTCGGCTGGACATCGGCGCGTATGAATCATCACCGAGTGCCAGCTTGACCATCCAACTGACATTGCAAGGACGACAGACCGCGCCCAATGCCGGTTGGGTGACGACCAATCATATCCAAATCAGTCCATCGGGCGGCGGGGCGGCGGTCTTGACCGGCGATTTCACATCGAACAGCAGCGGACAAATCACGCTGACCAATATCCCGTCGGGAAGCTATAACGTCTGGATCAAGGGGACGCATACGCTGGCGCGGCTGCACGCCATCACGCTGGCACTCGGCGCAAACAATCTGACGACGACAGTGCTGCTCGAAGGCGACGCCAACGGCAACAACCTCGTCAATGTCAGTGATTTCTCGCTGCTGGCGACGGCGTTCGGCAAAACCAGTGTTCAAGTCGGCTATAACGCGCTCACCGATTTCAACAATGATGGCATCGTCAACATCAGCGACTTCTCGCTGATGGCGACCAATTTCAGTAAAACGGGGGATGGCGGTGTGACGCCCTAGCATAAACATCAAGAAGCAGATCTCTTTATCCATTTGGTTCATTGCAGTGTAAAGGTCAGGCGGATTATGAACGCAAGAATGAAGATATCGCGCCCGCAACTCTTTGTTTTAGGGTGTGCCATAGTCTTGTGCGTGTTTGGCATGAGAGGGGCGGCGGCGCAAACGACCAACGAACCCACGCTTGTGCTGTCCATGAATAGCACTACAGGAAATATCATCGTGCCGCGGGTGTCGTATTCCCCCGATGGTCGATTCTTGTTAAGTGGCGCGGTGCCCGGTCAGGCGACTTTATGGGATGCGAACACGGGAGCCAGCGTGCGCGTCTTTGAACCTCATGCACAGGGGGTCTTTGCGGTTAATTTCTCAACGGATGGCACGCTTGCCGCCACTGGCGATGGCGCGGGCAATCTGAGGATATGGGATGTGGCGACCGGCATCCCGACGCTTTCGATCCCCAACGCACATCGGGGCGGCATTTATGGGGTGGCATTTTCATCGGATGCGACCCGTATCGTCACTGGCGGGTTGGATCGCTTAGCAAAAGTGTGGGACAGCACCAGCGGCGAACTGCTGTTCACGCTGGAAGGGCATCTGGATTATGTGGGTGCGGTCGCTTTTTCGCCCGATGACAGTTTAATCGCCACCAGCAGCGGCGATACGAATGTGATTTTATGGGACAGCACGACGGGTGAGCCAGAACGCACTTTGAGTGATCATGAGGGCTATTTGTGGGATGTCGCCTTTTCGCCCGATGGCACCCAGATCGTGACCGCTGGCGGACCCGACCTCACCGCGCGGGTGTGGGCTGTCGAAACAGGGGAGGTAATCGCAGAACTTGAACACCCAAGTGATGTGCAAGGAGCCGCTTGGTCAGACGATGGACGTTTCGTGCTGACAGGCTGTGCGGATGGCACAGCCTACCTATGGGAGGTTGAAACTGCCGAGATCGTCGAAACCTTCAGCGGGCATATGAATAGGGTGAATGGGGTTGCCTTGTCGCCAGATGGTTTTCGGGCGGCAGCCGCCAGCGATGATGGCTCGGTTATGATATGGCGCATCGAGAGCGCGTTGGCATTGACGGATACGCCCTAAGTCGGGGCTTCTGCGTTCATGTCGAGTCGTCCTGCGCGCTACCAAAATATAGGGTAACAAACGGGGGACATCGTTCTAAAATGATGTCCCCCGCTCCATGTTCTAAGGGTCCCGCGGTGTAACTACTCAGGTACCCCTCACCCCCCGACCCCCTCTCCCACAAACAGGAGAGGGGGAGAAAAGCGGTAGAAAGTCCCTCTCCCCGCCGCTTCGCTTATGGAGAGGGATTTAGGGTGAGGGCTGAGCAGTTACCCCGCGCTAGCAGCGCGCGCGAAATACGTTGACCGCAGGGCTGTCTCAAAAATTGCGGGCAACTCTTTGTTGTTCAATGATTATTAATAGTTATGGACGCGCCGTTTAAGAGGCAGGCAAATGAATTCGCGCGATGATCGGCAGTCGATCCGACCCGATGGTCGCCAGCACCCGCGCCTCAGCCACCTGTAAGCCCGCCCCCACCCATAGATAATCCATGCGCAGTAGCGGCGCGATCAAGCCATTGAAGGAATAGGCACCGCCAAACGGAAAAGTGAAGCCCAGTCCGCTGCCCGCCTCGCGGAAACCGTCCCGCAAGTGCGCCCGCAGTCGATCATAGGCGGGGTCGAACTCGGTCACGTTGAACTCTCCCCCCACAATCATGGGCAAAGTCTCGTCTTCGATCCGTTCGAGTAGTGCCGTGAGTTGCGCATTGCGCACCGTCACATCAAAACTGGTGATCAGAGACAATGGTTGCGCGATTGACCCCAATCCAAAGGGCGCAAGCAGACTCACGTTATAGACGGCGATCAGCGTCCCTTTATAGTTGATCACCACGCGCGTAAACGTGCTGTCCGGCTCAAAGCCTTCCCGCCCCTCTGCCAAAATCGCGTATGCCGATAAGGTGGTATTGCCCCGATAGCCGATCTCGGTTCTTTGGATGGCTTGGTAAGGATAGACCGCCCGCAAACTCTCAATGCCCGGTCGCAGTTGATAATTAAAGGTCTCTTGTGCCAAGACGACATCAGACGGAGCAGTATTGAGCCAACTTTCGACATCCCACATGATCTCGTGCTTTGCGCCCATATTGAAGGTGATGACGGTGAAGCCCTCAAACGGCGAAGTCGCTTTGGGCAGAAATACCATCCCCAGCCACACCAGCACGCCGATGCAGAGCGCCCCACTGACCGCCAGCGCCACGCGCGACCGCGCCAAAAACGCCAAGATCAGCGCCACCGGCAAAGCGCTGAAAAACAGCAGCGTCAAGCTGAGTCCCAAAATAAGCAGGGAAGGCAATTCGGCAGGGACGAAACGCAAGAGCAACAGCAGGATCAGAAATCCGCTGATTGCCAAACTGATGCCAGCGAGCAAACGCCGCACGATCATGGGGCGCTGCTCAGATAGCGTTCTTGATACCACTGCCATGTCCGTGCCAACCCCATCTCGATAGCCACTTTGGGGGCAAAGCCGAGCTGTTCGCGCGCGCGGGTGTTGTCACAGTAGGTGATCTGCGCCTCACTCAACGGGGCATCGACCACTTGGGTGATCGCTTGCTTGCCCGTCAAGGTCTCATAAATATGGATGAAGTCGAGGAAGCTGATTGGGCTGCCGAAACCTAGGTTGAAGATTTGATACCCCAGCGGGCGTTCCAAAGCCGCTTGAATGCCATCCACGATATCCTCGATGTATGTCCAATCGCGTTGCAGCGCGCCCCCGGCATACAGTTGGATAGTTTTGCCATTGAGGATGCTGTCGAGCGCCTTAAGGGGCATCATGTCGGGGCGTCCGTGGGGACCATAGACATTGAAGAAGCGCAGCACATTGACGTTTAGCCCGAACAGGTGGTGATAGGAATGCCCGAACAACTCCGCCGAACGCTTGCTGGCGGGATACGGCGCAAAAGGCATGGCGGCGGCGTCATCCTCCACAAACGGGATGCGGGCGGCATCAGCATACACCGATGAGGTCGAGCCAAGCGCGAACACCTCCACATTGTGCTTGCGGGCGGCGTCCAACAGCGTCACCGTGCCCACCGTGTTGACATCAGCATAAACGCGCCCTTGTTCAATCGAGTAGCGCATCCCCGCCATCGCCGCCAAATGCGAAATGCGTTGGATAGGATGCTCGCGGAAGATGCGCGCCACACACACTTCATCACGGATATCGCCTTCATACACGACCGCTTGTCCATTCATCGCGGCGATGTTCGCCCGTTTGATGGCGGGATCATAATAGTCGTTGAAGTTATCGAGCAGCACGACCTGTTCCCCCTGTGCCATGAGGCGCAAGGCAAGGCGACTACCAATAAATCCGGCTCCGCCGGTGATGAGGGTGGTCATGGTCTGGCTATCCTTTGGGTTGGCGTGCCACAGCAACGATCATATGAGCGGCGAAATTAAGCGCAATGCCGTTATTTTCAACCGAATCGAGGAGCGATTTGCCGATGCGCGAGTTAATTAAGCGCTGGAATTGCGGCATCTCTTCTTGCAAGCCACGCCGCAGCCCATATTGTTCAAAGGTGACGAGTTCTAAACCCGAAGCAGCGATTGCCTTGCGGAAAAAAGGCTCGTCAAACCCATATTGATAAAAATCATCATGGCGTTTGGGGTCGTTATCGATGGTGCCCGCATATTGGTTTTTACGCAGTCCGTTAAAATAAGGCACCGAGAAGAACAACATCCCCCCCGGCTGCATCACTCGTTTGGCTTCGATCAAAAACGGACCACAACCTTCCCACCGATGTTCGATCACCCCCAACGAAATATAACCGCTGTAAGTGTGATCGGGCACATCAAGAGCGGTGACATCCCCAAAACGCACCGGCAGATCGGGATAAGCCTGATTGACGCTGGCGACCAGTTCTTTAGAGTAATCAACACCTTCGGCATCATAACCCGCGTCACGCATCAGCTTGACCAGCCACCCAGAACCGCAACCGGCTTCCAAGATGCGCCCCTGTTTGGGCATATGCTTGAGGATCAAGCGCACCATCGAGCTATTCACCGAACCGCGCGCGACATCGGGCACATAAGCGACGCTTTCAGTAAAGCGCTCATGCCAATGATCCTCATCGGCAACGGTGCGCCACCAGATTAAGCGCTCGCCATCGCTGGTTTTGACGCCGTATTGAGAACTTGCTTTCATCGTAACACTCGCTTTTTCAGTAGAGGTGGTATATATGATGAATGGTAACTGCTCAGGCTGAAAAACGGTCGGTAATAAAGAGGGAAATGACCGTTGGCGGCAAATGGGCGGATATTCGGCGCGCAGACGTTCATGTTAACGAACGATTGACAAGCGCCTAATCCGCCCCTACATCCACGTTTCGAGGGGTATTTTCCTTTTTTTCTTCACGTCTTCATGTCTCTCTGTTTATTTTATTCTGTTTCTATACCTGAGTAGTCACGATGAATGCTTACAATCCCTTTAGTGAGGTGCCATCAACGCCAACGGTTGCGTTTCCCAGTTCAGTTGCGGGCTGATCACCCCCGGGCGCACCCGCCCATAACTGGCGTTCACCCCTTCGGTATTCACAATTTGGAGACTCAAAAGGTTGTTCAACACGACGATATGTTTCACGGCATGGATATTGGCGCGTAGGCTGATAAAATGCAGCCCTTCATTCAGCAAGTTGGGCGGAACCACACAGGTAGAGACATATTCACCAGGCGCGACGGGCAAAATCTCGCGCTCATTATCATCGGCATAGGCGCGGAACAACAACACACCATCATTAGTGGTGATCTCGAAACCGATCCGCAAACCGCGTACTGGCTGCTTAACGATGTAATGAATACTTATAGTCAACGGATTATGCGACTCGATATCGGTGGGCATCCCGTTGTTCAAAATGCAAGCAACGATTTCGATATCCTCATCACCGGGGCGCTCCCCTGCTTCCCAAATGATCTTGCCGCTGTTACTGCTAGACGACTTCAAATATTCCGAGATTGCATCTTTGGTGGGCGCGCTCATCACCACCTTGCCTTGTTTCAAAACGAGAACACGCTCCGTCAAGGATGAGATCGCCGTCATGTTGTGGCTCACGAAAATGACCGTGCGCCCACTGCTGCTCACTTCGCTAAGCTTGCCCAAACAACGCCGTTGAAATTCCATATCCCCGACCGCCAACACTTCATC
>JBBRTY010000095.1:0-14573 GCA_038248285.1 Aggregatilineales bacterium
TTGCCGGGCTGGATCGGGCAACTGTCTCAACTGCGAGAACTGCATGTGGATGACAACCACCTCACTAGCTTACCCGCTAGTCTGGGTGAACTTCCCAATCTGCATTCGCTCCGTGTGTTAAATAATCGCTTGACGACATTGCCCCCCAGTTTATGGGAAGCGCCGTCCTTGGAGCAGTTGTTCGTAGGGGGCAATCCGTTGAGGAAGTTGCCAAACGCCATCGGACAACTACGCGGATTACGTGAACTTTATGTCCATAGCAGTGACCTGATAGAACTCCCCGATGCGCTCGGCGATCTAACGCACTTGCAGACGCTTGACGCCGGACACAATGCCCTAACCGCGCTCCCAGAGGCGCTTGGCAAGCTCACACAACTTACGCATTTCCTCTACCTGAGCAACAACCGTCTGACAACTATCGCCGCCATCCTTTTTGAGGATATGTCCCATCTGCGCTACCTCAATTTGACCGACAATGCCTTGACGACATTGCCGGATTCGCTCGGTAAGCTGACGGCATTGCGCGAATTGCGCCTGTACAACAATAGATTAATGGCACTGCCGGATACTATCGGGGCGCTTGTCCACCTTGAAGAAGCGCACCTGATGAATAACGCGCTCGTCGATCTGCAGTCGTCTGTTCACGCCCTCACAGCGTTGACGACGCTGGATTTGCGGCGTAACCATTTGCCACAGGTGCCTGCCTGTTTGCGGGATTTGCCCCGCTTGCGGCACCTCGACTTGCGTAGCAACCGCCTCACGGTGATTCCGTCGTGGATGGCGGACTTGCCCGCGCTAGAGAAGCTCGATCTGCGTTGGAACAAGTTGCGGGTATTGCCGTCGTGGTTAGAGGCGTTGGCGGCGCGGGGGTGTCGGGTGCTGGTGTGATCGCTGCATCCTGCCCCATGCTATACTATCCTCAACCTGTCCACACACGCTCGGAGTCTCATGTCGTCCCATATTTCGGTTTTGCTAGACCCCATCCTCGCGCAGTTGCTGCCTGCCGCGCGCGTGATCGATGGCACTGCCGGCGCGGGGGGACACAGCGCCGCCCTACTCGCTGGGGGTGCCGAGTCGCTGCTGGCGTTTGATCTCGACCCGACCGCCATTACCCTCGCAACCGAACGCCTCGCGCCTTTTGGCGACCGTGCCCGCGTCCTCCATGCTAGTTATGGCGACATGCGCGAAGCAGCAGAAACACATGGCTGGGGCGACGGGGTAGACGCGATCTTGTTGGATTTGGGCGTATCGTCTATGCAATTTGATCACGGGGAGCGTGGTTTCTCGTTCCGCACCGAAGCCCCCCTCGATATGCGCTTTGACCCCACCTCGACACAACCGTCCGCCGCCGATTTAGTGAACACTTTGCCTGTCGATGAATTGGCGGATGTGATCTACCGCTATGGCGAGGAGCGCGAAAGCCGCCGCATCGCCCGCGCTATCGTCAAAGCCCGCCCTATCTTGACCACGACCGCCCTCGCCGCCACCATCGAAAAGGTCATGCCCCGTCATGGCGACCCGATCCACCCGGCAACACGGACGTTTCAAGCGCTGCGGATCGCCGTCAATGACGAACTGGGCACCATCGAACGGGCACTGCCCACCGCCCTTGACCTCTTGCGGGCGGGCGGGCACTTGGCAGTCATCAGTTTTCATAGTTTAGAAGATCGCATCGTCAAAGATGCCTTCAAACTTGCCGCTACCGATTGCATCTGCCCGCCCCGTATGCCCGTGTGCGTCTGCGGGCATGATGCGACGGTCAAACTGATCACCCGTAAGCCGATAGTGGCGGATGAGGCGGAAATCGCGCATAATGCACGGAGTCGAAGCGCGAAACTGCGCATTGTCGAAAAATTATAGGGGCACTCCGTATGGCACCGCGTGACAATTGGTTTGGGCATACCTTCAACCGCGCTCGTTGGCAACCGCAACGGCAGGTGATTGCGCTGGCGACGCTCGGCTTGTTTGTGGCGATCATCATGGGGGCGCTCTATCTCTCACAATCGTCCACGCAATCGGTGATCGGGCGGCAACTTGAGGACATGATCGACACCCGTGACCAATTGGAGCAGTCGGTCGAACAACTCCGTTCCGAAATCGCCAACTTGCAAAGTATGCCCCGTCTGCAAGCCCGTGCCGAAGCGCTCGGCTTTACCTCCGCTGATGCGGGGGATATCATCTATGTGGTCGTGGACGGCTATGACCCCGAACGCGAAATTTCGGTGCAACCACTCACCGCCCCAGTCGATTCCTTGCCGGAATACGATGAGACCTTCGGGGGCTGGCTCAACAGCATTTTTAGCACTGTCCGCCGCCAGTTTGAATCGTTCACGCAGGAAGCGACAGCACCCTAGGGACAGCCCCATGGGATGCCCGGCAATACCGACAAATAGCAAACGTCCACAAGTGACGGAGATTTTTTAGGTTTATGGCAACCATCGCCACCCCCCAACAACAAATATTGCGCCGCCGTTTGCCCCTTGTCGCGATTGGCTTGGTCTTGGTCAGCGGGTTGCTCGCTTTTCGCTTGTTTGCGCTGCAACTGCCGCTCGACCCCGCCGTCCAGCGTTTTCTCGACAATATGCGCGACAGCGGTAACGCCCGCACGCTGGAACAAGCCGCCGCGCGCGGCAGAATCTTTGACCGTCATGGCGAAGCGATGAGCGTCAATACGCTCGAATATCGTATCGGTGTCAGCCCGGCGTTGGTCAGTGATGCCCGCGAGACGGCAACGCGCATGGCAGAAATTCTCAATATCAGTGAACTCAATTTGTACGAAAGTTTGACGACGGATGAGGTGTGGGAACAGGTTGCGGTGAATGTCAGCGCCCAGCAAGCGGGGCGCTTGCGTAGCCTTGATTTGGACGAGATCACCTTTGATCCGATCCCGCGCCGCAGCTATCCACAAGGTCCCGTCGCTGCCCAAGTGATCGGCTTCGTCGGCGGTGATCTGCGCGGGTATTATGGCGTCGAAGGGCATTATAACAGCCAAATGGCGGGCACAGTGCGTACCCGCCGCGTCAGCAATATCCCCTTTGATGTGCCCCTGGTTGATTATGAGCAGGATCGCGGGAGCGATATCTTTTTGACCATCGACCGCGATGTGCAGTATATCGTCGAAAGCGAGTTGATCTCCGCCATTAGCCTGTATGAAGCCTCTGGCGGCACCATCATCGCCATGAATCCGCGTAATGGCGACATCTTGGCGATGGCGTCCTTCCCCTCATTTGATCCCAATACCTATTTCAGCGTCGCCAATGAACGTATCTTGTCGAACCCCGCCATCAGCCAACAATTTGAGCCGGGATCCATCTTCAAAGTGTTGACGATAGCGGCGGCGCTCGAAACCGGCACCGTCACGCGCGATTTTACCTACAACGATCAGGGCAGTCTGGGCGGGGTCTGTGGCAACATTCGCAACTGGGACGGACGGGCGCGCGGCGTGGTTGATGTTGAGCAAATTTTGGTGCAGTCGCTCAATGTCGGCACCTCGACACTGAGTACCCTGATGGGACCCAACGCTTTTTATTCGATGCTCGGCAGTTTTGGCATCGGTCGCTTGACGGGTATCGATCTTGAGGGTGAACAAGCGGGGCAATTGCCCACCCCCGGCGACCCGATTTGGAGCGAAAGCCAGCTTTGTACCAACAGCTTTGGGCAAGGGGTGGCGGTCACCCCCTTGCAGATGATCACCGCCGTGAGCGCCATTGCCAACGGGGGCTTGATGATGCAACCGCGCGTCGTCTATCAGTTGATCGAGGGCGATCAGACCATCGCCGCGCGTACCGCCAACCTTGGACGCCCGATCAGCAGCGAAACAGCACAAGCTGTCACCGACATGATGGTCTCGGTCGTCAATGATGGCTTGGATGGCGCGGCATCGGTACCCGGTTATTCGATTGCGGGCAAGACGGGCACGGCGGAAATCCCGACGCCCATCGGCTATGAAGATGGCGCATCCATCGCCACGTTTGTCGGCTTCTTCCCGGCGGATGACCCCCAAGTCACGGTCTTGATCAAAATCGACCGCCCCAACGAATATTGGGGATCAGCGACGGCGGCACCCACCTTCCGCCGTTTGGCGGAGCGGCTCGTCTTGCTGTTGGAAATCCCGACCGATGATGTCCGCCTTGCGCTGGCGGCACAAGGCGGCAGCGTCCGCAATATCCGTCGCTAGGAGGCAACATGACCAACACCCCCGTGCAAACGCCATTGCAACTGCAAGTACAACCGCAACTGCACCTCGACACCTTCGCGGACTTTGAGACATTCCTCGCCCAACCGGAAGCCGCCGAACGCAATTTTGAGTGGATCGACGGAGAAGTGATCGAAAAAATGCCTTCCAACCCGTATTCATCGCATATTGTTCAGCGAATTCTTTTTGAACTGATGAAATACCTTGTGGATCATCCTATCAGTGTCGTCACCGGTGAAGCGGGTGGCTATCGGGTGGATGGTCAAGTTTTGGTGCCGGATAGTGCCCTTACTCGTTCCAAACTGGTACACACGGGCTTTCAGACTGATCCGCCTGACTTGACGATTGAGGTGATCTCGCCTACCGACAAAAGCGAAGATGTCCGCCGCAAGCTGCAAAAGTATATGAACGCCGGTGTGACCGTGTGGGTTGTGCATCCGCGTGAAAAAACGGTAGATATTTGGTCGCCAGATCAGCCCGTGCAAACCAAAGGGCTAGAGGATGTGGTGACATTCCCCGCCCTCTTGCCCGGATTTAGCATTGCCGTCCGGCGGATCGTTGCAGACTCGTGAACAGACAAGGGACACAACGCTAATGACTTATGGACTCCCGTTCGCGCTGACCGTCGGCGCACTGGCATTTTTGATCGGGGTGATTTGGGGGGAACCGTTTGTCGCGATCTTGCGACGGTTGAAGGCGGGCAAGCAGGTGCGGGTCGATTTGCCCAAGCACGCCTACAAAGCTGGCACCCCCACGATGGGCGGTATTTTGATCATCATCCCCACCGTTGCCATTACGCTGGCGCTCAATCTCGTCAACGTAATTCGCACCGTCACCGGGGCGTCGGTGCTGCTGCCGTTGTTCATCATGGTCGCCTATGGCGTCTTGGGTGCCATTGATGATTGGGCAGGCTTTCGCAAATCACGCGGGACAACACGACATGGCGAAGGCATCACGCCACGCCAAAAGTTAATTGCCCAAATTTTGATCGCGGGGGGAGTCGCGATTGTGTTTTCGTTCTATGAGGGCGGTTTTCAATTCGCCAACGTTATTGTCCTGCCGCTCTTTAACGCCATCATCCCGATCTCGCCTTATTTGTTCGTGCCGATCATGACCTTCATCATCGTCGCCATGTCCAACGCTATTAACTTCACGGATGGCTTAGATGGATTGGCAGGCATCATCACCGCCAGCGCCTTTGCCGCCTATGGGATTATTTCGTATTTGCAGGGGCAAATCTTCCTCGTGCAATTGTGTTTCATCTTGGTGGGGGCGTGCTTCGCCTTTTTGTGGTACAACGCCCACCCCGCGCAAATGTTCATGGGGGATGTCGGTTCGCTGGCATTGGGCGGCACCCTAGCGACCGTCGCCATCATGACCGGTCAATGGTTGCTGTTGCCGATCATCGCCATCGTCCCGGTTGCCGAAACAGTGAGCGTGGTCTTGCAGGTCGGTTATTTTAAGCTGACCAAAGGGAAGCGCTTGTTCAAAAAAGCCCCCATGCACCATCACTTTGAGGAGATCGGCTGGAGCGAAACGCAGATCGTCCAGCGCTTTTGGCTGGTGGGGCTATTGTCGGCGATGTTCGGGGTGGCGCTGGCATTATTGTAAGGGATGCCCTTCATGGGGCGTCCTTATTGAGGAAACAACACACCCTAAATCTTAAACCCTGATCCCTGTTCTTAAGGAGTTTTCATGAGTCTCATTCCCGAGTCGCACAAAGACCTGCTCGAAAAAGCCGTCGTGATCTCGCTCGTCACGGTCATGCCCGATGGCGATCCTCAAGTCACTCCCGTGTGGTGTGATCTGTTAGATGGTCATATTCGCGTGAACACCGCGCGTGGTCGCCAAAAAGACCACAACCTGCACGAACGTCCCAAAGTCGCAGTTTTGGCGGTTGACCCCACCAACCCAATGCGTTGGATCGAAGTGCGGGGCGAAGTCGTAGGGGAAAATGACGATCAAACCGCCGCCCGCGCTCACATCAGCTTGCTATCGGGGATCTATCGCAACAAGCCCGATTACTTCGAGGGCAATGAGCGCGCGCTCAAAGAAACCCGGGTGATTTACACGATCCGCCCGACCAAAGTGAATACCAGCGGCTAAGGCATCTCTAAAATTGTATCTGTAAGGGCGATCCCAATCGGATCGCCCGTTTTAACCGCTTTGGGAAACCCCGTGAACAAACACACCTCTAGTGATGAAGCCGCGATCATCGATTTGATCATGGCACAGGTCACGCATCTGACGGCGGGCGGGCGTTATGCCTTGCTCCATCGGCTGCGGGCGTCGATCCGCGAGGCAGAACAAGCGACCGATGGCTTGGATGATCTGCGTGGGAACATACAGGATGACGCGCTCCCCGAATAACTCACCATAATGAGAGGTATGGATGAAACGATCAAGCAAAGTCCTCGGCAATCAAATCGGTATTGATGCCTACGGCGGCGGATGCCCCTTGCGCGACTGCCATTGCCACCTGCCGAATACGGTTGGCGAGATCGCCCGCCGCATACACACCGGGAACACTAGTACGACCAAGCTCATCAACCTCAACCAAAGTTAGGGAAGTCATCCGGCAACCAAGTTGAACAGCAAACGGCGCTTGTTGTATAGAGGTGAGTTGAACGAAGATCGCTTTCCGCGCAATCTTGTGATCATCTACAAAGACGATGCCCTCCACCTTTGCGTTATCGCCCTCAATATGATGAATAGGGGTATCGATCACCCGAACCCCATACCCCTGTAGACTGGCGCGGTCGGCTTCATTCAGAAGCTTGCTCCCATGGGTGCAGAGAATCAGGTCGTCGGTCAACACCCGTAGCAGTTTGGCAATATGGAGTGCCGATGTGCCATCGTTCAAAATGGCAATCGGTTGATCACGCCATTCCCAGCCATCACAGTACGGGCAATGCAAAACGCTCGTTCCCCAAAATTGTTCAATACTGACAACTGGGGGCAATGTATCTTTCAATCCGGTTGCAAGCAACACTTTGCGGCTCGTCAAAGCACTGCCATCGTCCAGCGTAATGCGAAAGTAACCCTCATCCCGCGTGACAGCAGTCGCAGCGCGCGCTTGCAAACTGACCGTTTCGTAAGGTCGAAGCTGTTCCTGTCCAATTTGGATTAACTCGGCGGGCGGCGTCCCGTCCCTTGTGAAAAAGCCATGCGCGGCATGAGACACCCGATTGGCTTGTGTAGCAGTATCCAGAACAACAACGCGACGACGAAAACGCCCTAGATACAGAGACGCCGTTATACCCGCAGCGCCACCGCCAATAATGACCGTATCCAGCATAACGCTTCCCTTTTGCCATTTTGTGCTGGGCAATCTAAATGCCACCCAACATCATTGGTAATAATGATACTTTGTATCAAATAGAATCACAAGTGGGCACATGGTAAAGGGCACATTTCAGAATATGGCTAGCATCTCATGAAAATTGCAATTATAATAAAAATATTGCAACTATTTGAAGGTTGCCTAACAAAGGAATATTGCCCCTTGTCTGAAGCCAACAAGCAAGTGTTACGCCGCCATTTTGAGGAAGTCCTGAATCAAGGACAACTAGAGGTTATCGACACCATCTACACGACCGATTATGTTTTGGACGCACCGGTACAAACTGACGGATCGGCACAATCGCAAGGGCAAACGCTTGGGCGCGATGGGTTGAAACGTCGGGTGACGCTCTTCCGCACTGCCTTTCCTGATATCCACTTCGCGCTAGGGGCAATCGTCGCTGAAGGGGATCTGGTGACGGTGCAATATACCTACACTGGCACGCATGACGGACAATTTCGGGAACTTGCCCCGACCGGCAACAAAGTCAGCGTGATGGGCATCTTGATCGCCACAGTTATCAATGGGCAGATCGCCAGCGCGGTCAGCGTGTTCGACAGTGGTGATATGATCCGCCAACTGACGGCGCACAAGAAACCAGATCAAGGCGGCAACCTCTTCCACGATGCTTTCGAGCTTTTGCAGGGTTTGTTTCGTTAAACTATAGATAAAACACGGCGGGCACAACAAAGCCTCCGCCGTGTTTTATCATTCTTCCTCGTCATAGCTGCGCGCAGAACCCCCGCCCCATCGTTGCAACTCGAAACAAGCATCACAGATAGAGTGGCGGCTATCCAACGGTAGTTTGCGCCCGCAATTGCGGCAGCGGCGCGAGGTATCGACCTTGCGCACGAGGGCATCATCAACGCGCATCGACCACACCCGCCGCATTTCGCGCACGCCTTCTTCATCCAGCGCATAGCGCCCAAACTCGGCGCGCCGCCGAAGCCACAGATAGATATCCGCCGACAGCAAGCTATTTTCCGTCAACGAGAGATCGACATCGCTGCGGATGACGGGGGGCGGCGTGGGCGGCAAAGGCATCTTCTGTTCCGACAAGATCGCCGTCGCGCACTGCCGCCAATAGCGGCGTGTCTCGCGGCGTGTGGGGGCATTGATGAGCCGCAATGCCGACGCCAACCCCAATTGATCGACCTCGCTATCGCGCAGCATTTGTGCCAGTTCGATGCGTTCGCTCAAATCGACCGTGTTCAGCAACCCGCGCAACGCTTCGGGGATGGACTGCAATTGCGCCCACTCTTGCAAACGCTCTGCCAGCGTCCCCGGAATCAGTTCCAGCGCCTCAACCGTCGGGGCGACGCGGGCAAAGCGCAAGGGCGGGCTAGGGGCATGGAACAGTTTGCGCAAACGGCTCAAGTCTTCTGGTTTAAGCGCGCCCACCAAGCCCGCTTGCGAATAGCCATACCGTCCCGCCCGTCCACCGATCTGCCGCACCTCGTTGGGGGTCAAATCACGGACGGCTTGCCCATCAAACTTATCGACCTCGTAAAAACACACCTGATCCGCTGGCAGATTCAAGCCCATGCCCACCGCGTCGGTCGCCACACAAATCTCGGTCTCGCCCGATGCGAAGCGATCCGCTTGGCGACGGCGCACCTCTGGCGGCAAACTGCCGTAGACCACCGACACCCGTCGCCCCATCTCTTCGAGCTGTGCCTTTAGCGCCAACACCATCTTGCGCGAAAACGCCACCAAAATCGTGCGCGGGGGCAGTTGCTTCAACTTCCATGACTGGTCGGCGACTTCCAGCGGACTTAAACGGGTGTGTTCGATCACCTCGACCGGAATGGCAAAGGTCTGCGCGAGCCGTTCCATCAGTTGGCGGATGATGGGCGCACCCAAGATGTGAATCTCCGGCGCTTGTGCCTCCATCAACGCCCGCGTCCATGCCCACCCGCGATCCGAATCGGCGAACATGTGCGCCTCGTCGATCAGCACGCACGCGCCGCTATTGGTGGGGTTGAACATCTCAATGGTGGACGCGGTGATCTGTGCGCCCGGCGTGGCGATATATTCTTCACCCGTCAGCAAGTCGCACGGGATGCCCTGCTCGTTGAAACGCTCAAAGACCTCAAACGCCAGCAAGCGCAATGGTGCCAGATACCACCCACTGCCCGCCTCTGCCAACCGTTGCAACGCCGAATGCGTTTTGCCGCTGTTGGTCGGTCCGATATGCAACACCAAGCGTTGATCCGCCCGTCGTTCGTGTTCCCAACTGGGAAAAACAGCGATCACCCGTTCGCGCAATTCTTTACGGCGGGATCGTTCGGCGGCTTCATTTTCTAGCATTTGCTGGTGCAATTGCGCGTAATACTGCTCGCGCTCTTCACTCCATTCGCGCTTGCGTTCTTTCAACAACGCCCGAAACGCGCGCCATGTGTCCGGCAAGCCCCACTTACCGCGCACTTGCCCCCATTGCGGGGTGGTGGTACTCAATTGTGCCCGCTCCAAACGCGAACGTGCGGTCGAGTAGGGCGCGCGCGACACCAACGCAACTGCCCGCACCGACAAAATCTCCGGCGCAGTGATCGCCTCGCTCAGTTCGGGCGTGGCGACGATGCGCTCGATCTGCTCGGCAGCATAGCGTCGTTGATGATCCGGGTCAATGAAGGGGATCAAGAGATGCGCCCGCACTGCCTGTTTCATCGTGTATTCGTTGATCTGCAAGCGTTTCGCCGCCATCACGGCGCTGTACGAACGTGCCAGCACACGGGCGCGGTGGGTGTTGCCGTCCGTCGCGCCGACGCGCAAGACCTCGCCGCACAGCGCCAGCTTTTCGCCCCATTCCACCTCACGCCGTTGGCGTTCTTCCCGGCGTTGGCGAAGCATTTCCTTGCGAATGGCAATGATCGCTTCGTCTTTGCTGCCGCTGGTCAACCAGACCCACACTTGCGTTTTGCCGGGGGTATCCATCGTCAAGCGGTCGATGCCCCCCATGTCGAGGATTTCCGCCCAATACTCCCCCACCAAGCCCGGGATTTCCGACAAGGGTGCCGTCTTGCCCGATCGTGCCTCCAACATGCTGACCAAAACGTCATAACTCGGTCGCAAGACATCACGACGGCAGAGCGCCTCCATCGTGGTGGCGCTTAACGACAGCGGGTCATAGACGTACCGTTCTTTGACGGCAAACACCTTGGTATCGATGAGGTGTGTTAGGGTGATTTGTTCCGCGACATCTTGGGCGAACGATTCCTGTTCGGTATAGCCAGGCGCGCTCAGCCGCTCGATTAAACGCAGCGCAACGGGGTTTTCTACAAATCCAGCAAGGCGTGCCGCGCGCTGCTCAAGGATGGGGCGCTGGTTCACCGTATAATTGGTTTCGACAATCGGCAAACTAGGCTTGCACCACACGGCAAGCGCTTGGGCTTGTGCCGTCGTCAAGCGGTGCAAATCGATCACCCACTTGCCTTCAAAGGTGATTCTGCCTTGATTCGCCGCAAGTTGTAGATGTTTACGTCCTTTATTGCGCATTTTGAATTGGAGGTTGAACATGCTTTCATGCACAAAACCTTCGGGGACGCTTGCCAACATCCGCTCGATCAACTCGGGCGTGGGGGGATTCTTAAACATGGCGGTCTCACTAGACTCGACTGTGCCGACGAAGATTGCACCTATTATAACGGCAATAACAAAACTCACCCACCAAAAATTTCAGGGAAACAGATTTGCAAAGATATCCCCCCAAAAATCGGGTCTTTTTACAGAACTTTTCTTTTTTATCATAGGTATAAGCAAAATAACACTATCCCCCTTCCGATTCGTGAGCAAAGAGGATTCCTATGGCTTTTGGAAATATCATCGATAAATCGCGTCCGCTTCCGATCACGCAGACTTATAGCGAAGTTAAACCTCTGCTGAAATGGGTCTATGCGTGGATGCTGATCGGTTTGATGGTGACGACTTTTGTCGCAGCCTTTACCGCCAGCAACCCGGCATTATTGGCGTTGAGCATGAATCCCATCGTCGGCATCATCGCATTCATCGTGCAAATCGGCTTGGTGATCGCGCTCAGCGCCCTGATCAATAAACTATCGCCAACGGCAGCAGCGGTGATGTTCTTGCTCTATGCAGCGACCCTTGGTTTTTCGTTGTCGGTGATTTTGTTGATCTTTAATATGGGATCGATTGCGGCGGCATTCGGCACAACGGCGATCCTGTTCGGCATCATGACCCTTATTGGGTTCACTACCAATATTGACCTGAGTCGGTTCCAAAACTTGTTTTTTATGGCGCTGATCGGCTTGGTGATCGCCTCGTTCGTGAATATCCTGATCGGCAGCAGCGCCTTGACGCTCATTATCAGCGTTGCGGGCGTCCTGATTTTTATGGGGCTGACCGCCTATGACACCCAAAATATCAAGAAGATGGCGGCATCGCCCGAAATTCAAGCGGATAGTTCCGCCGTCGCAAAATATGCCATCTATGGGGCGCTGTCGCTGTACATGAACTTCATCAATATCTTCTTGTTTTTACTGCAAATCATGGGTGGCGGTAACAACGATTGATGTTCTGTGTCCCCAAGCGCTCGTCTTGTTCCCGACGGGTTGAGCGCTTGGGGGCATCGCTTATTCCGCCACCACGATCATACGGGGCGCGGTGTCGTCGAAAATGGTCTCGTCAAAATCGCCAAACACGTCGCGCACCTTAAAGCCACATGATTCCAACAACAGCGTGATCTCACTTTGGAAAGCATAGCGAATCCGCATGGGGGCGACGGTACGGTGCAGCACCCCTTCTTCGCCGATACGGTCATAAATCCACGTCACATCCATAATTTGGCTGGTACGGTCAAGGCGGCTGACGCTTTGCTGCATGACCAAGTGCCCAGTATCGAGATCGATAAAGCTCCGTTCCAGCGTCACGGCATCGTTGTCCCCACCCGCATAGGCATCCCCCGCATTGGGCAGATCGATGACGAGCGCGCCCCCTTCCGCCAGCCAGCCCCGAATCCGCTTGAGGAGCGCCCGTTGCGAGTCTTGCGTCAAGAAGTGCATAAAAGTGTTGTAAGGTAAGATGATCAGCTTAAACTGGGCATCAAGTTTGAGTTTAAGCGCATCGCCCGCGTGGATCGTGCTGTGCGCGCTGAGGTGGGGCAATGCCGACCGTTTGGCTTCGGCGCGGGCGCGCATGGCGTCTTCGCGCTCAATCCCGTGTACGGTCAAGCCAGCGTCCGCCAAATGGAGCAGGATGCGCCCGGTGCCACTGCCGACGATCAAGACCGGTTCGCCATATTCGCCGACGAGGGCTTCGTAAAAGGCGAGGTCTTCGGTCTTGTCATGGTGTTCCGAGTCGTAGTAACGCGCGATGATGCGGTAAAAGTCAGTCATGGGAGGATTCCTTTAGATCAGGGTTTAGGGGTTAGGGAAAAGATAGCGTGAGTATGCCAAATCCTCTTCTTTATTCTAGCCCCCAATCCCTAACCCCTAAATCCCTAAACTCCAACTCTCAATCCCTAAATCCTGTATAATTTCATCATGACTGACTTCAACTTTCTCACCGACGATCCGACCCTCCCCGACCCGAATCCGATCTCCCCGGCACCGCCGGCGATGATCCCTTGGGCATTGGGGCAGTATTTTGAGGGCGAGGTGGATTTGATCCAAGACCTGACCTCGCGTTATCCACAAATGCCGATCATGTCTTTGTTCCACCTGCGCACCACCGGCGCGCGCAACCCACGCAACCAGATCAGCATCGCCACCCAAGATGGCGCGGCGAACTTGGTAGTCGAGATCGATGTGGCGTCGGGGGCGGTGCAATTCACCTTCATCGTGGCGTCGTTGTTGGGGGCGCGTTTCCGCCCCGGCAAGCTGTCGGTGCTGGATCGGGCAGCGTGGCTAGAACCGATGCGGCGCGAGGCGGGGGAAGTCGCCTTTTTGTGGAATCACCAGCGCTGGACGCAAGACTATGTGATCAGCGCCTCCTCGAAAAATTTCACCTACTTGTTCGCCTTCTCGCCCAGTGGGGCACAAGCCGCCGCCCGTTTTACGCCCGAAGTGAATCGAAAGTTCCTCGATTGGCTGAGTGATTTTTGGGGATAAGATTCAAGTGTTGTGATTAAATCTTGGAGAGTGGCAAAACATCCCGCATCGCTACTTTAGTCGTCGGCTTGCGGAACATTTGTCCTGCATCAGGCAAAATTCATCTATCAGAATTTTGGCTTCGATCACGGAGGGCGTTCCAGTGGACACAAATCTGAAAACCAGCATTTGGCAGCAGTTTGGGGCATCGTTTGATTACCTTGCCGATACTATCGCTGTTTGCCCCGACGAGTTTTGGCGCGCGTCCTAGTGGCAAACACCCAACACTTTTCCAGAAATTGCGCAATTTTGGTATGTCAGTTATCACACCCTGTTTTGGCTGCACCTCTACCTGACGGGCACCGAAGAGGGCTTTGTGCCCCCGTTGCCCTTCACGCTGATCGAGCAAGACCAGAAGGGTCCGTTGCCGGAACGGGTGTATACCAAAGACGAACTGCTCGCCCATCTCGTGGATGGACGCCAGAAATGCCAAGCCACAATCGCAGCATTGACCGACGAAAAAGCGGAACAGCGCTGCCAATTTTCATGGGGTGAATGTAGTTTCTTGGAATTACAGAAGTAGGGCTTTAGCCCGCGAAAGCTACGCCGCTTCAGCGGCTGTAGATGAAGCGCCTTACGGCTTTAGCCGCCGTCTGAGCGTCTCAGCGGGGTGCATTTCAAGTGAATGTAAATTCTCTCGGAATTTCCGAGTTGAGTTCAAAACTCGAACATGATTGCACCAAAGTGAAATGCACCCGTCTTATGGGGTGCATTTCACTTTGGTGCATCGCTATGATTTCATAACAGGTAAACGGGCGGATATTCGGCGCGGCGACTCTTGGGGTTGGGAATTTTTCCACGAGCGCCTAATCCGCCCCTACATTTACGTTGATGAGACGATAGGGGTTGGCAACAAAAAACAAACCCGCCCTATTGTGGTTAGGTGCCCGCAACGGAGATCGTTGTAGGGGCGGATTAGGCGCTTGTCAAA
>JBBRTY010000096.1:0-14539 GCA_038248285.1 Aggregatilineales bacterium
AACCCCTAACCCTAGGGCTTACGCATGAAACCTGTCAGACGGATGATAACGGGTCAGGATGGACGTGTAAGGGCATGATATATCATGCCCCTACCCAGGATAAACCCATTGTGTGTTTTTGTGACCCTTTGTGAATATCGAGTACCCTCTCGTGCATTGACCCTGCCCTCATCCCCCGACCCCTTCTCCCAGCCGCTTCGCTTATGGAAAGGGATTGCCGCTTCGCTTATGGAAAGGGATTGCCGCTTCGCTTATGGAAAGGGATTGCCGCTTCGCTTTGGGTGAGGGGTATGTAGTTACGAATCAACAAAAGCTGACACAGAAACCGTGTCAGCCTTTATTCTACCCAAACTTGAGGGGAAAGGGAGCGCAGTTTCGCGCGTTAGCTGCTGGCGGGGGCAACCGTGAAGCGCTCCGGTGCTGTAACCGTGACGGGTTCGTTATAGCTGGTCACGTCGATGTCAAAGTTGATCACAATGGCAGTCTCGGGACCCATTTCAAAACTGAAATCGATCACAGTTTGTTCGACCAAGCTCGTCGCGGGGTCAACAAACTGGCTGATGTTCAGTTTGACAGGTGCCAACATCTGCATCATGAAGCCTTCCATCTGTTGGGCTTGTTCGGCGCTCATTTCCGTGTCAGCGCCGCCACCCAGGACAGCCCCACCGAGCATCCCCGCGAGACCGGTTTGACGTAGCGCTTCGGCGACGTTGAGGTCTGCCGAGAATTGTGCCAAGTCACCGGAATCAGTGCGGGTGATGGCGACAAAGCCATTGGGGTCGATCCCACCCATCAGCGCGCCGAGATCGGACATACCCGCACCCGCAGCGGCATCATCGCCACCCATCATGCCACCCAGCGGCAGTATTCCGGCGACATCGGGACCCAAGCCCGAAGCGAACGCGCTGGTCAACTCGTCAGCGGTCGTTTGCAACCAGCCATTGCCATCACCGAGGTCATAATACAGGAAGTTTTCGATCAAGATGACTTTGAAATCCACAGGTTGAATCTCGGTGCCTTGCGCAATTTCGCCGACAACATCCATTTGGAAGATGGGCGAGCCGCTGAGACCCCCAATGACCGACGAACCCGTCAAGCTGGCGGTGACGCCGGCATCGCCTTGACCGGGGACATTTAACGACACGCTAAAATCGACCGTCACGCTGTCAAAAGCAGCGCTGGTGGCGTTTGCAGTTGTCCACAAGGTGTAGTCTTCGGCGCTGAGACCGAAAGTAGGTTCCTGCGCGAAAGCAGCGGGAGCCAACACCAAGATGAACACCATCAAAGCGAAAGCGAATGTGCTGCGAAACAAATTCTTCATGGGTAACACTCCTCGAGATTAAATCAAACTCAACACATACAAGATGCGCGTCTAGTGTACGGTGACACTATGGCGCTGTCAATCACAAAACTCAACTCTCATATTACAGAACTATAAGCACTTCTGTAATATTCTTGCGCGAAAGGGGGGCACGCGCTTCAAGCTCTACAATTTGCACACCCGATCTCCGCATTTTATCGAGCCGCTGGCACCCGATTTCCGTTATCCTAAAGCTATACGCAGATCACTGCATCAGGGTTGCACCCGCATCAGCGCCACAATGCGTTATACTGAGGGACTCACAGTGGGGATATCGATTCCCCCTTTAAGCGCACATTGGAATTTGCTCATGGCTCAGCTCTTTGCCCATCCTGATTTTCCCCTCCCTGTTGTGGAAGGGCTGCGGGCGCTTCAACATGATGTCCTCATTCAAAGCTCAAAGCGGGTGCTGACCGATGAAGCCGTGTTGTCGGTCGCTGTCCGTTTTGAACGCGCGCTGCTGGTTTTACACCGCAAGCATTTTTTGCGATTGCACATCTCCAACCCCTACCACAAGGGCATCATCGTGTGTACGTTTGATCTCGACTTTGGGGCGCTTACCCAACGCACCCACGCGGTGTTGTTGGCACACCCCGACCTGTCGGGTCTGCTGTTGCGGGTGGATCATCCCAAAAAGGCGGGGGATGTTTCTGTACTAGACGCCACCGACGAACCTGAGGAATAGCAAGGCAGCAATTGGGCGATAATATAGGGTTTTGCCCACGGGTGTAAAACCCTTTTGCAACAGACTCATATAACGACGCCCCACGACGTATGCAACTTTTGCGCCGCAAGTGCGTAAAAGGGTATAATCCGGCGTGGATCCGGCGAGGGGTGCGGCAGGTGCCGCCCGGAGTAAAAAGCGTGTCAACGACCGATCCGATTATTTTAGAGTGGGTAGCGGCAGCCTTGCAGGGCGATCAAGATGCCTTTGCGGAGTTGGTCTATACCTATCAAGATTCGGTGTTCAATTTGTGCTATCGCATCCTATCGGATCGTGTCGAGGCGGAAGACGCGGCGCAGGAGGCATTCCTGCGGGCTTACCTCAACTTGGCACGGTATGACAGCGCGCGTTCTTTTAAGACGTGGTTGCTGACGATTGCCTCCAATCATTGCATCGACCGGTTGCGCCGGCGACGCATGAGTTATGTATCGCTGGATGATGACCCGCTTCCCAATTTGACGCTCAGCAGCAATGAGCCAGAACCGGAACGCGCTTCGATCAGCCGCGAACATAGCGAGGCGATCCAGAAACTACTCGATAAATTGCCGCCTGACTACCGCGCCGCAATTACGCTCCGGTATTGGTATGACTATTCCTATAACGAGATCGCCGAGATGCTGCAAAGCACCGAAAGCGCGATCAAGAGCCGGCTCTTCCGCGCACGCCAAATGATCGCCGACATGATTGCCGACACGACCGTTGTTCCGGCATCGCTGATGCTATTATTGGAGGACAACTAATGGCGAATGAGAGAAACAAGCGCCTGATGCAGATACAAGAAGCGCTCGATGGCGTGCAGTCTGCCGACACCATGCGCGAACTCCGCCGCCAGCTTGACAGCGACGAAGCCGAAAGCGCCGCCTTTGAGCGTTTGCGCAAGACCGATCAATTGCTGCGGGTTGCCCCCACCGAAGCCGCCCCCGAAGGCATGGCGCTCAAAATCCTGACACGTCTCGCCGAGCGGCTCAACCCGCGCTTGCTGCACGAGACCTCGCCAGCGGTCGCGCTCGGTTTGGCGGCGGTCGCGCTGATCTTGACTCCGCTGTTGGCGGTCGTCGGGTGGCTGGCGATTGCGGCGGTGAGCAGCGCCGCCATTTTGGGGAGTTTGGTGGATCAAGTGATCACCATCTTGGCGGCGTTGATGAATTTACTCGAATCGCTGGTGGCGGGCGCGCGCGACATCATGGCGACCTCGCCCGAAGCCGCCGTCTTGCTGATGGCGCTCATCCCCATCGCCGTCTTGTGGTTGGTGCGCTTCCGTTGGGATGACCTGCCCGATGATGATGTCATTTGAGACAGGGTTGGCAATGAACTTTAGGGCGCGTTTTCGAATCTTGCTATTCGTTGTTCTCGCCATGGGCGCGGTCTTGGGGTTGTCGGTCTTGTTGCGGGGCTTGCTCACACAGGCGCGCGCCGACCTGCCCGGTGGGGTAGTTTTCAGCGAAAACTACCGCCTGAGTACCGTCTATACCGGCGATCTCGTCGTCGCATCTCCGGCGATCACCCTTGACGAGACGGCACGGGTGACGGGCAACGTCTCGTTTGCGGGCGAAAGCATCATGCTCGCGGGCACCATTGCCGGTGATCTGACGCTGCTGGCACAACATATCATCCTTGACGGAGTCACCATCACCGGCAACCTGCGCCTCCTGTCCGACGATGCCCTCATCAATGCTCAGATCGACGGCACGACCATGATCGATGTTGATGTCTTACACATTGGTGAGGGCGCACGCTTCGCGTCCGCGCCGGCGGTGTGCGCTGATCGGGTGACGGATGACCGTGCCGAACCTTCCCCTTATGCGCCCTGTCCGCCCGCCACAATTGACCCCTTCAGGGACTTGATCCCCCTGCGCGCGCAACTGGACAACCCGATATCGCTGTCCATCCGCAACCCGCTGACGTTGGGGCTAGGGGCGGGGATGTTCACGGCGCTCGTCGCGCTGTGCGCCGCGCTGGTGCCTGCACGCCTAGTGACGGTGGTGCGTATGGTGCGGCATAACCCCCTGCGTTGTTTGCAGTTGGGGATCGTGCTCTTGGCGTTGGTGATCGGCATGGTGAGCGCGCAAATTTTCCTGCTAGGCACGATCACAGCGCTGGGAGTGGTTTTGCTGCCTGTCAGTGTGGTGGGCAGTGTCGCGGTAGGGTTGATCGTGTTATTGGGCGTGGCGACGACGGCGATTTTGCTCGGCGGGTGGTTGTTGCGCAAACCCCAGCCGCCCATGATCGCGGCGGCGGTCGGCGGGGCGGGGATCGCGCTGGTCTTGGTGGGGGTGGCACTCTTGCCCTACGGACAAATCGCGCTGGTGGTGGCAGTGCTGGCGATCAGCGCGGCAGGGGTGGGGGCGGTGGTTTATACGCGGGCGGGGACCAGCGGACGGGCAGCATAATGACATTCTGTTGCAAAAGTCGGGCAACCCCATTGGGTTGCCCCTACGAAGGACGCCATTGTAGGGACGCGCAACGGCGCGTCCGCTGCACGCAGAACCCTTTTGCAACAGACTCATAATGAGCCGCCCCGACATCACCTTCTTTCGTGAAGACCACCCCAAAGATAGCCATCTGCGCTTCAGGGAACTTGCCGTTTATTCGCCCCTGTTCGCGCAGTTCACACGCCCAGTACGTTGGTTGCGCGATGGCGAATATGCCTTGCGCCGCTTTCAAGCGCGCGCCTTTGGGATATGCCTGATCTTGACGCTGATCGCCGCGCTCCTCATCGTGCAAATCAACGGGGATGCTGCAACCGGGCGGCGTGATAATCTTGCTGATAGTTTGGCGCTCTCATCGCTGAGTTTGTTGGTGGCACTGGCGACTGTGCCCGCCTTGTCGGTGCTGGATTTTTGGATGATGAACGCTGCCACCCGTGAACTGCGCGCCAGCGGCACTCAGTGGGAGCTGTTGCGCCTGACGCCGATGTCCAAACGGGGCATCATCGTCTCGATCTGTGCTGCCGTCCGAATGCGCGGTTGGCGCTATAGCAGGGTGATCATGGCGGTGCGGGCGGGGGCGGTCTTGTTAGGCTTGATGGCAGCGGGGGCGCAATTTGTGACGAATACCGCCTTTTATCTGCGCGATGCCAGCAATTTTTTACTGTCGGGGATAATACCGCTGACAATATTTGTATCAGTGGGCGTGACCTTCATCCTCGAACCGCGTTGGCGTTTACAAATGATGTCGGCGTTGGCGCTGGCGTTGGCGGCGCACCTCAAAAATATCCCCCTACGCATCTTCGTCAACGTGTTGTTGGTGATCATGGTGTGGTGCATATTGCCGATTTATCTCATCTTCATCGGGTATATCAGCGCTGGATGTTTGCTCCTCATCACGTTTCCGGTCACGGTGCCCATCGGTCTGTTCTTCGGTTGGCGTGGTTTTTATCACTTTTTTGAATATATCGCCCTCCGGCAGGCTGAAGATTTTGCCTTTCGTGAACAAATGAGCCTGTGAGAACGTAAACTCTGCTATGACCCTTTATTATCGTCTCCGCCTCACCCTCACGCGCTGGATCGCGCCTATGCCGCCTGAAGCAGGGGCGGATAATTTTTTCTTGCCCGACCGCCCCACCGATCCCTTGTTGCCGTTGCCGACACTGTACGCTCGCTCCCCCTTGTTTCGTCACCTCGCCAAGCGTGTGCCGTCGTTAGCGCTGGCGGATGCTGTCCGCACCGAAGGGCAAGTCTGGCAGTATTATGCCCGCGCCCTCGCCATATTGGGGACGCTGTACCTACTGCTGTGGGTCGTGCGCTGGCAGCAAAATGGGGCGGGGGGGGTGGCGCTTGAGCGAGCGGTCGCCGAGGTCAGCTTGGGGTTCCTAGTCGTGAGCGTGGTCTTGAGCATGGCGCTCGATTGGGCGTGTGTGACGATAGCCGCACGGCAGTTCCAGCGCGACAGCCTGCACGAGATCACGGTGCTGAGTCGGTTGTCGCATCGGGGGATCATCGTTTCCCATTACGCGGCACTGCACTGGCGCTTTTGGCGGCGGCGCGCCTTCGTGCTGGTATGTCGGGGACTGGGCGTGGTGCCTTTGATGATCGCGTTGGTGATCGTGCCCCTGACGAAAAGCGACATCGGGGGGCTAAATTTGCCCTTGCTGGATCGGATCGTGCAGGTCGGGATCGCCGCCAGTTTGAGCGCTGTCTTGCTGGCAGACGCCGCTTTTCGCCTACGGGGATCGGTGGCGGTGGCGCTGGCATTGGCGACCACGCCGGATCGTTCCTTCCCAGCATCGCTACGGGCGTTGGCGATCCTGCTGCGCGAGTGGGGTACTCAATGTTTGTTGGGGGCGGTCATGCTCTTGTTCGCAGTCGGGGCGGCATTGCCGGCGATCAATCTGGCGCGCAATTGGGTGCCCAACGTGCTGCTGCATGGGCTGATCGGCGTGGTCGGTGCGGTCGGCTTCATGGTGGTGATCGCCTATGCTGTCTGGTTTTATTATGTGCAGATGGCTGCGCGCCACCTGCGCCACGCCGAACGCCGCGCCGTTATGGGGGAACTGTGACGAGAGTTGCCGTCGCCGCGCTCGCTTGGTTGGGATAATATTCAACCCCAAAATTGCCGACTACCCCTGATCGAACATAATAGCTGCCGGGGGGCACAGCATTGATTGTATATGTCCCCAACGGATCGCCGGGATTGCTGCCCTGCCCCACCACAGGGCACCGTGATCGGGGGGCTGCCATCGGCTGCGGTGACGCTGCCGCTGATCCCACCGCCGACCTCCAGCGAAAAATGAATATCTGGTGTGATGGTGTTGAGTGCGACCGTGATCGGTGCCGCTGCTTCAGGCGTCGTTTGATTAGCATAATATTCCGGCACGCGATTCATCACCTGCGCGCGGACGGTATAGGTGCCGGGCAAATTGTAGAAGGCATAGGTGCCATCCGCGTCGGTATAGCTACCCCCAAAGGCAAAACTGCCGTCCGGGGCGAACACATACACACTGGCACCGCCGATTGGGGTCACGCCGTCGGCTTCGGTAACTGTCCCCGTAATTTGAGGGTACTTATCCAGTACAAAATCGATGTTTAGCGTGGTGGAACCTTCAGTGACGGGGATCTGGCGAGCTGTGGATAGGTTCGGTACGTTGTCATAGTATTCGTACACATACCCAATCTTGTTGGTATATGCTACATATCGTCCGGGGGACAAGCCGCTAAAGTGATATGCGCCTGTTTCATCAGTGGTGGTGCTGCCTGCCCACGAAAAATTTGAATGTAAAAGGACAAGCGATAATGAGGCAATCGGCGTCACGCCGTCGGCTTCGGTGACATGCCCTGTGATCGCCCCCGTCGCCATGGGCGGCACCAAGTCTTGCCGAATCCATGCGCCGGCTTGTGCAGTCCGCCCGCCAAAGACCACTATCACACTGATAAGTAACACCAACAGTTTCCGCATCACAGCCCCCATTTTAATCGATCACCATTGCCGCCAGTATAACCAACCTGTGTGGCAAGCGGCATAAGAGTCGATAAGTCATAGGGGAAGCGTAGGACATGAGGAGCCGCCAATTCGCTTTACGCTTGCGGTGTCGTATTGCCTTATGATCGTTCTTGAAACTTTGCCAGCTTCATCAAGACCTTGATAAGCTTCCAAAGTCCCGCAAGCATGAAACCGAAAATAGGTAAACATAAGGATACGCAGAGTTCCCTCACGCCGCTAAATGCCGAAGGCTCAGCGCTAATTCGTGGGGGACGGCTAGGAGTGGGTGAAACGGTGTTGGTGACATCGCAGGAAAGACCTTCGCAGGTTGTTTCGCTCTGTGCAAGAATTGCGTTGATCTCCCCAACGAACATGATTGCAAGAAGGCAACACAGCATCGCGACAGCGCTTAAAGTGTATCTCATCGGTTCCACCTTTCTCGACCTGCCATAGCCCCCTCAACAGCAACGAACCGGAAAACCCATGTGCCAGATTATAGCGTGGGGTGTTTGGCACAAAGATATTTCTGAACAGGGTGCATTTCAGATCGGGGACAAACGGCGTCCCTCCATTGGATTCTGTTGTTAAAACATGGGCGGATAATGTTTTAAGTGATGTATACTAGCCCCCGATGAAAAAAACACTGATCACCCCCCTGTTCCTGATCTGCCTATGCGCGCTGGCGCTCCGTCTGGGCGCGCTGGTGGTCGTTGACTACCCGGGCATCGCCGACCCTACCCATTATTACAACCTAGCACTGCGGCTATTGCATGGGCACGGCTTTACCATTGATTACATCTGGCAATATAACCTGCCGCCAGCGGCGATCACCCACCCCGAAGAACACTGGATGCCGCTCACGGCGGTGATCGCCGCTGGCAGCATGGCGCTGTTTGGCGAGACCGCCCGCGCTGCCCTGCTGCCGTTTGCGATCTTGGGGGCATTGCTCCCTGTGATCGGCTATCTCGCCGCGCGTCAATTGAACCTCAGCCGAGGTGCGTCGTTGTTTTCGGCGGCGGCATTGGCGGTCTTGCCGGAATATCTGCTCTACTCGACGCGCACCGACACGTTGATCCCATCCGCCTTGTGTATGGGGGCGGCGGTCTTATGCTTGACGGCGGGCTTGCGGCGCACGGGTGCCGGGGCGTGGGCAGCACTCGTCGGCTGTGGCGTCTTGGGCGGGCTGGGCTATCTGACCCGCAGCGATGGCGGGTTGCTGCTGCCCATGCTGGTCGTCGTCGTGATCGCCTATCGCCTGTTCGCGCGTCCGGCATTGTCCGTCCCCGTCTTGCTACGCGCGGTCGTGCTGGTCACGATCCCCTTTGCGCTGGTCGTCGCGCCTTGGATCGCCCGCAACCTGAGCGCGATCGGCATGGCGGGATCGCCCGAAACGGCGGATATGTTCTTCTTCACCGATAACCTCGATCATTTCGCCTTTGGGCGGACGTTCACGCTCCAGACGATGCTGGCAAACGCCACCCCTGCGCAATTGATCGGCAAGCGCCTGTTCGAGTTCGCTGCTGCCGTCAAGGTTATGATCACAACGCTCGATGTGGTGCTGCCCGTCGCGGTCGCCGGTGGGTTGATCCTAGTGATCGGCGCGCGGGATCGGCTCCAGTTGTTGAGCCTCGCCCCCGTCTTGATCTTGTTGCTCGGTATTTTGGTCGCCTACCCGATCCTCATCCCGTTCAAGTCCCAGGCGGGCAGTTTCAAAAAGGCGGCGTTGTCAATCTTGCCGTTGCTGATCCCCCTCGGTGCCTATGCCTTCGAGCGGGCGATCTCGGATGCGCGCGTGCGTGCTGGAGCGATGGCGCTCACGTTGGCGCTGGCGACCGTCAACGGCATCGACGCCTTGCGCTTGGAGCAAGCGCTCGTTGGGCGCTATCGGGGCAGCATCGAAGCGATGGTCGCGACCGCCCAAACACTCCCGGACCGCACGGGCGACGGCGTGATCATTCTGATGACCCAAGACCCGTTCATCATCCGCTATGCGGGGCTGCAATCAGTGATGTACCCGTTTGAACCCATCGAGACAGTGATCGCGGTGGCGCGCCGCTACGGGGTCGATTATTTGTTGTTCCCCGCCGACCGTTACCCGTTCGAGGCGTTGCAAGCCGACCCCACCGCCGATTCGCGTTTCTTTGCGGCGGGGGCGGTGCCCGACACGGATTTTTCCTTCTTTGCCATTGTCGATGAGGACGCCCCATGACTTACGCCCGCGCCCTGATCGCCATTTTCGTGCTGGCGCTCGTCTTACGCTTGATCGCCGGACTCACCGCTGACCCGTCCTCCCCGTATATTCAGGCGGGCGGCGACTCGTGGTGGTTTCTCGGCAATGGCAGGGCGCTCGTGACGGGTGAGGTGCCGCTGGGTATGAGCGTGGATTTGGCATCGTTGCAAACACCCCCCGCCTACCTCGTTTTTGTCGGTGCCGCCCAAGCGATCTTGCCAGCGGGCGCGGCGGTCGTGCTGATCCGCATTGTGCAAGCCATTTTGGGGACGGTGGTGTGCGCCTTCGCCTATGGCATCGCCTTCCGTTTGACGGGGCGCGTACAGGCGGGGATGGCGGCGGCGTTCCTGATCGCGATCTCGCCCGCGTTTGTGCTGGAATCCGCGCAAATTCTGAGCGAACCGTTGTATTTGTTTTTCGTGGCGGCGGGGCTTGCCGCTTATATCGAGTTCACGGTACGGACTTCGCCCGAAGACCCTAGGCGTAGGACGCTGATCGTGGCGGGCATCTGCTTTGGCATGGCAGCGCTCACCCGTGCGCCGATTTTGTTGTTTCCGGTTGGGCTGGCGATCCATCTGCTGCTGTTGATGGTGGGGCGTCACCGGAGCGATTGGCGGCGGGCGCTGGGATATGTCGCGCTGCTGCTGCTGGTCTATGCCGCTGTCGTTTCGACATGGACGATCTATGGCGCGGCACGGTGGGGGCGTTTGGTCATCGGCGGGCAGGGGTTCGCCGCTTTCGTCTATATCGGCGCGACGGGGTGGGAATCGCCAGAATCGGTGGATGCGCGGATCGGCTCGGAAGAAGGGGGCGCGGCGGATACTGTCTTTATGGAGGCGGCGGCAGCCTCGATCAGCGCCGATCCACTAGGGTATGTGGGACGGCGCTTGGGCGAACTAGCGGCGGCGGGCTTGCAACCGCACGGCACGACCTATTTCCCCGGCGCGAGCTTGCGCGATGCAGCGGTGCTGTGGGCGCGTGAGGATCGCACCGTTGAGGGGTTGCTACAGGTGGTGCGCGGCGATGCCTTTGTGCCCAAACTACTGCTCTATATTTTTCATTATGGCGTGCTGATCGGCGGCGTGATCGGCGTGTGGCGGGCGCGCCGACAGTGGCGACTTGCGCTCATTTTGATCGGCTTCATCGTCTATACGCTGTTGGTGCATCTGATCTTGTTGGCGTTGCCGCGCTATCTGTTTCCGACGCTGTTGGCGTGGAGCATCTTGGCGGCAGCGGCGCTCTTTCCGCCCGTGTGGGGTGCATCCCTGCCCATGCCGCCCTCACGCGCGGATGATGCTTAAGCCCAACGCTTCAAATGGCTGTAACCGTTCGATCTCGACGGCGGCTTCGACAATCAGCCCGCTGACCTCGCTCAAGGGCGCGATCACATACTGGGAAGCTGCGCCGATCTTCTCTTGCGATGCCAGCACCAGCGTATCCGCCGCGCATCGGCACAGCGCATATTTGACGTGCGCTTCTTCAAAGTCACCGGTACTCAGCCCTGCCTCGGCGTGGATGCCCGTCACGCCCATGAAGTAGATATCGGCGCGAATGTGGCTGATCGCTTCCATCGCCGCTGCCCCGACGGACACAATCGAGTGTTTGAACAAGCGCCCGCCGATCAGGATCACTTCGACGCGCGGATGCGTCACCAATTCGACGGCGATGCGCGCGCTGTGGGTCACGATGGTGGCATCCAATGTCGGCGGCAGATGGCGCGCAATTTGGAGCGCCGTCGTACCCCCATCCAAAATCACAACTTGCCCCGGTTTGATGAGCGCCGCCGCCGCCCGCCCAATCGCGACTTTGGCGTCTGCCAAAATATCTTCCCGTTTGGCGAAATCCGCGACGGCAGGGGAAGCAGGCAGCGCGCCGCCATGCACCCGCTGGAGCAAGCCCTCGTGCGCCAGTTCGCGCAGATCGCGCCGGATCGTATCCTCCGAAACGCCGAGTGCTTGGCTGATCTGTTTGGCGACGATCTGCCCGTCACGCTGCAACACGTCCAAAAGATGCTGTTTGCGCTGGGTCGTCAGCATGTCCCCCTCCGGTTTGCGCGAAAATGCGCGAAATATCTTGACAATGCACGATTATAGGTGATATTATCGTTTTAAGCGCGCAATATTGCGCATATTCGTGCAAGATAATGCACGCATCTATGAGAATACCTCAAGAATGGAGCCATTCATGTCTGAAATCAACCACCGCCTGATGATCTTGATTGCTGGACCGTATCGCAGCGGCACGGGCGACGATCCGGCGAAAATGGCGGCGAATCTGCGCCACCTCGAAACAGCATCCTACCCCATTTTTCAAGCCGGGCATATTCCGATGATTGGCGAATGGGTCGCGCTCCCGATTTGGCACACGGCGGGCGGTCAGACCATCGGCGATGCGCTCTATGACGAAATTCTGCATCCGACCGCCGGACGCCTGATCGACCGTTGTGACGCCATTTTGCGTTTGCCGGGCGAATCAAAAGGCGCGGATAACGATGTGCGTTTGGCGAAGGCGCGCGGCATTCCGGTTTACGAACGAATCGAAGATATTCCGGTATATCACGGCTAAGGGCAACACGGCGGCGCAAGATTGCGAGTCGTTTGGGGGCATCAGAGGGGATGAAAGGCGTCGAACGTCTTCCCCAACCTCTAACCCCCAACCCCTGCTTCTCCCTAACCCCCCACCAGCCCCACCAACAATGCTGCCGCCCGTTCCGCCCCACCGAGGACCGCCAGATCATCCGCCAATGCCCGCGCCGTCGCCCGCACGCGGTCATCGTTGTTGAGCGCCTTAAACGCCGCTGGCAAAGTCCCCTTGCGAACATCATGGGTGGTCAAGAACAAGCCGACTTTCGCCTGTGCCGTCCGCGTCGCTTGCCCCCGTTGATCCGCCGCGTGGGGCACCACAATCTGTGGGACGCCGTGCACCAATGCCGCGTGCGTCGATCCCATACCGCCATGATGACACATGATGCGCGCGCGCGGCAGCACATGGGCGAACGGCACATAATTGACGAGGCGCGTGCCAGGGGGTAGCGCCTTTACCAACGCCGCTTTGCGGTCGGGCGACAACGGATTCCAGCCCATCGCCACGACGGGCAGCAAGCCCACCCGCGCCGCCGCTTGTGCCGCCCCTGCGAAGAAGCCGATATCGCCCGTGAAGGTCGTCCCCAAGGTGATCACCGCCAACGGCACACTATCGGGGATGGCACTCAACCAGTCGGGGATCGGCTCGGACGGCGGGATCGGTTTGCCGCCCACAAACTGAGTTTGGGGCAGCAAATTGTGGGCGTCGCTTTGGTACCACAAGGCGTTGAAGTAGCACAGGTGCAGCGCCGGACTGAGGATCGACGGGGTGGCTCCCGCTGAAAAATAACGCCCACTCAAGCCGAACTGTTCCAGCAAGCGCGCCAGCCGTCCTTGACTCTCGTTGCCGAGCATCTTTTGCACGGGGAACAACAGGTCATCGGTCAATTCGCGCAGGGCGGGCCAGCCGCAAACGGCGAGTCCCGCGCCCAGTTTTTCCGCCGCCAATGCCGCCGCCGTCAAAAACGGGTCGGTGACGATCACGTCGGGCGTGCCGATCTCGGTCGCCAGCGTTAGCAGTGCCTCGACCGCCTCCGCCACCAGCGACTCAGTCATCCACGTATCGAGCGCCCGCCGATAGCGCAGCATCACTGCCTCTTGGGGCGTGAGCGTGGTCACATCGGGGGCGGGCGGTGGGGGCCACAACCAACCCGTCGCGGACACGGGCGCGAATGCCACCCCCGCCTTTGTGACCGCGCCGCCCACCTCGTGCCCGCTGACCCACGTCACCTCATGCCCCAGCGCGCTCAGTGCCTGCGCCGTCGCCAGATACCCGCCCCAATCCAAGTGACTATACAGCGGTGCCGAAACAAACCAATAGCGTGCCATGTGTGTCTGTCCATTTAGGGAACAAAGGGGAAATTATAACGCAACCGATGAATCACTCAGCATAGATTCTTGAAAAACTCACGATACAGGGTCATAATGTGAACCATATCACAAACACTTGAGTCTCCACGAGGGGGTCTTTATGGCGAAGGTCGGCATTTTTTACGGTAGCAACACCGGCAACACGGAATTCGTGACCTATTTAATGAAGGATGAATTCGATAAGCGCTCGCCCGGACTCGTCGAAGTGTTCAATATCGGCGCGTCGACGGTGGATCAGTTTAAGAGCTTTGAGTACCTCATTTGCGGCATCCCCACATGGAACACCGGACAACTGCAAGACGACTGGGCGTTCTTTTTGCCCAAGCTCGAAGGTAGCAGTCTAAAAGGCAAGAAGATCGCCATCTTTGGCTTGGGCGATCAAAATGGCTACGGCTACAACTTCCTCGACGCGGTGGGCACGCTCACCGATGCGCTCTTGGATTGCGACGCCGAACTGTGGGGCTTGTGGGAGACCAAAAGCTATCAATTTAACGAATCGAAGGCGCTCGTCGAAGACCATTTCACAGGCATAGGCATCGATCAAGAAGGGCAAGCGGAACAAACCAGCCCCCGTATCACCCAATGGGTGACGCAGGTCTTGAAGGAATTCAAGTTGGCGTAAGGCTCGGTATCATCAGCGGACGCCACTTTGGGCGTCCGCCCCGCGCAACCCTTTTGCAACCGTCCCGGGTGCATTTCACTTTGGTGCGTCTCTATGATTTCATAACAGGTAAACGGGCGGATATTCGGCGCGGCGACTCTTGGGGTTGGGGATTTTTCCACGAGCGCCTAATCCGCCCCTACATTTACGTTGATGAGACGATAGGGGTTGGCAACAAAAAACAAACCCGCCC
>JBBRTY010000097.1:0-14488 GCA_038248285.1 Aggregatilineales bacterium
AGACGGATGATAACGGGTCAGGATGGACGTGTAAGGGCATGATATATCATGCCCCTACCCAGGATAAACCCATTGTGTGTTTTTGTGACCCTTTGTGAATATCGAGTACCCTCTCGTGCGTTGACCCTGCCCCTAACCCCTGCTCTTCCCCCATCCCTGCCCTTAAAAATAGCCACTCAATAACGCCAACAATTGCGCAATGTTGTTGGGATCGCCTTGAATGAGTTCCGTGAAGCTGGCGCGGGCGATGGCTTCTAGTGTCGCGCTATCCGCATCCGTACCATACGCCACGGGGATCACGAACACGGGGCTGGTCGTCCCGCGTGACCGCTCAATCTTGCTGACGACTTCCTCAATCGAGGAACAGCCCTCCGCCTCGCAGGTATCTTGTCCATCGCTCAGCAAAATCACCGCCCGGATGTGAGTCGGGTCGCCGGTCACGTCCAGAATATCGATGGCAGTGCGGGTCGCAGTATATAACGAGGTGCTGCCGGTGGGTTGCAAACAGCGGTGGCTCACCCCGGTGATGGGCAGCGGAATCGGGGACGGTTGACAAGTCACGTAATAATCCAGTTGGGCGCGGTTGTTTTCGAGGATGCCCAAAGGTGTCCACACGGTGGTGATATCGCTGAAACTCATCAAACCGAGGCGGCTGCGCGCACTTAAGCCATCGACAAATTGGGTGATCATGGTGCGTGCGGCATCCAACCGCCCCTCGTTGCTCATTGAGCCGGAGATGTCCACCAACAAGATGAGATCGACGGGTTTCTTGACGGTCGCCCAATCTTGCTGAATGGCGCGGATCACCTCAATGGACGGCAAATCCAACACCGCGCGCGGTTGATCCAGATCAATGCCATTTTCGGCGACAAACGGATATGCCAACGGCACCGCAGCATTGGCAGGGCGGAACCCTTCCGCCATGATGCGCGTTTGCTGCGTCGGTTGCAGCACATACTCAGTGAATAGGCGCGCCCCTTCGGCTTGTTCGGGGGTCACCCAATCGGCATTCACGATGGCAAAGGGATGCTCATGCCAAAATGTGCCTTCTTCGGGATAAATCGCCACCAGTGGTTCACGCGGTTGGGTGCAGGTGCGGTCACCTTGTTGGGCACCGAGGTTCAAACAGATCAGGTCGGTTTCTTCGAGAGCGACGAAATCGAGATACTCGGGTCCTAATTGAAGATATTCGAGGAAGTCTTCGGTGCTACGGGCATAATGGCGGATCAAGCGCTCAATATCGGTGACGCACGTTTGCACCGCCGTGGAGCGAACCGCATTCAGTGACAGGCGACGCTCCGTGAAGCCATTGGCGCGCGCGCACGAATAGTATTCGGCAATCGTCGTCGATAGTCCAGTCGAACTCACGTTCGGGTCGGCGTGCCCATAATAGACCGCGCGTCGCCCCAAGTCGATGCCGTAATCTTGCCAACCATTGGGGCTGTTCAGCACTTCCAGCAAATCCGACCAACTGATATTGGCATCCCCGAGGCTGGTCACCAGCGCATCATACAGGCTTTTCCAAATGCCGATCACGACGGGGGTAAGGGCGGTCGGTTGCGCTGCCGCCGAGTCAAAGACGGCGCGCCCGGACTCGTTATTCACCCACTCCAGCCAATTGCTCACCGACGGCTGAAAGATCGTCGGGTGATAGACTTGATCGCTGGTAGGGGCAATCAAGGCATTGACGATGCCTTGCGCCACTGACCCCGACGAGCCGGTCGTCGGCTGCTGCCCGCGCACAAAAATCGGGCGCTCGTCTTGGGTATAGGGCTGCCCCGTCACCGGATTTTTTCCTTCGCCGGAGGCACGGTTGAACGTCCCGATAATGTCGGGGAGGTATTGCTGCGTCTCGGGCGAATACACGATAAACACATCCACCGCGTTGTCTGGTCGTGCCACGCCACCCGTTTCGGCATACGTTTCAAAGCCCGCGCGCATCGTTTCGGGCAGAGTCAGCGTTGAACTGCTCCCGCCGCCACTACTGCCGCCGCCACATGCCGTCACCGCCATCATCATCACCAGAGAAGCTAAAAATAACAGCTGTCGCATGATATGCCTTTCCTTATTGTTACGTTACATTCAGTGTAACGGCAATATGTTAAGGGATATGCCCTCAAAACTGGGTGGATGCGCCCGTCGCCCCGCCTCTTTACGCCTTTGCCCCTGTTCGACACCCTGCCTTTGCGCTAACGTTTATGCCATCTTCCATGCTTTGATTTTATGTCCTGAAAAGGTTCTTTATGCGTTCTGTGCATCCTTTCAACAACGGTTGGCTGTATAGCCCGACCGAGCAACCGTATGACTCGCACGATCACCAATACCAACCCGTTACCCTGCCGCACGCCAATATCACGCTACCGCATCGCAATTTTGACAACCTCGAATATCAGTTCATCTCCACCTATCGCAAGCGGTTCACGCTGCCTGAAGCGCTCAATGGACGCCGTTTGTTCGTGGATTTTGGGGCGGCGATGACCTCTTGCACGCTGATCATCAACGGGCACACGCTCGGTGATCACGATGGGGGCTATATCCCTTTTTCGTTTGACCTCACCGACTACCTGCGCACGGGCGAAAACTTGCTGCACGTCCGTCTCGATTCGACCGAGCGCCCCGACGTGCCGCCCAACGGCTTGGTGGTCGATTATTTGACCTTCGGCGGCATTTATCGCGATGTCGAATTGCGGTATGTCGAGCCGCTCTATATCGAACGCATTTTCGCCCGTCCGTTGCATGTTTTGACGGCACCCGCGCTAGAAGTCGATATCTTTTTGAGTGACCGCGCCGCCCGTTTCCCGTTGCGCGCCACCTTGCGGGATGCCGCTGGCATCGTGATCGCCATCAGCGAGACGGTCGAGGCGGGCGGAGTCGAAGATACGCCGACGATTCGGTTTTCGACCCTGCCGCCCGTGCGCCTGTGGACCCCGACCGATCCGGCGTTGTACACCGTCACCGTCGAACTGCTCCAGCACGGCACCGTGACCGATGCTATCAGCAGTCGGATCGGTTTCCGCGAGGCGATCTTCACGCATGAGGGCTTCTTCCTCAACGGGGAGCTGCTCAAATTGGTGGGCTTGAACCGTCACCAGACGTATCCGTATATCGGCGCGGCGGCTCCGGCACGCTTGCAACGCAAAGACGCCGACATTTTGAAAGACGAATTGGGCGTCAACATCGCGCGGACTTCGCATTATCCCCAGTCGCCCCATTTCTTAGATCGCTGTGACGAGATCGGCTTGCTGGTGTTTGAGGAAATCCCCGGCTGGCAGTTCATCGGCGATTCGGACTGGCAAGCGCTCAGTTTGCGTGATGTGCGCGCCATGATCGAGCGGGATCGTAACCACCCGTCGATCATTTTGTGGGGGGTGCGCATCAATGAATCGTTCGACAACACCGCCTTTTACACCGCCACCAATGCGCTCGCCCACAAGATCGACCCGACGCGGCAGACGGGCGGCGTGCGCTACTTCCTCAACAGCGAATTTCTGGAAGATGTCTATACCTACAACGATTTTTCCAACACCATTGTGGAACCGACCAACACGCCTCACCTTGTGACTGAGTTCAGCGGACACATGTACAGCACCAAAACCTCGGATCAAGAGGAACGGCAGATCGAACACGCGCTGCGCCATGCCCGCATCCAAGACAAGCAGTTGGGGATGCCCAACGTGACTGGGGCGATTGGCTGGTGCGCCTTCGACTACAACACCCATAAGCAGTTCGGCAGCGGCGACCGGGTATGTTATCACGGCGTGATGGATATCTTCCGCTTGCCCAAATTTGCCGCCGCCATCTACGAGGCGCAGATTCCAGTGGGGGTGCGTCCGGTCTTGCGCCCGTTGACGACCTGGGCACCGGGGGATCGCAGCGGGGGCGGGTTTGACCCGTTGCTCGTGTGTTCCAATTGTGAGGAGGTCGAACTCTTCCTCGGCGATCAGTCCTTGGGGCGCAAAACGCCCGACCGCCTGACGTTTCCGCATTTACCGCACCCGCCCTTTAGCTTTAGCGGCGGCTTGAAGTTGGAAGAGGGGCTGTTGTTGTTCTTCACTGACTTGCGCATGGTGGGCTATGTCAACGGGGAAGCCGTGATCGAACACACGCTGCGCGGCGACGGCTTGCCGCAATTTTTAGAAGTGCGCGTCGATGATGCCGAACTGCATGCCGATGGCGCGGATATGACCCGCCTCGTCTTCCGCGTGACCGACAATTTCGGCAATCGCCTCGTCCACGCCAACCATGTCATCAGCTTCACACTAGAAGGCGAAGGCGAACTGATCGGCGAGAACCCCTTCCCGATCATCGGCGGGCAAGCGGCGCTCTACATCAAAGCGACGCATACCCCCGGCACGATCACGGTGCGGGCGTCGGCTCCCCGTTTGGGCGAGTCAGTGGTGACAGTACGCACGGTCTAAGGAGCGAGAAATAGGGATTAGGGGTTAGGGTTTGGCGTCCCAAGTTTCACCCCTAATTCCCAATCCCTGCTTTCCCCCTAGCGCACCGTAAACCGACAGGTACCGGTTTCGGTCGGGGTGCCGGTGCCGGGACCGAACTGCTTCGTGCCATCAAAGATCGCCTGTGACCACGTAACCGCATAGGTGATCTGGTGATCGCCGCGCGTCAACGGGGGTGACGGCACATACCAGAAGGTGGCAAACTGCCCGTTCTGCTCGCGGATCGAACCGGTGTATTGCCGCCATGGCAAAAGTTGTCCATCCAGCCGCACTTCATAAATAGCGGCGTCCAGATGGTCTTGCACCTGTTGGCGGGTGCTGGCGAACCATGCCCAAAAAATCTCGATAGTCGAACCGGCTGCCAGATCGGTCGGCGCGGGCGCACCAAAAGTGCGATCATCACAGTACGCCAACACATCGACCCCTTGCTGGGTCGAGACCGTGCCGACGGGCAGCGGCGTGCTGGTGAAGGCGAGGATCGGTCCGCCCGTCGGACCACCCAACCCCGGCTCGACGGTGCGCGGTGCCGCAATACCCCCGCCTGCCAATGCCGTCGCCGTTTGGTTGATCGCCTCGATATTGGGCAGTTGTAACAAACCGATGGCGGTTGCCGCGTTTAGGGCGGTGCCTTCGGGGGCGATCACGGAAGCGTTGGCGTCCACAGCGGTGGGCGTGGCGACCGAGATCGAACGGGGCGGGGTCGGCGTGACCGATCCGCCGCCGAACAAGGCGGTCGGCAAGGGCGTGCCCTGTGCGAGTAAAGTTAAGTTGGGCGAAGGCGTCAACGAGGGGAAGAGCGTCGCCGTCGGTTGTAAGCGGATCAAGGTCGAACTGACCCAGCCTTCATCACCGGTTTCCATACGGATATTGAGCCATTCGCCATCGGTGTTTTGACCGAGAATCTCCACCCGCGACGCCGGACGCAGCACCTCAATGGTGCCAAAGTTGACGCCGGGTCCGCTGCGCACATTGATCGATTGCAGCGAGTTGACGCTCCCCAAGATCGGCGGGGTGACGGTCGCCGTAGGGGTATCCGAGGCGGTCGGGGGGATCACGGTCACGGAGGCGGTAAAGGTCGCGGTCGGCAGGGGCGTGCGCGACGGAATCGGTGTCGCCGTGAAACGCGGCGTCATACTAACGATAGGGGCAAGGGTCGCGGTCGGCGGCAATGCCTCAACACTCGCGCCGTTGTTATCACATGCCCCCAACAGCATCACCACGCCCATGAAGCACAGGTGCCACAAATGTCGTTTAATTCCAGCCATGAGGTCGCCTATTTATCCATTGATGTGTATGGCGCTTGCGCCATGGCTGCCAGCATATCAGGAAATAGCCTAGGGCGCAAAAGGAGTCGGCATAACGTGAGCAGGGGGGTGGATAGCGGCATAAAAACAAAAAACGCCAATCGGGGAGGATAAGCGTTTTTTGTTTGGGGGAGGAAACCAAACATGATTACAGATTGTATACAAATCTTGTTGTTTGTAAGGAAGAACAGGGATTAGGGATGGGGCGCATACGTTGTGCGCCCCATCCACGCAAAGGGTGGGATTTCGTGTGATTATCGTCATCAACCGACTTGCCTTATACTATGCGTGTGACACCCCGTTTTTTAGATTCAGGAAAAAATGTCATGAGGAAGCGTTTTTACGGACTTTACCTCTTGATCGGTTTCCTTCTCATGGGGGCGGCGCATCGGTTCAGGCGTGGGTGCCCTCTCAGCACAAGTCCCTCAGCGTTTTATTAGATGGCAGTCTATCGGGCGTCATCACAGGCAGCGCCGGTGGTAATGGCGCGACATCCGCTTATAGTCCAGGCAGTCGGGTGGTGGGCGAGGTCAGTTTTGACGCCGAAGCTGATTTCGAGCAACGTTATCAGCGCACCTATCATGAATACGTCGCGGGCGAACTCTCACAAGGGCGCACCTCGGTGACTGATGTAGGGTCGCTGATCGATGCCCAACCCATTTATCGCACCCTTGCCGATATGGGCGGCACGCCCCCGCCAAGTTGGGTGTTCAGTACGCTGCCGCTGGCGAATGAGAGTCCCGATGCCATCGCGGGCGGCACCGTCGAAGCACGTAACCCCAGCACGGGCAGCATCGTCGGAACCGCGACCATTCAAGCAAATGGGAGCTACACGATCACGGGCTTGCCGCCGGGACAATATGCCGTGCGCGCCTCTGCCTCAGGCTATGTGAGCGAGTATCTCAACGATTACTATGCGCTCGCTGTGGCGGTGCGCATCACGGTCATCTCTGGGATCAATATCCCAAACATCAATATCACTTTAGCACCTGCCGGCACCGTCAACGGCAGGGTCACTGCGGCGAATGGCGTGACCCCGCTGGCAAATAGTGAAGTCTATTGGACAGCGAGCAATTATGAATCGCCGATCCGCTGCACCGACGCCAACGGACTCTACACCTTGCCCGACGCGCCCACCAACAACACTTTTCGCGTCTATGCCAGCGGGCGCACCTGCAATTCGTCTTCGCAACCTTATGTCGGCGAATATTGGCAAGAAACCACGACCTACAAAGAAGCCAGCCCGATCTTTTTTACGTCCGCTTCCACGACCCGCAATAATATCAATTTCACGCTCAATACGGGGGGGCGCATCAGCGGGAATATTTATCGCGAGGATGGCGTAACGCCGCTGGCATATCCTTTTGTCAGTTTCTACGATAGCGCCGGATTGTACGTGGGCGGGATGTCCTCGAATGGCGTCAACGGCAGTTATGTCTCCATACTGCTGAAACCGGATAATTACTATGTGCAGGTCAACGCCGCCGCCCCCGCACCGACATCGAAGTATTATCCCAATGCCAATAGTATCGCCACAGCAACGCTCGTCGCCGTGACGACAGGGGTGACAACGCCTAACATCAACATCACCTTGCCTCTGCCGCTTCCCAGCAATACCGGAGCGATCACGGGAACCGTCTACGCTCCCGATGGCGTCACCCCTGTGACCGATGCCCTCGTCTATCTGTGGTATCCCAACGCCAATGGTGTTTTCAATGCTGCTTTCGGAAATTATGTCAATGCCGTGACCGGACAATTTAACTTCAGTGGATTGGCACCTGCCTCTTATAAGATAGAGATTCGGAGTTCAAGCTATGTCGCAGAGTTTTACCCCGACAAGACCACACTGGGTACTGCCGCCGCCATCGTCGTGGGCGCGGCAACCATCACGAACATTAATCCAGTCTTGAACAGCGGCATCACAGTCACGGGCACGATCTTTGACCGCAACACCGGATACCCGATTCAGACGGGCATCGTCGTCGTCTATACCCCCAGCGGCGATTATGTCACTTTTACGACGACTGGCGTAGCTGGCACCTACAAGGTGACCGTGCCCTCTGGCATCTACACCATTTATGCGCATCGTTTTGGCATCGGTGCCGGGCGTTGGCTCGGCGATGTCATTCAGCGTGTCAACGCCAGTACCTTCACTGTAGCCGGCGACGGAATGCTCCCCAACATGAATGTGACCTTAGGGCGTTTTGGCGAAGTTATCGGCAACGTGACTCAGACCAATGGCTTGACCCCGATCCCAAATGCGAGCGTGCGCGTAACTCAAATTGGCTCACCTTTCTCTCCGGTGTACTGTGCCAATTCAAGAAGTGTGTTTGTCCATGAGCAGGTGATAATCGGTGTGGACAACATCGTCAATGCTTTCGTGAATCCAAGCGCGTGCGGCAGCAGCCTGTCCAGCAACTTTGCGCCCGAATATTGGCAGCAAGCGCCTACGGTCGTCGGGGCGACGATGGTGGTGCCTACCAACGCCGACCGGGTGGTCGAAGGCATCAACTTCACATTGGGGGCGGGTGGCAGCATCAGCGGCACGATCTTCCAAGCGGATGGCACCACGCCGCTGCCGAATGCGGTGGTGGCAGCAACCATCACAGAATACGAAACAGTGAACTTGTTGACGGTAGTTCAGGCGAACGCCAGCGGTCAGTATCAAATCATCGGCTTGGGCACGGCGTCCTATTTCCTTGAGGCGTCGGCTTCCGGCTATGTCGATGAGTATTATCAAAACCAGACCCTCATCGAAAATGCGAATGCGGTCGCCGTGACAGCGGGGGCGAACACCCCCAACATCAATTTCACGCTGATCACGAAGTCCAACAGCGCCACCGTGAGCGGCACCTATACCATGTTGGGGCTGCCTTCGAAGCCTCATGCCAGTTGGGTGATGGGTGTTGATGTGACCATTACCCCGACAGGCGGCGGCGCAACTGTCTTTAATAACCGTGTGACGACGAACCAAAACGGTTTGTTCGTGATCGAATCCTTGCCGCCCGGTACCTACACCCTCGTGATCAGACGGTTTAATGCCTTGCCGCTCACCAAGACCAACGTGGTCTTGAGCGCCGGCAATACTCCGGTCGATATGGGCGGCGTGAAGGGCGGCGATGCCGATGGCAACAACTTGATCAACATCACCGACTTCTCGCTCTTGGCGACCAGCTTCAGTAAGTCTACGGGGCAAGTCGACTTCGACGCGCGTGCGGATTTTAATAACGACGGCATCGTCAACATCAGCGATTTCTCGGTGCTGGCGACGTATTTTGGGCAATCGGGGTAGGAAAGAACAGGGATTAGGAGTTAGGGTATGGTGTGTGATCGTCACCCACCCTACCCCATCAATGCCAATGGTGGGACGCCCCTCACTGAATCTGTTGAAAAAGGGTTTGAATGGGTGGGTGACCCCATTGGTTTATCCCTACAACAGCGGGTCTCGTAGGGGCAACCCAATGGGGTTGCCCGTGTTTTTCAACAAGTTGTCCGACTTTTTCAACAGAATCCTTCACTCCAAGCCGTAGCTATCGCGCATGAACACGTCTTGGCTGTGGATGATCGGTTCGCCCTCAGCGGGCGTGACTTCGGTATAGGTGCCATCGGAGTTCATCAACCACGCATCTTGATTATCGCGTAGTTGTGTTTCCAAAATACGCATCACCGCATGTTGGAGGCGGGCATCCAAAATCGGGAACACCACCTCAACGCGATTGTACAGATTGCGCCGCATCATATCGGCGCTGCCCAAGTACAGGCGGCGGTCGGGCGGGGCGTTGTGAAAGTAAAAGACGCGGCTGTGTTCAAGGAAGCGCCCGACGATGCTGATCACGCGAATCGTCTCGCTTAAGCCGGGCACGCCGGGGCGCAAACAGCAAATGCCACGCACTAGCAGATCGACTTGGACGCCCGCGCGCGCTGCCTCGTACAGGCGGGTGATGATCATGTCTTCTTCGAGCTGATTCATTTTTAGGATGATGCGGGCGGGCTTGCCGGCGCGGGCGGCGGCGGTTTCGCCTTCGATCAAGTGCAGCAAGCCACTGAGCAAAAATTCCGGCGCGACCAACAGCCGTTGATAGGTGGTCGCCGGGGCATAGCCCGTCAGCCGATTGAATAAGCGCGAGGCGTCCTCGCCGATGGCTTTGTCGCTGGTGAACAAGCCGATATCGGTGTACAAGCGCGCCGTGCTGCTGTTGTAATTGCCCGTGCCCAAATGCACATAACGGCGCACCATGTCGCCTTCTTGCCGCACGACCAGCGCGATCTTGGCGTGCGTCTTGATCGGCAGTTCTTCGACGCCATAGGTGACGTGGACGCCCTTGTCTTCCAACTGACGCGCCCAGCCGAGGTTGTTTTCCTCATCGAAGCGCGCTTTTAGCTCCACCAAGACTGCCACCTGCTTACCGTTATCGCGCGCCTCCATCAGGGCGTGAACGATGGGTGAATTGCGCCCCGTGCGGTAGAGCGTCGTCTTGATCGCCAAGACCTGCGGGTCGCGCGCGGCGGCTTGGAAGAAGCGTTCGACCGCCACGAACGAGTCATAGGGATGATGCACCAGCCGATCCGCCGCGCGAATGGTGGCAAAGATGTCGCCGCCGTCCTCGAAACCCTCGGGCACGCGCGGTAAAAAGGGGGTGTATTTCAGATCGGGCAAGTCCAGCCCCATCAGTTGAAACAAACTGCTGCCCCCCAACGCGCCATTGACGAAATAGACATCGCGTTCTTGATCGACGGGCAGATGCGAGACCAATTGTTGCAAGGTGCTGTCCCCGATGTTTTCGGGCACGCTTAGGCGCACAATCGACCCGAAGCGCCGTTCGCGCAGGCTTTCGGCGATGAACTCGCTGATATCAAAGCCGGGGTCGTCCAGTTCATGCTCATAATCGATGTCGGCGTTGCGCGTCACGCGAAACGGGGCATAATCGACGATGTGCATCCCCGGAAACAACAAGTCGAGGTTTTCGCCGATCACATCTTCCAACCACACAAAGCTGATCCCGTCGAGCGGGCTGGCGTCTTTGTCGCCATATTTGCGGATGACCTCGTTGACGTTGACCAAGCGCGGCGTCGAATCGGGCAGTTTGAGGCGCACAAATTCGATCTCGCCATGCTGCACATCATCGCGCTGCAACGACACAGCGAGGTTCAAACTGAGGTTGGAGATGAACGGGAAAGGACGGGCATGATCGACCGCCAAGGGCGTCAACACGGGATAGACTGCCTCTTGGAAATACGCCCGTAGCGCCGCTTGGTCAGCCTGACTCATTTTGCTCACGTCGGCAATCCGCGCGCCGTTGTCCGCCAGTTGTCCTAGCAGTTCATTCATTAAGTCACGCTGCTGCCGCATCATGGCAAGGATTTTGGTGCGGATTTCGTTGATCAGCGCCGGATACGAGACCCCATCGGGGCGGTTGCTGGGCAGATTCAACTTGAGCTTGCTGTGGACAGTCGCCACGCGCACCATAAAAAACTCATCCGTGTTGGCGCTGAAAATAGCGATAAACTTCAACCGTTCCAACAAGGGCAAGGTTTCATCGGTGGCTTGCGCCAAAACGCGCCGATTGAATTCTAACCAACTCAATTCACGGTTGATGTAAGAGTCCGGCGTTAAGTCCGGTGGCTCAATAGCTTGCTGTGGCTGCATGATTCCACCTGTATGTTGCGCTGCAATAGTAGGGATGATCGGAATTTTAAGGTAGACTATTTAAGGCAATGAGAAGAGACCTTGCCAAAATGATCATCTAACGAGAAACCTAAATATGGTGCGTAAGATTCCTCACATTGTAATCATGTTGCTGATATTCGCAACCACTTCAATTAATTTGCCCCCGGCGCGGGCACAATCCCCCCAAGTGGAGCCGCCTATTGCCGCTGCGGTGGCAGGGGGCGAGCGGGTGCGCGTCGTGATCACCTTGCGCGATCCGGTGGCGCTCACGGCACCGTTGGCAGAGCGCCGCGCCCAAATCGACAGCGCCCAAGCTGCGCTCTTGACCACTCTTGCCAACACTGGCAGCAGGGTTGTGCGCCAGTTTGAAACCCTGCCCGGCATCGTTGCCGAGATCGACAGTGCGGCGCTGACCGCGCTCCTCAACAATCCGGAGGTGGTCTCGATTCAGTTGGATCAGCAAGGCGGTGCCTTCACCGCCGAAAGCGTCTCGGCATTGCGGGCGGATATCGTGCGGACGACGTATGGCTTGACGGGCGCGGGCGTTCGTGTCGCCGTCTTGGACTCCGGTATCGATACCGATCATGCTGATTTGGCGGATGATCTGATCGGGCAAGCGTGCTTCACGGGGGGGGGCGTCAATGGCACCTGCCCGCCCAACTTGACGACGACGGGCAGCAGTGCCGAAGATCAAAATGGGCACGGCACCAACGTCACGGGCATTATCACCTCGCGCGGGACGGTCGCGCCTATCGGTTTCGCCCCCGATGCCGACATCATCGCCATTCGCGTTTTGGACAATTTTGGCTCCGGTTGGTTATCTGATTGGACGGCGGCGCTCGATTACCTGATCGCCAATCAAGCCGCGTTACAGGTCGATCTCGTCAATATGAGTTTGGGCAGTTACAGCACTTATGCCCCATTTTGCGATGCCGCCAACAGCCTGATGGCGAATGCCGTCGATCAACTGACGGTGAACCACAACGTCGCGGTGTTTGCGGCGACGGGCAACGCTGGCAATCCGTATACCACCTCGGTGCCAGCGTGCATCGCCAACGTGATCGCCGTCGTCGCCACCTACGATAGCGAGTTGGGGCGCGAACCAGACACGGGCACATGGCGCACCCGTTTTGGCGGGGGCTGGCCCCCCTGTTTTGATGCGGTCAGCAGCCTTAATCAGGTGACGTGTTTTAGCAACGGTGGGGCATCGGTCGATTTGGCGGCACCGGGCGCGTGGATCACCAGCACGGGCATGGGCGGCGGCATCGTGCGCTATACCGGCACCTCACAGGCGTCCCCGACGGCGGTGGGGGTGGCGGCGCTGTTGTTACAGGCACGCCCCGATCTGACGGTGGCGCGTTTGGAAGAAATTCTGAAGTTGAGCGGCGTCCTGATCCCTGACGCGCGCAGTGGCGAGGTGTACCCGCGCATTGATGCGCTGGCGGCGGTGGAGCGGGCGCTGCATGTGACCGACACCCCTATTCAGAGCGCGCCCCTCAACAATAGCGTGACCCCACCCTTGCCTACGTTTACTTGGTCGGCGGTGCCCGAAGCAGAAGGCTACTACCTGTGGCTGAGCCGCAGCGACGGCGCGAAAGTGTACGACCTATGGTATTACAACCCCTCGGCATTTTGCTCCGGCGGGGTGTGCAGCGTGACCCCCGGCATCCCGTTGGCGAGCGGCGGGCATCGGTGGTGGGTGCAGGCACATTCCCGTGAATTTGGGTATAGCGCTTGGTCGCCCGTTGGGGATTTCACCGTCGCCACCGAGCAACCGCTGCCGGCGATGCACCCCGTCCCCTTGTCCCCGACTGGAGCATCCTCATGACGTTGGCGACTTTGGGCAATTGGGGCGTCTATGGACATGACTGGGCGGTCGATCACCTGCGGCGAGGCATCCTCAATGATCGGATTCGACAGGCATACCTGATCATCGGCATGGAGTCGGTGGGCAAGGAGACGCTGGCGAAGGCGTTCATCGCTGCCATGCTCTGCACCGATCCCGATCCCGCCTGTCGCCCATGCGGGCAGTGCAGCGCTTGTCGGCGCATCGTGTCGGGCAATCACCCCGATATGTTGTTTGCCGAAAAAGAAGGCGACGACCACGCCCTCAAGATCGATGCTATCCGCGCCTTGATGGGGCGCTTGGCGCTGAAACCGTTTGAGGGGCGGTATCGGTTCGGCATCTTCCCCGACTTCGATCAAATCCGTCCCCAAGCCCAAGATGCGCTCTTAAAGACGCTCGAAGAACCCGCGCCCCACGCGATCCTGATCTTGATGGCGCGCACCATCGAAAGCGTCCTGCCGACGATCACCAGCCGTTCCCAAATTTTGCATTTGCGCCCCACCGCGATTGCCGAGGTGGAAACGGTCTTGCGGGCGCAACCCGGCGTCGATGCCGACAAGGTGCCACTGTGGGCACACCTCAGCGGCGGGCGCATCGGGTGGGCACTGCGCGCAGCGCATGATCCTGAAGCGTTGACGCAGCGCACAGCGGGCATTGATTTACTAGAAGCTATCCTGCGCGGCAACCGCACGATGCGTTTCAACAAAGCGGCAGACCTTGCCAAGGACAAAGACGCGCTGGCGACCCTATTGACCTTGTGGCAGTCGTATTGGCGCGATGCCTTGCTGATTGGGTACGACGCCCCTATGACCGCCGCCAATATTGACCGCGAAGACGCCCTGCGCGACTTGGCGCTGTCCACCGCGCCGGAAGACATCCTCAAGGCGCTGCAAGCCACGAATCGCTTATTGGATCGGCTACCGACCAATATCAATTTGCGTTTGGCGCTAGAGGTCACGTTGCTGGATTATCCGGGGTTGGTGCGCTAAGCGGGGAATCATTCCCGCGCCCCTCACCCTAAATCCCTCTCCATAAGCGAAGCGGCGGGGCGAGGGACTTTCTACTGCGTTTCTCCCCTTCTCCTCTTGTGGGAGAAGGGGTCGGGGGATGAGGGGTAGCTGTGTAGTTACGAAACAGAACAAAATAAACAGAGAACCATGAAGACGTGAAGAAAAACAGCAAAATACCCCTGGAAACGTGAATGTAGGGGGTG
>JBBRTY010000098.1:0-14448 GCA_038248285.1 Aggregatilineales bacterium
GAAGCCACCGTCGAAATGATGATGGAAGCTCCTACCGAAGAAGCCACCGTCGAAATGATGATGGAAACCCCCACCGAAGAAGCCACCGTCGAAATGATGATGGAGACCCCCACCGAAGAAGCCACCGTCGAAATGATGATGGAAGCCACTGCCGAAATGACCGAAGAGCCTCTCGGCAATATCGCCGAAATCGCTACCGAAGCCGGCAATTTCACCGTGCTGTTGGCGGCGGTCGATGCCGCTGGTCTGACGGGCGCACTCACAGGCGACGGTCCGCTCACCGTGTTTGCCCCTACTGATGACGCCTTCGCGCGGCTGTTGGATACCCGCAATCTCACCGCCGAAGAACTGCTCGCGAATTCTGACCTCAGCAGCATCTTGCTCAATCATGTCGTCGCTGGTGCTGTGAGCGCCGAAGACTTGTTGGCATTGTTGGCTGCCGAAACTGACGGCGTGCTCGAAGTCCCCACCTTGCTGGATGGCGCGAGCTTGACCTTCAGCTTTGATGTCGATGGCAATCTCGTCATCAACGAAACTGTCAAAGTGACGGTTACGGACATCCGTGCCTCGAACGGCATCATTCATGTGATCGAGCGCGTGTTGATCCCCGTAATTCGGTAATCAGACGTTAAAGTCCAAAATAAAAACGGAGTTGTAAATGCAACTCCGTTTTTATTTTATGCGGACAAGAAGCCCTCGTTAGCGGCGGTTCCCCATCAAGCGCAGCAAGAAGATGAACAGATTCACGAAGTCCAGATACAACTCCAGAGCCATAAAAATGCTGAATTTGGCGACCAGCGATCCATCCGCTTGAAATTCTGGCGAAGCAGCTAAACGCTTGATCTTTTGGGTATCGACAGCGATTAATGCCATGAAAATCAACACCCCTGCGATATTGATGAGGAAGCTCAGCGCGGTACTGGCAAGGAAGGTATTGACGACCATTGCGATCACCAAGCCGATCAAGCCGATGAACAAGAAATTTTGCCAACGGGTTAAATCAAGATTAGTGAAAAACGCGAATGCCGACAACGTCCCAAACAAACCTGCCGTCGCAATAAATGTCGCGGTGATTGAGGTCGAGGTATAAACCAACAACAGAATCGAGAGCGTGAAACCATTTAAGGCGGAATAAGCAACGAACATCAAGGCGGCAACGCCCGTCGTCAAGCGCGGCAACGCCCACGACAATGCGATGACGATGACGAATTCAGCGATAATGGCACCAAAAACGACACCCCGATTGCTCCGCAGTTCGATCAATGCCGGCATACTGACCGTCAGGAAAGCGATAACGGAGGTGACCAATAACCCGACGAACATCCATGCGTAGGTGTACTTCATAAGCGGACGCACCTGCTCGTAACTGACATCAGGTGTGAAGTCTTTCTGGCGCATTAAATTTACGAACGACATTTTTGGCTCCGTTACGATTTATACGATATATTCACTATATCCTAGAATGCTTCTCAAAAAATAGGCGGCACCTAATTTTGAGGGTTTTTGGAGCCTGAACTACAAATTTGTATGCAACACAAGCTTGGAGGTAATCCTATCTCGATGAAGTCTCGCATTGCCATACTACATTACGCCAGCCCACCCGGCATTGGTGGCGTCGAATCCACCATCGGGCACCATGCCCGCAAGCTGGTTGAGCTTGGTTATGCAATTCGTGTGATCAGCGGCATGGGCGACTCCTTTGATCGCCGCATCGAAACAGTAATTCATCCCCTATTCGGTTCTCGTGATGCACAAATCGTCGCTACTAAACAAGAACTTGACATCGGCATTGTCTCAAGTGCCTTTGAATCCTTAGTTAGCGAAATCGAAGCCCTTCTTCACCAAGTGCTAAACGATTGCGACGTGTGCATCGTCCACAACATCCACAATATGAACAAAAATTTAGCGCTGACGGCGGCGCTCTACCGATTATCCCATCCTCGGCTGATCGCATGGTGTCATGATCTGGCATGGACAAATCCTCAATATCTGGGTGAATTGCATGAAGGCTATCCTTGGAATCTGCTGCGGCAGGTGTGGTCAAACACTCGTTATGTGACAATTTCGCAATCGAGGCGGGCTGAATTGGGGATATTGCTCGGCATCCCCCCCGAATCCATTCCAGTGATCACACCCGGGATCGATGTCGCCCAATTTTTGCAGTGGACAGAGACCACCCGATTTTTAGAAGAAAAACTCCATCTGCTCGATTCTGATTTGCTGTTTTTATTGCCCGCACGGTTGACGCGGCGGAAAAACATCGCTTTAGCGCTTCACATCCTCCACCATCTCCGGCAGATCGATGATCAGGATTATCGCCTCATCGTGACCGGTCCTCCGGGTCCGCACAATCCCGCCAACCCCGGCTATCTGGAGGAGCTACTCGCACTGCGAAAAACACTCCAACTAGAAACTGCCGTCCACTTTTTATATGAGTTGAACGATCCCCCGCTCATCCCAGACGACACGACCCTTTCCAACCTCTATCAATTGGGTGATGGTCTTTTGTTCCCCAGCATGCAGGAAGGCTTTGGCATCCCTATTCTCGAAGCAGGTATCGTCAGCTTGCCGATCTTCTGTGCCGACATCCCCCCTTTTCGAGAAACAGGGCTAAACGATGTCCAATTCTTTGATCCTGATCAAGATAGCCCTGCACAGATCGCGGCGATGATCCATAACTATTTCAAAGATCATGCCCGACAACGCCTTAAAGCGCGCGTGCGTCATCATTACCGTTGGGAAGTGATTGTGCGCCAACAACTTGTCCCGCTTTTGGAGGAAAAATAATGACCAACGACGTCATGTTGGTTTTAAGTAGCAACGTCGATCCCAACGAATGGATCGCCTTTGCAACCCGACTATTGCCCGCGAACGCCGAGCTTCACTTGCGCGGCATGGTCATTATTAACGAGGGAAAATCATTGAGCGAAGGGGCATTGCCCGCGCGTGAGTGGCGCAATACCTTCCGCGCGATAACCGCAGCGCATCCGGCTATCCATGATGAAATACAGGTTTACGTCGATTATCAGCCGTTTCAACGTGTTCTCGAAGAACTCAAAGAACGGTCTGTCGGGCTACTGCTGATCGAATGGAACGCCTTTAGCCACACCATCGGGGGGATGCCTTTTGAGCAAGTGCTGGCGTTATCGCCCTGCGATATTGCCCTCGTTATTGGTGTTAAAACGATGATGGCATCGCACGAGGTGCTGTTATCACTACGCGGCGGTCCCAATCTATCCATCGGCACCCGTATCGCAAAATCACTCGCAGGTGAAGGCAGCATTACCCTTTTTCATGCCGTAAACAAAGGGCGCACCGCTCCAGATTTAGAAACAGTGATGCGCTCTGTCCCAGAAATTCGCCGCACAGTAACGAGTGTCTCCAATGTACTTGAAGGGATTGTGAGCGAAGCTATTGCACATGACCTAGTGGTTATGGGCGCTGGCATGGGGCAGCTTAAACGCGGCGGCGCTACCCAACCGCACGTATTCCAACAAGTCTTTGAACGGACACAAAAACCGTTGGTACTGGTGCGCGCGGCACATCAAGAGGCGATTGATTTTCACGCGCCCAGTATGATTTTCAAACCCCAAGAATCGCTATCCACACAGGTTGATCGCTGGTTTGCGGAAAATACCTTCCACAGTAGTGAATTTGATGATCTGCATGTCTTGCTCGACTTGAAAGAAAAACAAGGGGTGACGATCAGCATTGCACTCCCCGCCCTAAACGAAGAGAAAACAGTCGAGCATGTGATCAAAACGATCAAAAAAGCATTGATGGATGACCTCCCGCTCGTGGATGAGATTGTGCTGATCGACAGCAATTCCAGCGACCGGACTGTGGAAATCGCTCAGGCTTGTGGCATCCCCACCTATATTCATCAGCAAATTCTGGTGGACGAAGTGGGAACTCATGCCGGCAAAGGGGAAGCGCTTTGGAAGAGCTTGCATGTCACCCACGGCGACATTATCGCTTGGATCGACACTGACATCACCAATATTCACCCGCGTTTCATTTATGGATTGCTGGGACCCCTGCTTAAGTACCCGCGTCTCCAATTTGTCAAAGGCTTCTATGCTCGCCCTATTGAAGTCGGTGGCAAGTTGCAAGCTTATGGCGGCGGGCGCGTGACAGAATTGGTGGCACGTCCCTTGTTGAATCTATTTTATCCCGAACTATCGGGCATTGTGCAACCCTTGTCGGGGGAATACGCCGGACGACGGCAAGCATTAGAACAGTTGCCATTCTTCAGCGGCTATGGGGTAGAAACAGGGATGCTGATCGATATCCTCAATCGCTCTGGACTCGCAAGCATTGCCCAATGTGATCTTGAAGTGCGTGTCCATCACAATCAACCCCTCGTCAATCTGAGCAAAATGTCGTTCGCTATTTTGCAGGTCTTCTTGGCGCGCTTAGACAGTCGTTATGGTGCCGAGCTGCTCAATCATGCGAATCGGAGCATGAAGCTGGTGATCCAAGATGAGGAACGATTTGCGCTCGACATCCTTGAAATTGGTGATTATGAGCGTTCCCCGATTGTCGATATCGGAGCATATCAAGAGCGTCACAAAGCATAATAATCCGTGTTATGACCATTTCATGCCACGTCGAACCCCTAACGGTTGTTCGACGTGGCACACTCGCTGAAAACCGATCTAAAAGTTATGCCTTAGCCACCATTGACCGCGTGGAATTGACCGCGAATATCGCCGAAATACACTTGCCCACTGGTGTGCAGGTTAAAGTACAGTTCGTCCCGACGCGCATAAATTTCCATACCGGCAATCGTCTTCACCTTGTCAAGTGGGTTAGAATCCACGATGGCACACCCTTTGGTGAAACCATCAACTGGTCCAGAGCTGGAATTGGTCACAGCTTCAATATCTTCATTGGTCACTTCGATGCGCATCACGCCGTCTTCTAAATAGGTCTGAAGACTGCCCGCTACCGAGAAATCAATAATGATCGGTCCCAACTGACCGGGACGACCACAATGCAAGTGGAGCATCACAATGTCCGCAACATTGACATTTTCAATCGCCAAATACACATAGGCGCGGCTCAAATCGCGCGTGAATTCAATAACGGAATGCCCCCGCGACGTGCGGTCATTACGGGGAGTCGAAGGAGTCGTCGATCTAAATTGGGGGGGGATTAGGGCGGGGGTATCTTCTTCTTCGCCACCTTCTTGTTGGGGACTTAGGTAAGCCTCGTAGACTGCGCCAATTTCCAACCCATCTGCGGAATTCAAAGCAATCGGGCTTTCCCGTTCGAGTTCAGGACGAGAAGTTCCATCCCCCATCGCAGAATGATCGTCCTGAGCCAAGAGTGTTCCGTTTAAGGCAAAAGCCATCAGACAGAGAGACACAAGGAAAAAAACTTTAGAACCCAAAGCACTTGATCGTTTCATCGAAAACCACCCTCATCATAGAATATTGAACACTTTCATCATTCTATTGAAATGGACGATTCGCTGTCAAACCGTGTGATACTGGGCAAATGTCTATTTTATTGCGGGTTTAGGGGGAGCTTGATTAAATATAAAGGTAAAAAATTCATCCACCAAACTATCAGCATCCCCAAGTTCGGGAGTACGTCCCCAATATTCTAAAAGTTCCATCATCGCCATCACATACAGGCGTGCCGCGATTTCTGGACGAACCCCTTCCATCAAGGCAAAGCGTCCGGCTTGCAAATGCCCTAAAAATTGCTGAATGAGATATTCTTTAGCTTGGTGATACCATTTCGAAACGAAAATGCTATCGAGCCGCATCAGGAAATGTTTTTGTTGTTGAAACGCCCGAAAAATCAGACACCATGACTCATATTCGCGATAGGGCGACTCAAGGTCTTTCACCGCCTCAACAAGCTGCTGATCTAATTGTGTCATCCAATGGACAAAAGTTGTATAGGCGAGCGCCTCCTTGCTTTCAAAATACTGATAAAACGTCCAGCGTCCATAATCAGCTTCGTTGGCAATATCGGTGACGGTGATACGATCAAATCCGTATTCACTGACCACCACCAAAAAAGCATTCATAAAGGCAAGTCGCGTCTTTTGTTGCCGTTTACTCAATACTTGATCATTCCCTAGATCAACACGCATCTTAATATCATGCTCCCCTAGCGACCCAAACGCCCTTTTTCCTGCTCCACCAAACAACAGACAAAAAACCCTTTACGTCAATCAGGAGACATAAAAGGGTTTTGATCAATCTAAAACATGGGTGATGGCACTATCGCATTTCAGCCGGAGGACTTCATAGCATTCAAGCCTTCAAACAACCGTTGCACAGCGCCTACTGTTTTTTCTGGCGGGAGCGCATACGAGAAGCGAATCCAGTTTGCACCATGTTCAGAGAAATACGCACCAGCGACGATGGCGATGCCATGCTCACCTGCCAAGTACGTCAAAACATCTTCCGAGTCTTTCTTGCCCGCTGCCTCGATGTAAGGTGTGCAATCGATGAAGGCATAATAACCATCGCCCATGATGTGGCGTGTGCCCGATTGCACCAACGCCTCGCGCAAAATACGACGGCTTTCGCGCGTCGGTTCGATGATTGAAGCCGCAGCCTTTTCAAAGCCCATCTCATAAGCGGCGATAGCGACCGCTTGCGAATAATACGATGGGATCACACTGTGAGAGGCTTGGCTGACGATGTGATTGACGACTTTTTTGCCGGCGACCAGATGGGCACTGCGCAAATTGGACGCGCCGAGACTCTTGGTTAAGCCATCCAAAAAAATCAATTTCTCGCGATCTTCAGTCGAAAACGCCTTAAGAATTGCATTAATGTCGGAATGCCCGCTATCCGTAACCCAGTGGTAAATCCAGTCGAACAACACAAAGGGGTAGCCTGCTTCGATGGCTGCCCGCGCCAATTCGATCTGTTCCTCAACCGTCAAGGTGCGTCCTGTCGGATTATCGGGCGAGGTCAACACCAAGCCAGCGATTTTGCGTCCTTCGCGCGCGGCAAGATCGGCACAAGCACGGATGGCTTCGGGGGTATAACGCCAGCCTTCCGCCGGATCGCCGGGGGCAAGCATCACGTTCAAACCGACCGAGTACGGACCCCAGTTATAGGTGATCCAGGGCACGCGCGAGACGACCAAAACGCTGCCGATCTCGTGGGTGCCTAGCGCGATCATGGCACTATACACCTTTTGCAGACCATCGCGACCGCCCTGAACGAAGACAATATTTTCGGGACCCCACCCACTGGCGGCGTCAAACTGCCAATACTTCTCGGCAGCGGCATTGCGAAACTGCACCGTCCCAAAAGGCTGATCGTAGGCAGTGCCATGTTCAATCTGCAACTCCAAAGCCCGTTCCAAAATCGCGCGCGGCGTGCCGGGCAAGCTCGCCCCACCATCCCCTTGGGACGCATCAAAGGTCACGGCATCCGCGCCCATCTTGGTGCGATACGCCTTCAGCGCATCCCGAATCAAGAACATACGCGAAGGCGGAATATCGACCATGTGCCCCGGATATCCGTTGACCGGAATTCGTTTATCGGCAGCCACTACAAATTGCGGGGTATCATTACTTACTGACGTCACTAGAAAAACTCCTGCTAGGAAACGATTCAAATTAGCTTTAGTACAATTTTGCCAAAATTACTATTGGATTCCATGTGATGATGCGCCAAAACTACTTCGTGCAAATTGTACACTCGGTCGATGATCGGGCGAATCATCCCTTGCTCCAATGCCGTCAAAAACCCAAAATCGATCATAGCACGTACCAATGCCACTTTTTCGGACAGTGCGGTGCGGCGCAAGGTTGTCCCCGTAATCGTCAAACGCTTGCCCATGATCGCCGCGATATTGAGATCACCCACGACACCGCCTAAAGAACCGATCAGCAATAAGCGCCCCTTCTGCGCCAACGACCCCAGATTGTCGTTCCAATAGGGCGCACCGATAAAATCAAGGATTACATCCACCCCTGCCCCCTGTGTTTCATCGGCAACCCGCTGACGAAACGAGGCGGTCTTGTAGTTGATCAGTATATCGGCACCCAATGTGCTGCAACGTGACAATTTGTCGTCACTCCCCGCCGTGACAAAAATCTGTGCTGCCCCCGCAACTTTGGCAAGCTGAATCGCCGCCGTGCCCACACCACTCCCGGCTGCATGAATCAGCACCCGTTCCCCGTTCACAAAATGTCCCATCGTGAACAGATTGAGGAATGCCGTCATGAAGGCTTCGGGAAGCGCTGCCGCTTGCTCATAACTCACGTTATCAGGAATACGTAGGGCGGTGCTGGCAGGAACAACCGCTCGTTCGGCATAACCACCCCCTGTGACCACCGCCATCACCCGATCCCCAATACGCCAATCCCGCGCTGGGGTGACGACCTCCCCCGCGACCTCTAACCCCAAGATCGGCGATGCCCCTGCCGGCGGCGGATAGGCACCGCGCCGTTGGAGCAAATCCGCGCGATTGATAGCAGTCGCATGAACACGGATCAGAAGTTCATCGGCACCCGCCACAGGGGTGTCGGCATCGCCAATCGTTAAAACATCGGGCGCACCCGGTTGCTCAAACAAGACCGCTCTCATCAATCGCTCCCTAAGTTGGCAAAGGGCAACCCAAACCGTGCCCGGCATTCACTCAACACATCATGAAGGGTTTGGACAAGGCTGTATCTGGGCTGCCAGTCCGTAATCTGGCGCAGCAAGCGGGCATCCCCCCATGTACGCGCTTGCCCAATAGGGCGAGTACGCCCCGGATCGATCTCAATCGCAATCGGCACCCGTGCTTGCGCCACCAACGCATCCAAAATTTGGCGAATGGAGACCAGACGACCACTGGCGACATTGACGACTTGCCCCGGTTGACCACACGCCATAAAGAGTTGGTAAGCGCGCACCACGTCCCGGACATCGGTGAAATCACGCTCGGCGGCGAGATTACCGACTTGAATAACCGGAATCTGTAAACCCGCCTCGATTTGAGCGATCTGGGTAGCAAAATCAGGGATCACAAAGCCGGGACGTTGCCCCGGACCAAAATGATTAAAGGGGCGCACCCGCAAGGTCGTCAAGGCATGGCTCCGTTGATATTGCAGCGCCAGCATCTCTTGCGTGATCTTGCTGACACCATAGGGCGTTGAAGCGACGAGTGGGGTATTTTCATCGAAGGGAAAATCGGCATTGAGCGTCGAGTCGTAAATCTCGCCAGAACTAATGATCAACATACGGGGATCGATAGCGGCGTCGATCACGCCTAAGAAGATATTCAACTGCGCGCGGATATTGTTTTCTAGCGTCTCCCACGGTGCGCTGAAAGATCGCCCCACAGCGGCTTGCCCCGCAAGATGATAAATCTGATTCGGGCGAACCTGCTGGATCAACGACCGTGTAGCATCTTCGTCACACAAATCAAGGGGATGCGGGGTGACGGGAACGGCATCATCCGGTGGATTAAAATACGTACCGTGTAGTTCGGCAGTGGGATGCGCATGACGCAAACAGTCTACGAGGTGTCTGCCAACAAAGCCCCCTGCCCCAGTGATCAGTATGCGCACTTGCTCTTTATCCTATACTGAGTGATATCTTTTACGGTTAGGATTATAAGTCGGTTCATTCATCCTTGCCACGCACGTTCTGAGCGTAATAGCTTTTGCCTTGGAGCGCCTCCGGCAACAGGGAGTCCATGTCGTACAATTGATATCCATCACCATAACCGAGAGTTTTCATCAAGGCGGTGGGGGCATTGCGTAATTTCATCGGGATCGGCAAATCGCCATATTCACGGACATCATCAAGCGCCGCAAAATAAGCATCATACGAGGCGCGGCTCTTGGGTGCCGTTGCCAGATAAACAACCCCGTGCGCCAAATTAATCTGACATTCGGGATAACCGATGATCTCGACAGCACGAAAAACGGCATTGGCGACCACCAAAGCATTGTGATCTGCCATACCGACATCCTCGCCCGCAAAAATCACCATCCGGCGGGCGATAAACTTAGGGTCTTCGCCAGCGTGTACCATTCGCGCCAAATAATGCAAAGCAGCATCAACATCACTGGCACGCATACTCTTGATGAAGGCGCTGATGGTGTTGAAATGTTCATCCGCCTGTTTGTCATAACGCAAGAAGCGCGACTGCATGGCATTTTTGAGCGTTTCTGGGGTGACCTGTTCATATAAGCTGACCGTCGTCTCCAGCAAATTAAGCGCTTGACGGGCATCCCCCGCCGCCGCCCGAATGATGAACTCAAGCGCATCATTCGCGATCTCAACGCGCAACGCCCCCGCCCCCCGCTCCACAATACCGCGCACCTCGTCTTCGGCAAGTGGGTTCAAGACGAACACCCGGCAGCGTGACAGCAACGCCGAGATGACTTCAAACGACGGGTTTTCAGTGGTCGCGCCGATCAGAATAATCGTGCCCGCCTCCACATAAGGCAGCAAAAAATCCTGCTGTGCCTTGTTGAATCGGTGTATTTCATCCAAAAACAAAATCGGCGTTGGTTTCACGACTTTCGGCTGATTCAGCGTGAACAAATCGGGGGGCGCTTCATAGGTCACTTGGGTGATGATTTTGCGCACATCTTCTTTGTTCGCCGAGACCGCCGACAGTTCAAAAAACTCGCGTCCAGTATTGTGGGCGATCAAACGGGCAAGCGTCGTCTTGCCGACGCCGGGCGGTCCCCACAAAAGGATCGACTGGAGGCGGTTGGTCTCGATCATTTTGCGCAAAGGTCGCCCTTCCCCGACGAGATGAGCCTGCCCCACAAAGTCATCCAACGATTGCGGGCGGATACGGTCGGGCAAAGGACGAGGTGGGGTATTGGACATGACGGAATTGTTTCCTTATGTGGGCGAAAATACGCGCTGCTCAAGGTGATCATTTATCCAAAACGAGATCGATGCGCCCGCCCGCACAAACACGGGGATGTGATCGATAGGGGTGGCTACGCGAATGACTTGTCCACCCTCGTAAGTCGCGCCAGTGTAAAAATCCATCCACAACGCATTGTGTGCGCCTTTGGGCAAATACACCTCACGCGCTGGCACGCCCTCCTCCAACACGGGGGCGATCAACAGATTAGCACCCAGCATGAAATCAAATGATTCGGTACGGCAACGCGGGTCATCGGCGAAATGATACACTAGTGGGCGCATAATCGGGTGTCCAGTGGCGGCAGCCTCCTCCATCAACGCCTCTAACGTGGGCAACAGTTGATAGCGCAGTTTGATCGCAGTACGGATATGCGGCAACACTTCGGGATACATCCATGGCTCATTGACCGTCCCGTCGCTATTCCACGAATGAATCGTAAAACGTGGGAAGAAGACGCCGACCTGCACCCAACGGACAAATAACTCTGGCGTGGGGGCGGCACCCGCAAAGCCGCCGATATCATGCCCATTGTTAGGGACGCCACACAACCCCAGCCCTAACCCCATCGGCAAATTCCAACGCAAGGTCTTCCAAGAAGTGGTATTGTCGCCCGACCATGTTTGCGCATAGCGTTGGATACCGGGCACCCCTGAACGGGTCAGCACAAAGGGCAAACGGTCGGGGTTGTGTTCTTTGAGCGCTTCGGCGGAGGCACGCCCCATCAACAACGTTTGTAGCCCCCGCCCGCCGAGTCCCAAGCGAAACGACTGCCCAAAGCCAGCGCATACGGCATCGTCATCCCACAATTCAAACTCGTTGTTGTCATTCCAAAGGGCATCCATGCCGTATGCCAAGAGCGCGCTTTTGATCTGTGCCTTCCACCATGCAAAGGTGGTCGGATTGGTGAAATCGAGCAATGACCCGGCATCGACCTCATTCATGCCGCCACTCCAAAACTGATTGATCGCAGGCGCGCCGCTGTCGCCATCGCGAATAAATCCGTCTTGGGCAGCGATCGCGGCATAACTGGGGTGCGTCTGCAACAAGTGAGGTTTGATATTGGGGGCGACCCGAATGCCCGCTTGGTGAAAGTAATTCACCATCGCAGCAGGATCAGGCACGCGGTCGTGATTCCATTGAAAAACATAGCGCTTACCCGTTGCGCTAGTGGTATAGCCCGACGACAGATGAAACATATCACACGGGATATCGTGCAATTGGCAAAGTTCGGCAAAACGCGCCAGTTGGGCTTGCGCGTCGGGCGCTTCGGTGTAGCTCATGGTGGAACCAAGATAGCCGAGGGCATAGCGAGGCAATCGTGCGGGGCGTCCCGTCAGCCATGTGTAGCGTTCGATCACCCGTTCAATGGTCTTGCCGTAGATCAAATAATAATCGAGGTCGCCATCATCGGCTTGATAGTAATGATAATTCCCTAAGCCCCCATTGACCTCATGCCCAAGATCGAAAATAGTCGCGGCGAGATTGTCGTAAAAAATGCCATAGGCGATATCTAAATCAGCGGCGTAGGTGATATAAAATGGAATATGTTTATACAAGGGATCGCTCGTTTCGGCATCGTAGCCGATGGCGTCAATATTTAGCAAGCGCATCCGCAACCCGCGCTTATCCAGCGCCCCTGCTTGTTCCCCAAAACCATAAAAGTGATCCTCAGCCCGCAGCGTCTTGTAATGAAAGATGGAGCGTCCGGCGCGGTCATAAACATATGGACGCGCCGGCAAATCAGCGGCAAAGGCTTGACCAGAGGCGCGGTCACGCCATGTCAGCGCGCCCGTGCGCAAAGTGATATCGATCTCCAGTTCGTCGGTACTGAGCCGAAGCCCTGCTGTTGTGGACATCCCCGCGACAGGCGGTAGTGCATACCCCGTCAGATCGCCTCTCTGCCGCCCCGTTAATGGGGTATCAACTTCACCAGCGACTATCGACCATGTACGATTTTGGCGATAGTCCCCTTCCGGCAGATGTTCCACACGGATGAGATCATGATCCAGTGCTGTGAGGCGTAAGAGTTCGCCCCGCTGTCCGGTCAGCGCCACCTGCCAATCACTTTGCGACGCGATCACGAAAGGAGATGGGGATGTCAGACGCATAAAAGAGTATCCTTTTCAAAAAGTCGTCTAAAAAGAAGGAGGGACACTCCCTCAAAACTCAAAATAGGACAAAACGCTAGAGTAGGGTATCATCCCCTTAAGTGTACGCCAAATCTAAATCAGGAAGGAAGGTTGATCTCGCGACTCAAAGGATAGTGAAATTCATCCTTGCAGCATCAGCGATGATCCTCTTGCAAGGAGCAACGCCCAGCGCCCTTGCCCAAGGCGGGTGCTTAAATGTCCGCGACAGCCGTTTGAACAACAGCACCGCCCTTGATTGTGGTGCGCCAGTCGTGGTTTATTTGCAACCGGGCAACGATTTAGGCATCGGTTATTTAGAAATTTATGGCGTTGGCGGTGGCAAGAGCCAACTCTTGATCAGCATCCCGTCGATCACTTACGAAATCGCCCCGCCCGCCCGTGACCGAACATTGATCGAAGGCGCGGTTATCCCCGGCGGCAATCAAAGCGTCGGCGCGTATTTAATGCTCAATGGCACCGTCTTGATCGAGGCGGCATATCAAGATGGCAAACCATATGTGATCGTCTTTGACCCAGACGGTTCGCCCCGTATCCTCTATATCGCCTTCTAGGAATATACCGATGACTCAACGGTCGGCATTGATGATTTACAACACGGTGGATCGCCTGTTGCGCGGCGACCTGTTCCACACTGTCACAACGGCGGATGTGATCGAAGACTTGGCGGCGTTTCCCGACGACTATCCGATTGTAGGCGTGGGCACCACCAGTTGGATGCGACGCAATGGGGAGATCATCGCTGAGGGCACGGCGCGGGTGCCTAAGTTTTTGTGGGCAGACCCTGAAAGCCAACCGGTTGGGCAGGTGATCGATGTGTGCTGGCAGCGCCCGACACCGAACGGACAGGCATTGGTCACGCCCCGCTTAGACGACAACGATCAAGAGGCGAATTTCCCCTTCATGGCATTGGCGGTGTGCAATCCGGCGACAGCACTCCACTGGCAGATCACGGATGCCGAAAATCTGCATGAGGCGTTAATTGCCGAGATGACGGCGCGCAATGTCGGCGTGGCGGGGGTCGAAGTGCGCGGCACTTTCGGCAACGTAGACACGACCGACGCTTATAATGTGCCGCTCGGTGGACTAGACTTGAGCAAGGGCTATGTGGGCGATCAACACTTCCGTTTCTCACATTACGAAAGCGCGGAGTGGGTGGGGCGCGGGGTGTTCACGATCAACCCGTCGTTACATCCGTTCATCTCGGTGGCAGGGCACCCGCTCCACCTGCACGGCTATCGCGCCGAAGCCAAAGACGGCGGGCATATCGTTCGAGCGCAAGTGATGACGGCAGAGGTGACGGTGTGGTTGCTGGATGACTTGATCTTGCGCATTCATGATGTGGCGCATGCAGTCATGCCAATGAAAGCGGTGTAGGCATATGCGCATAACCCCATAACACCGTATACTTAAGGGTATCTACAGCCTTATCCCCCCC
>JBBRTY010000099.1:0-14377 GCA_038248285.1 Aggregatilineales bacterium
ATGCGTAGTTCCGGCGGTCACCCGGGAAATAGCTCGGTCTGAAGACGATCTTCAGGCGGGTTCGAGAATCGCAACCGTCAGCACCTTGAGCGGAGGTGGCTTCCAAGAAGCCGCACCGCTTTAGCGGTCGCGGAGTGTCACAGATAGAGGAATTTATGACGAATTACCCTGTAAAACTAACTGAATTGGTCGAGGATATTAGTTCTATCACCGACCGACGCGAAAAAGCCGAAGTGCTGATCGAAATTGCGGATCGCTTTTCCGAAGTGCGCGTCCCAGCGGATATCGCCCTCAAGCCTTACGAGGAAAATCATCGCGCCCCCGCTTGCGAATCCGACGCTTTCGTGTGGGCGGTCGATCAAGCGGACGGTACCCTCAAATTCTATTTTGATGTCCTCAACCCGCAAGGCTTATCGGCGATGGCGATATCCGTCATCATTGCTGAAACGCTGTCGGGGCAACCGCTTGAGACCGTCGCGACCATCTCTGACGATGTGATCTTCGACATCTTCGGCAAAGAGATCTCGATGGGCAAAGGCGCAGGCTTGATGGGCATCTTGACGTTGATTCGGCGTGCAGCCAAACAACGCTTAGCCGCCCACTGATCGCCATGAGGCTGTTGCCATGCGTTTCTTGATCTCGCTACTGGTCGCACTCATCATCGGGGCGGGGGTCGGGCTGTATCTCGGTTGGGTACAGTTCCCGGCGCAAGTCATTGACAACCCGATGAGCAACCTTGACGCTCGCTATCAAGATGAATACACCGTCATGATCGCCTATGGTTTTCTGGCGGATCGCAACCTTGCGAGTGCCTTAGAGCGCCTCCAACGGCTTGATCTCGAAAATGCGGCGCTCACTATTCAAGAGACTGCCGAACGGTATATCAGCAGTTCCCGCACCGTCGAAGATATCCGCGCGCTGGTGACATTGGCAGAAGGCGTCGGGCGGCTCACCCCACTCATGGAACCCTACCGCTTGGTGAACGAAAGCAGCCCATCGTGACTTTAACGCCCCCTACTTGCCCACCAACGAAACGAATTAGCCGATGAGTGATGCCGCGGTCCCCCGTCCCGCCCGCAGTCGCTATGAACGCCCCCGCCGTCCTTTCTCGGTGCTGGGCATCATTTTGGGGTTGATCCTAGGGGTGGGTGCCGGGCTAGGTTATGCGTGGGGAATCGCGCCCATGGAACAGTCCAATATCGCCCCATGGCAATTGGATGCCGAGGGACGGACGTCCTACACCGTCGCTATTGCGCTGGCGTATGGGCAAGATGGCGATCTAGGGCACGCCATTGAACGACTAGTAGCGCTTCGTTTCCCCGGCGATCCGATCCAAGGCATGGCAGATATCGCTTGTCAGCTCGCTTCGACCGGTTATGCCAACAGCACCAGTGGCTTGGACGCACTCGTGACCATGATCCGCTTGTACCAATTGCAAGGGCGCGCGGGTTGCGCGGATCAAATCATCGGTGCCAACAGCAGTCAAAGCGGGGGCGTGGTCACGATTGACTTGCCTACCCCCACCACGACCTTGACACCTCCGCCCAGCAAGACCCCAACGCCGCTCAACAACCGCCCTACCCCGACTGCGCTACTGTTTATTGTGCCGACGCAAGCCCCCCAGAACGCCTTTGACCTGATCAGCGTCACCACCAATTGCAGCCTCGGACAATCGGGCTTGATCATGGTCGATGTTTATCAACTCAATGGCAGCACTGGCATCCCCGGTATGGAAATTCGTGCGCGTTGGAGTGGTGGCGAAAGTCGCTTTTTCACAGGGTTAAAATCTGAACGAGGGGACAGTTATGCCGATTTCGCGATGGCATCCGGCATCGACTACATCATCGATATGCCCGGTCGTGCCGACCCCATCCGTCAACCCCTGTCGGCAGTGCCGTGTACCACTCCCAATGGCGAGCAAGCCGTCATCGCCTACCGCGTGCTGTTCCGCGCCGCCGAGTAGGTAAGAGTCATCCCGCAGATCGCGTCTAGTGCCTATAGAAATTGGGATCATCGGCACATGATTGCTGTGTAGACGTATGGTATAGCTATCATCAGTGGTGTAAACCATCCATTTTGGGGTGGAGATATGCAACGCTATATCACCCTAACCCTCAATCCCTATATCCTAATCCCTATCAAGGAGCATCATCATGACGATCAAGCTCAATCCCAAAGCCGTGCAGTACAGTTTGCAACTCATCGGTGAAGGCAAGTATCGGATTAATTCGATCTGGCGAGACAATCAACCGACCCCAAAGGCAAGCGCCAACTACATGGCGGCACACGGTTTCAATGAATTGTCGAAATGGTATCTGGCAACCAATACCAATGCCGACGTGCCCGACGGCACGCCCGAAACCCTCGTATTCCCAGTGGGGGATTTCGCCAATGTCCATCAGACCGGATTGTTGGCGGCAAAAGATCGCGCGGCGCTCGATGGTCAAGAAGACATCGTTGCCTCTATCGACGAAATTCTAGAATTGTTTGACCGGATGAACGCTTGCTAGTTGGCGTTCGCGGCTGCAAGACGCAACACCATCAGCGCCGCACCTTCTATTGCGGGTTGTGCCCACGCCAACCACAAATCACCTGAGCGCGCCGCACTCAGTGAAGGTGGACGTAACATTGCCGCCGAGGAAACATTCGTCGCTTCTGCCACTTGCTGACCCGCCCGCCAATACCGGAGGCTGACCTGCTCCCCAAGTGTGACCGCGACGGGGAGCGGGGTGGCGGCTTGTGCCAGCGGCGCGGCATAATTTACCCTCATCGACGCAGGCGGCGTCCAAAAATCAGCAACCAGTTGTCCCGTCGCCATCCACGCCTCTGCCGTCCCCGTCGCCCGCGCGATATTCCAAAACAGATAAGCGGTCGTGCCATCACTACCGACGCGCAAATCCAACAACCTGTCCCCGCGTTGCAGATAGGGTGCGCTCGTCAAGCTGTTGGGTGTCGTCACCAGCCCCTGTGCGCCCACCTGTGCCGCCCACACCTGCGCCTCCGCCATCCAAAATAACCAAATCGCCCCACCCTGATCGATGCTCAGTGCTGGCGACGTACCCACCACGCCCAGCGGGATGGGCGCATAAGCGCGTCCCGCGCCATCCACACGGCGGGCAACCAACGTTGGCTCGGACGCCACCCCGCCGCTATAGACGACCATCACCTCCCCATCGCTTTGGGGCAAAGCCGCGTAATCATAAACAGGCTCGGTGGAGATTAAAATGGGTCCGCGCTCGACCGTCAAAGCATCGGTGATGAGCGCGGCAAACAAACCCGTCTCCGCCTCTGGCGTGCGATCCAACCACAAGAGCAGCGCCCCCCCATTTGCCATCGGGACGGCAGTCTGGGCATACGGGGCGACCGGCGGCAACGGCAACGTCACCACCGCTGACAAGACACCCCCTTGCCAGCGGCGCGCATCCTGATGCACGCCGCGCTCATCCGCGCCGATCCAAAAGATCAGCGCCGTATCCGCCCAGAGGGATGATATTGCCACTGCGGGCGGATCAAGCTGTTCCGCGCGGTTCACGTTGACGGGGGTGCGCCCAACGGGTTCGTTGGTTTGGGCGTATCCGTTAGCCCCGCTCAACAGCAGCAACAGGCAGAAGCAGATCACCACGCGCGCGGTGGCGGCGGTGCTGCCCACTTAGGTGCCCTCATCCGCCAACGGGGCGACATCCTCGACACCTTTATAGCGCACCTCTTGGCGCGCATAATAGGCGATGGTCTGAGCGATGAAGCGCGCTATCTCTTCAGTGATATTGGTCAAGATCATTTCTTCCCGCCCGAAATAAACGCCAATATGATAGCGTTCCCCGCGAAACAGCAGGTTTTTCACCAACCACCCCGCCGGGGTGTTCTGGCGCGCCGCTGGCACGATCTCCATTTCGTCGATCAGCCCCCACTCGACGGCATTGCCATCAAAGTTGAGTTCAAAATCATTGGCGTCGAAGCGTTTATCGACTTGTTGTTTTTCTTCATCCGTCATGTGATCGAGTGACGGCAACTCGCGGACATGTGCTAAATAACGCATCTGGTTTCCACCTACATCACAGCATGAGCTGTTTATTTTACTCGATCTTGTGGGCACTTCGTAACGATGTGGGTGGCAAACGATGACAACCCACAGACAACGCCGACGCCCCGTTGCCAAAACCGCGATCCCCGATCATACTATGGCTGGTGGTTCTTGGGACAGCGGTCACGGCGTCGTGCGCGCGGCGGATCACGCTTCCGAGGATGCACTTGTCTACATAGGCGAATCTCTTGGGTTCCGCGTTTGTGTGGGTCGCTCTTCCTATTCTGGCGATTGATCGCTGATAACTCTGATCGTTGAGTCGCTGGTGTTTGGCTTTTGCCCGTCCCATAGACACCAAGCTAAGGGTTACGCCTGATGTGAAATGACGGTGAAGGTCGGTTTGATGGGGTCCGTGTCGGGGGCATGAACTATCATGCCCCCCCGATTTTTAATTTTCCTTAACGGGGTGCCCAACACGGCATCCGCTGGCGGCATGATAACATCATTGCGGCGTTGGCAGTTCCGGCAAGGCGGGCTGATAAATCCACAGGTCGAAGAAATCCCGCAACGATTCCCCGCTCACTTCTTCGGCAGTGGCGATGAAATCGGCGGTCGAGACATTGCCATAGGCGAAGCGCTCACAATAGGTGCGCAAAATCTCGAAGAAAACGTCATCACCCACTTCCAAGCGCAAGGCGTGCAGGGTCATCGCGCCGCGCACATAAATCAGCGCACCGTCAAAAATACGCGGCACCGTCGGATCGGCAGTGACGGGCGGATCGGAGGCGGGGTTGCCCGGCGTTGACCGCGCTGATTGCAAATACTCGTAGGTGCCTTCAATGATCGCATCTAGGGCAGCAGCGCCTTGGGCATGTTCAAACCACAGCCACGAGGAATACGTGGCGAAACCCTCATTCAACCAAATATCGTTCCAACTGGAGAGCGTCACGCTGTTGCCAAACCATTGGTGCGCTAGTTCATGCGCCACCGTCATCTCGCTCGACTGTATGGGCGCGGTGATGATATTCGCGTCAAACATCGATAGCGATTGGGTTTCCAGCGCAAAACCAAACGGACCATCGACAACAATGGCACCATAGGCATCAAAACGATACTCCCCGAAGGTGTCGGCAAAGAAATCGAGCATGTCGCCTTGTTTATTGAAGGTGGCGCGGGCGCGATTGCTTAAAGCGGGTGGGGCATAATTGCGCAAAGGCACGCCATCGGGCGATTCATCCGTCAATTCATCCATTTCTGCCACGACCACCAGCGACAGGTAACTCGCCATCGGTTGCCGCATCTCCCACACATAGGTAGCGTCCGTCGCGTTGTCGATTTTTTCGACCAAAAGCCCATTGGCGACAGCGGTATACGGGTGAGGCGCGGTCAGCCGAAACGTATACGTCGCTTTATCGATGGGATGCTCATTGACCGGAAACCATGTCGAAGCGCCCGCTGGTTCGCCCATCGCGATCAAGGTCGTATCGAGATCGTACCACCCGCTATCGGCAAAGGTGGCGCTGTTCGGATTGGATGCCGGATTGCCGGCGTAGATGACCTCGACAGTAAATTCTGCCGCGTCAAGGAGCGGTTCGGCGGGGGTGATGATCAATTCACCGCCTTCATGCTCAAAAGTCGCGGCGCTGTCGTTCACCTGCACGCTTTGCACGGTCAAGTCTTGAAAATCCAAATTCAGACTGCTCAAGTCTTGTATCGCCCGCGCGGTGATCACTGTGCGACCCTCGATATGATTGTCTTCGACATCGAAACTCGCTTCGATGAGGTAATGCTGGACATCATAGCCACCGTTGCCCAAGTTCGGGAAATAAGGATCATCTACCCCCGCCGTGCCCGGTGCTTGCGCCAGCACCCACACCACGCCGAGTATCACATTCAAGAGCGTGATCCCCAGCAACACGAAGGCACGCCGTTGACGCCACAAACGAATTGGTTTGAAACTCACATCAAGCATGATTTTTTGGTCTCTAGGGGTTGGACAAAATGAACTTAACCGACAATTTCCATATACTACATACTACTCTTACCCGCGCATCTGCGAAAGCGTTCACAACTGGGCAGAACCTTTTAAGACAAATCATACAAATGGTCTCGTGTTCGCATTTCTAAACGAATGCGGTAGGATCAAAGCTTGTTCTTGATATTTGACGATATTGCCCATAGGCGAGGAAACCACTATGTCAGAGACCGATCTCGTGAGCGCCTTAAGCACCGATATTCGAATGCTTGGCAATTTACTAGGCAACGTGATCCGTGAACAACACGGTGACGCTGATTTTAACTTGGTCGAGAGCGTGCGCGCCGCCGCAAAAACCCGCCGCCGAGACGAGTCCGCCGCCGATTTAGAAAATGTCCTTCAAAACTTATCGCTCGACTCGCTCCGCATTTTGACCAAAGCCTTCAGTAATTATTTCCAACTCATCAATATTGCCGAAGACCAACAGCGCATCCGCGTGCTGCGTGTGCGCGAGGCGCAAGACAAACTCACCGAACGTATCATCCTCGCCATTCACGATCTCAGCGCGGCGGGGGTCACAGCACCCCAAATGCGCGCTATCCTCGAACAACTACGGGTGCGTTTGGTGATCACCGCCCACCCGTCGGAAGCCAAGCGCAAAGAGATCCTCATCAAGCTGCGCCATATCGCCGATATGCTAGCGCACCACGACGCGGTGGACTTGCTCCCGCGTGAAATGCGCGCTTTGGAACGCTCCCTAAGCGAAGAGATCGAAGAATTGTGGCAAACCCGCCCCACCCGCGCCTCGCGCCCCAAAGTCGAAGATGAGGTCGATTTTGGTCTCTATTTCATCACCTCGGTGATCATCGATCAAACGTTGGATGTCTATGACGAGCTGCGCGCCGCCTTAGAAGCGACCTATCCGGACGAAAATTGGGATCGCTTGCCGCCCGTCTTACAATACGCCTCGTGGATCGGCGGCGACCGCGACGGCAACCCCAATGTCACGGCGGATATCACGCTGGCGACCCTAGCGACTTTGCGCGCCCAAGCCCGCCAATTTTATCTCGACGATATCGCCTTCCTGCGCGATCACCTCACCCACTCCATTGACGAGATCAGCATCTCGCCCGAACTCATGACATGGGTTTCGCGCTCGGGCTTCCCCGAACGCGACGCCGATGAGATTTATCGTCTGATCATGGGCATCATCTGGGAAAAACTCAACAAAGACGAGTATCCCACCCAAGTCGAACTCCTCAAAGATTTAACGATGGTGCAAGACAGTCTGCTCAAAAATCGCGGACGTTGGGTAGCCGGGGGCACGCTCCATCGTTTGATCGAAAAAGTGCGCTTGTTCGGTCTCCATCTGGTGCCGTTGGATGTGCGCGAAGACGCCCGTTTACACCGCTCGACCATGGACGAACTGCTACGTCACTATGGACAGGTCGAAAAATACAGCACCCTGCCGGAAGAAGAAAAACAACGACTGCTCAGCGCCGAGATCGCCAACCCGCGCCCTTTCTTCCCCGCCGAACTCACCTTTTCGGACACGACCAACCGCGTCATTCAAACATGGCGCATGATCGCTAAGGCACACAAAAAATATGGCACGATGGTGATCGACAGCGTGATCGCCAGCATGAGTACCGCCCCTAGCGATGTCTTGACCTTACTGTTGTTCGCCCATGAAGTCGGCGTCAGCCCGCTGGTCGATCTGGTGCCCCTGTTTGAAACGATTGAAGACTTGCAGAGTGCCCCCGCCATCATGACGGCGCTGTTCAACAACCCCGAATATCGCCAGCATTTGCGTAATCGCGGCGACCGCCAACAAATTATGTTGGGCTATTCCGATAGCAACAAAGACGGCGGCTATTTTGCCTCCAACTGGGGCTTATATGAGGCACAGCAAGTGCTTGCCGAAACCTGCGAACAACACGGCATCCATTTGGAGTTGTTTCACGGGCGCGGCGGCAGCATCGGACGCGGCGGCGGACCGACCAATCGCGCTATCCTCTCGCAACCACCGGGGGCGATGAAGGGACGTATCAAAATCACGGAACAGGGCGAAGTCATCGCCTACCGCTACAGCAATGCCGCCATTGCCCGCCGACACTTGCAACAGGTGATGCACGCCGTCTTGTTGGCGTTGGGCACACCCACCGCTGATCATCCCCATATTGATCCGAAATGGCGCGCAGCGATGTCTCAGCTTTCGCGCAACAGCGAAACCGCCTACCGCGCCTTCGTCTATGAAACACCCGGTTTCTTGGATTATTGGCAGCAAGCGACCCCCATCAACGAACTGGCGCGCTTGCCCATCGGCAGTCGTCCCGCAAAACGCAGTGCGGGCGGTTTCGAGTCGATCCGCGCTATTCCTTGGATCTTCTCGTGGATGCAAAGCCGCGCCATCATCCCCAGTTGGTTTGGCGTCGGCACTGCGTTGGAAACCTTCTGTGCCGAGGGTAACGGGCTGGCGCTGTTGCAAGAAATGGTTCAGGAATGGAATTTCTTCAAGGCACTGGTCGAAAATGTCGAGTTAGACCTCGCCAAAGCCGACTTAGGCATCGCCAAATTGTATGCGTCCCTAGTGAAGGATACCGTCAATCGCGACGCCATCTATACCCGCCTCTATAACGAGCATCTGTTGGCGCGCCAGCACATCTGCCAGATCATGAATCAAGCCGATCTGCTGGATCACTCGCCCGTGATGAAACGCTCGATTGAGCAACGTAACCCATATATCGACCCGCTCAATTACATTCAAGTGACGCTGTTGCGGCGTTTGCGCGAAGCCACCCCCGGCACCAACGAATATGAAGCTTTGCTCAATGGGGCACTGGCGACCATCAACGGCATCGCGGCGGGCATGAAGACGACCGGTTAGGCGCTAGACGCAAACGAGGGCGCATGGTGAAGCTCACCAAAACGCCCTCGTTGCAGGTTATTATAGGGGGCTACTACTGGTTAAAGACGGACGCGCACCACCCCGCGTCCCTAGACGTATTGACTCTGACTATCGGTGACGGCATCCGCTGTCGGGGTGCCTAGGACATCGCGCAGGAATTGCTTGGCAGCATCCACCGACACCGCCACGCCCACGCCGGGGCCGGTCATTAAGGTGTTGACGCCGATCAAGCGTCCCGCGACATCGACCATCGGTCCGCCCGAATTGCCCGGTCGCAAGTGTAAATCCGCGACCACCCAATCCTGACGCATCCCCGGCAGTTCCGGCAAATTCTTGCCCACGCCGATGACGACACCGCCCGTTGTGGCGTTCATCACGCCCCATGGATGACCGAGCGCCATCACCCATTGCCCCGCCTGCAATTGTGCCGAATTGCCCAATGGGATTGTGGGCAGATCGTTCGCCTCGATAGACAGCGCCGCCAAATCACGCTTGTCGTCGCGGGCGATGACCGTTGCATTCAGTACCCGTCCATCGTATAACGCCACTTGCAACGCCCCGCCGCGTGCGACGTGAGCATTGGTGATGATCAAGCCATCATTGTGCCAAATTGTGCCTGCCCCTGCGCCGCGCGCCGAGTCCCGCACTTGCACCACCGACCGCAAAACCCCATCCACCATTCCCGAAAGCGCTAAATTGAGTTGGGACAACACCCGACTCATATGCTTAATTCCGCTCGCCGATAGTGATCTGAATATCGAGCGCTTGACCACCACGCAACACCCGCGCGGCGACTGCCTGCCCAACCCGATCCCCGGTCAAGACTGCCATCAAATCATCCATCTGGCGAATACTGGCACCGTCCATGTGGAAGAGGGTATCCCCCAAGAACAGACCGGCTTTTTCCGCTGGGCTTTCCGGTTCAACAGCGGCGATCAACAACCCAGTTTCTTGCCCCAATTGGCTGATCAAAGTAGCGGGCAAACGCGCCGGTTGGGCGCTGACGCCCAAGTAACCACGACGGACACGCCCATGCGACGCCAAGGTTGGACCGACGCGCTGCAAAGTGACGGCGGGCAATGTCAAGCTGACCCCGCGCGACAACGAGGAGCTGTTCATGCCCAACATCGCCCCATCGGCGCTGATCAGCGGTCCGCCGGAGAAGCCGGGATACATCACAACATCAGTTTGCAGGTAGGCATCAATGCGCCCACCCGCCATCGTGCGCCATTCCCCACTGATCGCGCTGACAACACCCAGCGTCGCTTGCACATCCGCTTCGGGACGACCGAGCGCCAAAACCATATGACCGACTTTGACATCGCTGGTTGCGACCCATGTCGCGGCGGTCAAGCCAGTCGCATTCACCCGCAACACGGCGATCTCGGTGGTGGGGTCACGCCCGACCAACGTCGCTTCTACACGGTCGCCATTGGGCAGACCCACGAACAGATTATCGTCGCGTTCAACGACGTGATTCGAAGTGATGATCAAGCCATCCGCCGACCAGATGATGCCAGTCGCTGCCATACGCCGACGTCCTTCGACGCGGACAATGCTTTGGCTTGCTGTTTGAACAGCCGCCGCCAAGTCGTTTGAAAGGTCTTGTAAAATACTCATGTTTGTCTTTCCTCAATCGTTAGCGCACCACAATTTGTTTTGCCTGCGCCGATACTCTAAATGTACTCGCAACCGTTATCGCGAAACATCGCTCATGGGATGAGGATCGACCTGAACAAATGGGTAGGCATCACAAGGTGATCAAGCCCAAACGGGTAGCGCGCACCACCGCTTCGGTACGGCTTTGTGCCCCCAGCTTGGTCAAAATGGCGTTCACATGAAATTTAACGGTATGCTCGCTGATGGCAAGCCGGATCGCGATGCTCTTGTTCGGCAAGCCCTCGGCGATCAAGCGGATAACCTCCAGTTCACGCCCCGTCAACGAGTCGATGAGACTATTGGAGACCAATGTCCCCACCAAGGCTTGCGGATGAAGCGCCCCCGAAATCGCCGCGTCCATGATCACCATCCCCTGAGACGCAGCTTGCACCGCCGCGCACAAGGCATCCCCATCGACGGCTTGCAACAGGAGTCCCTTGACACCCGCGCCCAACAACGCCGGCGCAGCTTCGACCGCCGTCCCGACATCTGCCGAGAGCGCGATGATGCAGACGGCATCGCGCAACTCGGCGATCCGCTCCAATAATTGCATCGGATCCCAGCCCATATCCCATACGAGGACATCGGGGTGATACACGCGCCGCGCATCCAGCAGATCGCTTTCCGTGCCGATCCCACCCACAATCAAAACGCCGCTAGAGGGATCAAGCAGGGTCGATAACCCCGCCCGCGCCAACGGGCTATCCGCCACAATCAGCGTGCGTACTTCACTAAAACTCGCCATGATTTTCGCCTTTGTACAAAGGGAGGCAACGATGCAAAAATCAACACCCCTTGTCTATCCAGATAGGTTTTTGGATCGTGAATTTTTTATGCTGATTTTTATTATGGGGGCTACGTGTTAGAGGTGCATCAACATTTCGATTCGGCGAAAACTTTGGACATACCCCACCCGTTGAAAACTCGCCCAATGAGAGCTGTCAGCGGGTATATTTTCAACTTCGGTATCCACCTGTGGGTGACGCTGGTGCAGCGCCCGCAACAAATCATAAGTCATGTCGGGGTCAGACGAATCGAGGACAAAATGCGATAATTTTTGGCGCACGAGTTGCGGGGTGACGGGGGTACTGACCAAGCGATACACGATCCAAGCGAACCGTCCATCCTGATGATCGATACGAAAGCCTTGCAAACTACCGGCATTGAGCAACGAAGCCGTTTCATCCAACCATGATGGCGCATCAGTACGCCGTTGCAATTGCGCGGCGATAGCGCTGGCATCCAATGCCTCGATCTCAATACCGACATTCAATATGCCGGTGGCACCCCGCGCCGACGGCGGGCGGCGCATCACCAACAACCGACGTGTCTCTTCAAACCCCAGCTTCACAAACAAACGGTGCGCGGGTTCATTGCCTTCGATCACTTCCAGTTGGCACAGCGTCGCCCCTCGCCCCCGCCCCGAATCCAAAAGCGCTTCGGTCAACGTCTGCCCGACTTTGGAGCCGCGCCGCTCTGGGATCACACCCAAGCGGGTGATCCATGCCCGCTGACCGCGCCAACCCAACATCGCGATCCCCGATTCTTCATCGGCATCATTCAACGAAATGAAGGATGCGGACAAAACGACATCATAAAAGCGGACGTATTCTTCCATACGGCGGGCATTCATCGGCATCGGCACAATATAATCAGTGCGCGCCTCGTTATAAATTTGGGCAAGGGTTTCAAAGCCATAGGTATTGGCAGGGATTAATTTAGGGCGACCAGCAACCATTGAGTAAGCGGCATTCTATTAAAGGGATATCTGTGACGAACCCGACCCCATTGAGGTAGTATCACCTTTTGGCAAATAAACCGCAACCTGATCGGCAAAGGTACGGGTATTGATCGGCTTCGAGATCAACCCATCACAACCATAGGCTTCCGCCATCACTTGGGCGGTTTCTTCGGGCCACGCGGTAAAAGCAAGGATGGACATCGGGCGCGGAGTCGGTTGCTCATGCAACAGCCCGATCACCGTTTGTCCATCAAAATCAGGGAGTCCCAAATCGACCAATACGAGATCAGGCGAATGCTCACTGACAGCGTTTAGCCCCGTTTCACCATCCATCGCCGTGATCACTTGGTGTCCAGCACGTTCCAACAAGCGCGAAGCCAAACGCGCACTGTTGGGATCATCTTCAATGACAACGATGATGCTCACATTCGCACTTCCTATCGATTCTAGACCGCCGAACCACTGTTTTGATCAACAGGCAGAAACGAAGCGATGGTACTCAATAAATTCAGCTTGGTGACCGGCTTGGGGATATAGCCATTGCAGCCCGCATCAAGGCACCGTTCCCGGTCGCCGTGCATGGCATTAGCGGTCAATGCAATAATGGGAATCGATGCTAGTTCCGAGTTGGACTTGATACGCTGCGTCAATTCCAGACCATCAATATCAGGCAAATTGACATCCATCAACACGATATTGGGTTGCGACTCAAGAAGTGCCCGAAAACCACTTTCGCCATCAACAGCTTCGATCACATGATATCCCGCCGCGCCTAATATCTTACGGACGAGACGCATATTCTGAGGGTTATCCTCGATGTATAGAATTTTAATACTCATTTCACGCCCCATTAATTCTACGTTGAACCAGATATTCCAAATTCTATCATGCCAACACTTCATCGATCATTGAGATTAACAATTGTTTGTCTATTGTTGCCTTTTCGACGATGCTTTTGACCCGTGCCAATAACTGAGAACGCTCGCCAGTGGTTAGAACACGGGCTGTGTAAATAATGGTCGGCAGCTCCCGTAAATTGCGATCATTGTGCAACATCTCAAGGATTGAAAAGCCATCCATATCTGGCAACATCAAATCAAGGATGATTAAATCTGGGTGATGTTCATAGATTACTTTTAGTCCTTCGCGCCCGGTATGCACCACATCCACGCGCACATCACCAACCGACTCGATCAAGCGTTTCATCAGCCGCGCATCATCTGGATTGTCATCGATAATGAGTACCGAACGAGAGGCGGGTTGCATAGCGCGCGCCTTTACGTCTGGAGCCTCTAAGCGCCCGCCCGTCTTACGCTCCACCGGCACATCCCCCACTGTTTGCACGATATGATCGACCAATTGGCGGGTGCTATAGTCGCCTTTCGTCCAGACCGATTCGGAATAGCGATCTAATAAATCGCGATCCCCTGCCGTCAATGCCTTCGCCGACACCACCACCACTGGGATTTTCGCCAGTTTAGGATTGGTCTTCAGATTCTCCAACAACGTGAAACCATCCATGTTCGGCATGGTCAAATCCGCCACGATCAGATCAGGCAGTTCTTCGGCGGCAACGCGCATCGCCTCAATGCCATCACTGGCTTCAAAAATACGATACTGCTTATTGGCTTTCAACAAGCGACGAATCAAGCGACGATCATTGGGATTGTCATCCACCACCAAAATAGTCGTGACCTGTTCATCAATTTGACGAAATGCCGCGCCCAAGCCTTCATCCGGCAAAGCCGCCGCCGTCATTTGACTGGGGGTATTGATTTGCAGATTGATCAGGTATTGATCGCCGAGGATATGGCTTTCGGCTGGGAAGGTATGCCCAGAGCAATTGACGACCACCACTTCATCGGGGTGGATGATTTGATCGGTCAGCATTTTTTCCAACCCGGCAAAAGCCACCGCTGTCGCTGGTTCCACCGATAACCCCGCTTTGCTGGCAACCCGACGCATGGCGGCAAAGGTCTCGCCGTCTTCAATCGCGATCATCGTCCCCCCGTGCGCCAAAGCCGCTTCACGCAGGAAGACGTAACTCATGCCCGGATCGCCCGTCGATAGCAC
>JBBRTY010000100.1:0-14173 GCA_038248285.1 Aggregatilineales bacterium
ACGACACTGTTTGCTCCCAAGCATTCTTTTTAATCGTTCACCGCAGAGTTCGGAACTGGCGTAGCATTCCGAAGTGCCTATAGTTTCGCCGCTAACGTAGCCTCTTGCGAGGCTGAGTCTGGTAAGCATTGGGGCTAAAAGCCCCCGCCTTTAGGCGTGGGGATGCTTACCTTTGACATCCTCCCAATGGGTGGCGAAATGCTTTAGGGTGAGCGCATTTGTGTGCAGATCGTCATAATCCACTGGCTTGAGCGCATTCATCTCCGACTGCAACATAGGGTCTTTTTGTCCCCAAACCGCCCAGCGCTGACAACACGCCGCCTCGGCGGGTCTCGCCTACCCCCCGCCGACGCGATGCGCATCCCAATAATGATACGTTTTGGCGACGGCGGTCACCACGTTTTTGATCTCTTGTTCCAGTCCAAAATCGGGACCTGCGGGCAGCAAGATCGTCGCGCCGTCTCTCTCGGCAAAGACGTTTTCGGCGATGATGGCGCGCGCCATCCACTCTGCCATGGCATCGCCCGAACACACCAAGCCGATCCATCCCGGCATTCGGTTCATATCGGTCTCCAAAGCCGTAACCATCGACAACGCCCGCGCGATCTCGCCCGCGACGTGGTTAGACTGGTCGGGGTTGGCATACACCCTATCCAGCGACACCGATTCGAGCATTGTTCCGCGATGCGGGGGTCCACCCATCAGCGCGAGGTCGCAGAAATCCACCCACATTTCATCCCATGCGACCCGTCCGGCAGTATCATATTTCATGGCTGCCGACGCCATCGGCGCAGCACTGATCTGTTGGCAATCGGCAAGTGAAAGCGCCTCCCTGCTCAGGTTGCGTTGACTCAGACGTTCTTCAATCCACATGATCACGGCGCTCAACCCCGTGCCGCTCTTCAAATCGGTCAATCGGTAGGGAAGTTCCCCGCGCATCCGCTCAGTATCGGTTTTCATCACCTCAAGGCTTGCCCCCACATACGGCGCGAGATCGATCTTGTTGATCACCAACAAGTCCGACCGCATGATCCCCGGTCCGCCCTTGCGCGGGATTTTTTCGCCCCCCGCGACATCGATCACGTAAAACTCGACTTCGACCAGTTCCGGGCTAAAGCTAGCGGCAAGGTTATCGCCCCCACTTTCAAGGAAAATGATATCCAGATTGCCCTCAAAACGTTCGATCATGGCATCCAACGCATCTTGATTGGCGGAAATATCATCCCGAATCGCCGTATGCGGGCAACCGCCTGTCTCCACGCCGAAGATGCGTTCCGGTTCCAGCGCGCTCAAACGAGTGAGGATGGCGGCATCCTCCTTGGTATAAATATCATTGGTGATCACGGCGATCTGATGCGTCGCCGACATCGCCTTGCACAATTTTTCGATCAGCGTCGTCTTGCCAGAACCGACGGGTCCCCCCACGCCGATGATCAGCGGACGCCCCTCATGGACATGCTTCTCGAAAGATGATTCGTTGTACTCGACCTTGCACATGGCAAACTGCTCCTCAAGAAATAAACAACCGTTGAAATAATTGCTCGTGTTGCATCGAACGGATATCGAGTCCGGGCGTGAATGCGCCGAAGTCGTCCAACGTCAACGTGAGCGCGGTCTCGACCGCACTGGTGATCCCCCCGCCCGCCGCCCCCAAAACCGCTTGCGCTTGGGTTTGCCCTATCGCCATCAATTTCAGCGATGCCGCCGTTTGATTCGCTGCCAGCCCATAGCCAAACGCCAGCAGCGCCGCTCGCGCCTCAATACCCAACGCGGCACAGGCGATGCCGTGTACAACAGCGTGATGCCCTTGCGACTCTCCACGTTCTAACGCGGCGCGATACTCGCCCAGCAACCCATCGTGGTAAACATTCAACACGCTGGCAAGCATCCGCCGCCCAATCTTCTCGCTGGCTTCACGGGTTTCACGCGCCATCTTGGAGGCAGCGCACAAGCCATCCAAATTACGCAGCGCCGCCAAGTCACCCGCGTGATATGCCGTGATCGCGGAGTGAATCGCGATCATGTCGGTGGTGCTGGCGCTCTCCAAGCGGGCGGCGATCAATTCCGCCAACGCCCGCGCCCCCGTCACACCCCCCACTTGGGCATACGTTTCCAACCCCATCGAGTGTGCAAACGTCCCCGTCGGGAAAGCCGAATCCATCCATTGCAACAGCATCAACAATTGGGCGGAGGCAAATTCCATCGTTTTTCCCTATCCCTGCTACCCTAGAACAAGAAATAGCGTTGTGCCATCGGCAGCACCGCCGCCGGCTCACAGGTGATCAGCACGCCATCGACCCGCACCTCATAGGTTTCGGGATCAACGGTGATATTGGGCAGGAAGTCGTTATGGATCATGTCCGCCTTGCTCAAACCGCGACACTTTGACACCGGGGCGATCAATTTCGACAGCTTCAGCGTTTCGTGAATACCCCGATCATAAGCCGCTTGCGACACAAAGGTCAGCGAGGTGCTATGAATAGCGCGCCCAAACCCGCCAAACATCATCCGCCCATGCACCGGTTGCGGCGTCGGGATCGAGGCGTTTGGGTCGCCCATCTGGGCATAAGCGATCAGCCCACCCTTCAGGATCATCTCCGGCTTGACGCCGAAAAACGCCGGACGCCACAGCACCAAATCCGCCAATTTACCCGGCGCAATCGAGCCAACATACTCGGTCAGCCCATGCGAGATCGCCGGATTGATGGTGTACTTGGCGATATAGCGTTTGACGCGCACATTGTCGTTGCGTTCCAATTCGCCGGGGAGCTTGCCCCGCTGCACTTTCATCTTATGCGCCGTCTGCCATGTGCGCATGATGACTTCGCCCACTCGCCCCATCGCTTGCGAGTCGGACGACATCATGCTGAGCGCGCCCATGTCGTGCAACACATCCTCGGCGGCAATCGTCTCCGGTCGAATCCGCGACTCCGCAAAAGCGAGATCTTCGGGGATAGACGGACTCAGGTGGTGGCACACCATCAGCATATCGAGATGCTCGGCAATGGTGTTGACCGTGAACGGGCGCGTCGGATTCGTGGACGAGGGCAACACATTCGTCACGCCGCACACTTTGATAATGTCGGGCGCATGACCACCGCCCGCGCCTTCGGTGTGAAAGGTGTGAATCGTCCGCCCTTTGAAGGCAGCTATCGAATCATCGACAAAGCCCGACTCGTTGATCGTGTCGGTGTGAATGGCGACTTGGATATCGTATTCTTCCGCGACCGACAAGCAGTTATCGATGGCGGCGGGGGTCGTGCCCCAATCTTCGTGCAATTTCAGCGCAATCGCGCCCGCCTCGATTTGTTCGCGCAAGGGATCAGGCAGCGAGGCATTGCCCTTGCCGAAAAAACCCAGATTCATCGGGAACGAGTCCGACGCTTCTAACATGCGGTACATATTCCATGCGCCGGGGGTACAGGTGGTGGCATTGGTGCCGGTCGCGGGACCGGTGCCGCCCCCCAGCATGGTCGTGATCCCCGACGCCAACGCTTCTTCGATCTGCTGCGGGGCGATGAAGTGAATATGCGAGTCAATACCGCCGGCGGTGACGATCATTCCCTCCCCCGCGATGACCTCGGTCGCCGCTCCGACGACCATGCCGGGGGTGACACCCGCCATCACGCCGGGATTACCCGCTTTACCAATGGCGACGATCTTGCCATCGCGCACCCCGATATCCGCTTTGACGATGCCCCAATGATCGATGATCAGCGCGTTGGTGATGACCAGATCAAGCGCCCCGTCCGCGCGGGTTAGGGCGGGATCTTGCCCCATTCCATCGCGCAAGGTCTTGCCGCCCCCAAACTTGGCTTCATCGCCATAATGGGTATAATCCGCCTCGACCTCAATGATCAATTCGGTGTCAGCAAGGCGCACACGGTCGCCCGTCGTCGGACCATACAGATCAGCGTAAACGTGTCTTGGAATCCGTAAGGGCATGATTAGGTCTCCTTATCCAGTTTGCCATTGACGCGCCCATTCAAACCGTAAATCGTGCGCGTCCCGGCTATCGTCGTCAATTCAACCGTCTTGACATCCCCCGGCTCAAAGCGTACCGTCAAGCCCGAAGCGATATTGAGACGCATTCCATAAGCCTGAGCGCGGTCAAACTCCAGCGCGTTGTTGACCTCATAAAAATGAAAATGCGACCCTACCTGAATTGGTCGGTCGCCCGTGTTCGCTACCATCAACGCCACGACCGGGCGGTCAACATTGGCGAGGATGTCATCCTCTGCCAAAAAATATTCTCCGGGGATCATAAAATCCTACTTCCCTTAAGGAATTGGTTCGTGGATAGTGACCAGTTTGGTGCCATCGGGAAAGGTGCCTTCCACTTGAATATCGTGGATCATCTCCGAAACGCCCTCCATAACATCATCGCGCGTGAGGATCGTCTTGCCAAATTGCATCAAGTCGGCGACCGAACGCCCATCGCGGATGCCTTCCAACACTTCTGCCGTGATCAGCGCAATCGCTTCGGGATGATTCAGCTTCAATCCGCGCGCCTTGCGATCCCGCGCCACCATCGCCGCCACATAAACCAACAATTTATCTTTTTCTCTCGGTGTCAAATTCATGGCGCATCCTTTCTCCCAAAATCCACACTTTTCTTGCTTCGCGTCCAATGCCCTGTTTTTTACCTAAACCCCAACCTCTAAATCCTGATACCTGTTTTTCCCCTATTTCCGCAACGGTGCCGCCACCAATCCCAACCCCATCGACCGCACCAGATCGCGCAATGCTTGCAAGATGGCGTACACTGTTTCTAAACGATGGCTGAGGACGCGCACGCACAATCCGCTTCGCGCGAGTAGCGACACCCCGGCAATGCCGTCTTGTTTGGGCAAGCGCTCGCTGCTGATGATACCTACCAAGCGTTCCATCAACACACCGGCGTCGATCTTCCATGCCGCCAAATCACCGATCAGATAGGCGCTCCCCCAACACGAATAGCCTTCAAGCCGTCCTACCGACTCCAAACTGCCCGCCGCCGGTTCAATCCGCGCCGCCTCGTGGACGAGCAACCCACCCCTATCCTCGGCGCTAAAGCGACTGGAAAAGCGGCGAAAAGCCAAGCGTTCGCCGCGCGCCAACCGCCCCGGCATAACCACCTCTTGGAACAACCCCAATGCCCCCGCGCCCAAAACCACCTGCGTGCGCTGGTGAAAATCAGCCTCTGCAAACAAGATCGCCGCGTCGGGCAGGTATTCCAAAAATGCCCCATCGCCGATCGTGATGCGCACCATTTGCTCGGCACACCCTTCCGGCATTTTATAAATTTTCGTCGCCGATTGGGTGGTGAAGATGGCATGTGCCCCCGCCCCCACTTGCAAATCGATTCGGTATCGATCCCCCTGCACCACCCCACCCGTCGGACTCAGCAAATAGACAGTCAGCCCTCCCGCTGGATCGGGGATGGCGCGCATCACTTGGAGCGGCGGACGCGAATAATTGCCTGTCAACACGGTGCCTTGCGCGCGCCGTTCAAAGGTCAAGCGCAGTTCACCATCCCTACCAATCTGTGCCAGCGACATTGCTTCTGCCTTCACACCGACAGGTGTTCTTTGATGATATCAGGCGACAGTTCCGCCGCCCCGCCTTTGGAGACAATCGCGCCTTTTTCCATCACGTAACAGTAATCAGCGATGCCCAACGCGAAATCAAGAAATTGCTCGACCAGCAAAATCGCGATCTGCCCTTGTTCCCGTAACATCCGAATCAGGTCTTCGATCTCTTCCACGACGTTGGGCTGGATGCCTTCGGTCGGTTCGTCCAGCAGCAGCAAGCGCGGTCGGCGCACCAACACCCGCCCAATGGCGAGTTGCTGTTGTTGCCCACCGCTCAAGTTGCCCCCGACACGGCTCCCCATCTGTTTCAGCACGGGGAACATCGTATACACCTCATCCAACGCCGCTTGGGGATTGCCACGTTGGGAGCGGTTCAGCGCCTCGAAACCCATGACCAAGTTTTCATAGACCGTCAGATGGGGGAAGATTCCCCGTCCTTGGGGCACATAGCCGATCCCGGCAGCGGCGCGTTTGTTTGACGGCATCTGCGAGATATCATTCCCGTCAAACAGGATTTTCCCCTGGCGCGCCTTCAATAACCCCATGACCGTCTTAATCAAGGTGGTCTTGCCGACGCCATTCCGCCCCATCAGGCAAACGACTTGCCCTTGTTTGACCTCGATCCCGACATCATGCAGGATACGGCTTTGTCCATAATACACATCCAAATTGCTTGCCGACAGCATCCCTTGTCTCCCTCGCTTGATGGGCAGTTATGCCGCGTGGCGGTGTCCCAAATACACTTCGATCACGTTCGGGTCGGATTGCACCTGTTGTACTGCCCCTTCGCACAAGAGCTTGCCTTGATGCAGCACCGTCACGGTCGTGGCGAACTGACGCACAAACACCATATCGTGTTCCACCACCAAGATCGAACGCCCTTGCGAAATACGTTGGAGCAGTTGCCCGGTGTGATCGCGTTCCTTGCGGGTCATCCCTGCGACGGGTTCATCCAGCAGTAGCAGCTTGGGCGACTGCATCAACAACATGCCGATTTCGAGCCATTGTTTCTGACCATGTGACAAAAACCCGGCGGCAGTGTCGCGTTTGTCCTTCAGGTTGATCGTCTCCAAGGTCTCATCAAGCTTGTCGCACTGTTCCCCAGTCATACGCCCGCCGAGCGTGATGACGGATGACCGGAAGCCGCACGCTGCTTCGAGATTGTCATAAATGCTGAGGCTGTTAAAGACTGTCGGCGTCTGAAACTTGCGCCCAATGCCATGCCGCACCAGTTGATGTTCTGAGACGCGCGTCACATTAACGGTACGGTCAAAGGTGACGGTGCCTTTGTCAGGGCGCGTCTTACCAGTCATAATATCGAGCAACGTCGACTTGCCCGCGCCATTCGGACCGATCAAAAAGCGCAGTTCACCATAGCCAATCCCGAAATTCAGTTTATCCAACACCTTAAAACCGTCAAAACTGACGGTGACATTTTTGACTTCGATGATGCAATCCGTCATGATCTGCGCTCCTTGGTAAGCTGTACGACCGTTATGTAACTGTTTCCACTTCCGAAGGGACTTGCGTCAAGACTGGGGCACTGGGTGCGCGCTTGCCCCAGCGATTGAAAAGCTCCTGCGCGGTGCCGACGACCCCCTTGGGGAAGAGCAATACCACGCCCACGAACAACCCGCCCATGATGAGTTGCCAAAAATCGGGACGGGCACTGCTAATACTGCTTTTGCCGACATTGACGATCAGCGCGCCGATGATGGCACCCAACAGTGTCCCGCGTCCCCCGACCGCCACCCAAATCACGACTTCAATCGAGGCGATGATGTCTAGTTGTTTAGGGGCGATGATGCCCACCTGGGGCACAAACAGCACACCCGCCAGCCCGGCAATACCAGCCGACAACGCGAACACCATCGTCTTGATGACGACTGGGTTATAGCCCATGAAGCGAACGCGATTTTCATCATCACGCACTGCCACGAGTAAACGCCCCAAGCGTGACCGCGTGAGCCAGCGGCACCCCAAATAGACCGCCAGCAGCAGCACCACGCTGGCGATGTAGAGCGCCGTTTTCGTCCCCGGATCACCGAGCGGTGCGCCGAAAATGGTGCGCATTTCAGTGATGCCATTCGTCCCATTGATCAGTTTTTGCTGTCCCACCACCAACAGCGCCACAATCGCCGTCAAAGCTTGGGTGATGATCGAAAAATACACCCCCTGAATACGACTGCGGAAAATCATCAGCCCCAAAATGCCGGCGATCACCATCGGGAGCGCCATCGCCATAAAGACCGCAAACACAGGCGAATAAAAAGGTTGCCAAATGAGCGGTAGCGTCGTCACGCCGTATAAGCCCATAAATTCGGGGAGGGCAGTGCCCACCTTCTCCAAATTGAGGTACATGGCGAAACAATAGGCACCCAAGCCAAAGAATAACCCCTGCCCCAAGCTGAGCATTCCGGTGTAGCCCCAGATCAAATCCAGCCCAACGGCGACAATCGCATAGGTGATGAAGCGCCCTAGCAAATTGATCTGAAAGTCGGATAGCAGGGCGGGCAAGATGAAGATCATCACGAAGGCACACACCACCACGATCAGCGGTTGCACTGCCCCCCCTTTTGATCTCGTCAATTGGTTGATCATCCGTCAATCCTCCCCTACGGTCACGTTCGGCTACGCAGCGCCAACAGACCATTGGGTCTGAACTGCAAGAATACGATGATCACCACAAACACCAAGACCTTCCCCAACGACGCGCCGGAGTCAAAGCCCGCTAGCGAGATATACATCTCAAAAATCGGGTTGAGCGTCCCGATGATCAGCGCCGCCAAAATCGTGCCGGGTAGACTGCCCACCCCGCCCAACACCACCACCATAAAAGCATCGGTGATATAGCCTGTCCCCAACTGCGGACCGATCTGCCCGATCAAGGTCAGAGCGGAACCCGCCACCCCCGCTAACCCCGTGCCCAACGCAAACGTAAGGGCGTCCACGCGCCGTGTCGCTACCCCCAATGCCGACGCCATCTCGCGATTTTGCATGACAGCGCGCGTGCGCAACCCGTAAGGCGTGCGATAGAGATAGAAATACACCCCAATCACGCAGATCACCGCCAGTGCGATGATGAACATGCGCGAATAGGGAAACCCAATACCCGGTGCCACCAACCAACGCCCGTCCAACCACGACGGCGAGACCACAGGCACATTGCGCGGGTCGTAACTGCGCGCGACCTGTTGCAGGATCAGCCCGATGCCCCATGTCGCCAACAAGGTATCCAGCGGGCGTCCATACAACCGCCGGATGACCAAGCGTTCCATCACCAGACCCAACGCCCCCATGATCAAAAAGGAGGCGATGATCGAGATCACGAAGATGAGACCTTCCTTTTGTGCGCCCACACCCCGCAACGGCTCGGCAAGGAACGTTTGGAAGATATAGGTCACATAGGCACCCGCCATGATGAATTCACCATGCGCCATGTTGATGACCTTCATCAATCCAAATGAAAAAGCCAACCCCAGCGAGGTTAGCAAAAGGATGGAACCGATACTCAGCCCCGTAAATAGCTGTGAAATCCAGATTTCTATCGACAACTTCCCCCACCTTTCGGCACCTATACGCGACTTAAGCAAACATGCTTCTGCACCCTATGGCGTGCAGAAGCATGTTTGCCGAACGAGTGTTTGGCTTAGCCTGACGGAACTGCCGTCGCTTCCGCCATGAAAGCGTCGCAGATGCCCTCAGGGCGGGTCAACACTGTCGCCCATTCATAACCGCACAGGTACGGGTCGGGGATCACCGGTTCGGTCTCCGAAATCGTGTCGATCAGCCCGTCTGCGCGGATGATACCGATACGGACCGGTTTGACAGTGTGCTGGGTCAACGCATCCAACTCAACAAACCCTTCGGGTGCTTCGGTCGAGATGCCACCGGCATTGATCGCGGCACGCACGGCATCCACATCGGTGCTGCCCGCCGCTTCCACGGCTGCTTTCCACAGATAGACCCCGAAGTAACCGGCTTCCATGGGGTCGCTGGTGACGCGGTTTTCGCCATAACGCGCTTGGAACGCTGCCACAAAGGTCGCATTGGCGGGGGTGTCTACCGTCTGATAGTAGTTCCACGATACCAAGTGTCCGAGGATGTTTTCGACGCCGATACCGGTCACTTCTTCTTCAGCAATGCTGACCGACAAGGTAGGCAGCGTTTCGGCGGTGTAACCCGCATCCGAGTATTGGTTGAAGAATGCCACGTTGCTATCGCCATTGAGCGTGTTGAAAATCACGTCGGGGGCAGCCGCTTGGATGCGCAGCAAGATGGAGCTAAATTCGGTGCCGCCCAGTGGCACATATTCTTCGCCGACCACTTCCGCACCCGCCGCAGCAAGTTGCGCGCCGATAATGGTGTTGGAGGTGCGGGGGAAGACATAATCCGAGCCGAGCAGGAAGAACTTGGTCTTGCCTTGGCTCAGCAGATATTCGACAGCGGGGACGATCTGTTGGTTGGTGGTCGCGCCGGTGTAGACGATATTGGGCGACATTTCCAGACCTTCGTATTGCACCGGATAGAACAACAACCCATTATTCTCTTCAAACACAGGCAGCACGGCTTTGCGGCTGGCGCTCGTCCAGCACCCAAAGACCACCGCGACGCCATCTTCTAACAACAGCTTACGCGCCTTTTCCGCAAATGTCGGCCAATCGCTAGCACCATCTTCGACAATCGGTTCAATCATGCGTCCCATAATGCCGCCAGCCGCATTGATTTCATCAATTGCCATCAGGGTCGAATCGCGCACGGTCGTCTCGCTGATCGACATGGTGCCGCTCAGAGAGTGCAGGATACCAACACGGATCGGTCCTTCATCTTGCATCACCGCTAGCGAAACAGAGCTGAGCATGAACAGGACGACGACCAGCACAAATCCTAGACGGGTCGTCAGCGTGGAGCGGGTGAATAGTGCCATTGTTATATCCTTGTGGTGAGTTTGGAGACTGTTAAAGGCTACATTTGTTATCTTAACGTTTCTTCACAAGGGTTATCACCACAAAACTCACAAAATTCTCATCAAGAACTTTGTCATAACCCGACATGTGCTTGTGAAGTAAGCTTGGATTTATTGCACAAACCGCCAAAATAAGCCGGCTTCGAGATATGACCTATGCACATTGCACATTTTGATGTGTATTCCACAAGATGGATTGTCCGGCGATTTGTGCGCATTGACATAACGACTGAAATTTTTTTAGGTCAAGCGCTTCGCCAAGCGCCTATCATCGCCAAGCGCATACTGTCTTTATATAGACCAGTCTGTATAATTGACAGAAATGATAGAGCAATCGGCAGGATATGATATGACTCCCGCAATTCTGGTCACAGGCGCGACAGGCAATGTAGGCAGTGAGGTGGTTCGAGGACTGAAGAAGAAAGGGGTAGCTTTTCGTGTAGGCACCTCGACCCTAAAGTCAGCGCCATTATCCCCTAATGATCCCACTGAAACGGTTCACTTCGATTTTTTGAAACCAGAGACCTTCCCCGCTGCTTTTGAAGGCATCGAGCGCTTGTTTTTGATCCGCCCCCCGGCACTCTCCAATGTCGAACGCGACATCGCCCCCGCGATTCACGCCGCCATCGCCGCAGGGGTCAAGCAGATCGTCTTTCTGTCGCTGCAAGGTGTCGAGAACAACAAAATCGTCCCTCACTATAAAATTGAACAGGCGATCCTCGCAACGGGGGTACATTACACCTTTTTGAGGGCAAGCTTCTTCATGCAAAACCTATCGACCACCCAAGCCGCCGAGATTCGCGACCATGACGAAATCGCCTTGCCTGTGGGTAAAGCTAAAACGAGCTTCATTGATGTGCGCGATATTGCGGCGGTCGCGGTGATGGCATTGACCGAACCCCATGATATCGACCAAAAGATCACGCTCACGGGCAGCGAAGCGTTGGATTACAACGAGGTCGCGCGCCAACTCAGCACGGCATTGGGGCGCACTATTCGCTATACCAACCCCTCGCTTTTACACTTCATTGGGGCACAAATCGCCAGCGGGCACAAGCTAGGTTATACCCTCGTGGTCGCGGCACTCTACACCATCACCCGTTTTGGGAACGCCAAAGAGGTCACGCAGGACGTTGAAACATTGTTGGGGCGTTCGCCTATTACCTTTGAGCAATTCGCGCGCGATTATAGAGCCAATTGGATGCGTTAGGCGGCGCGAACAAAAACAAAAGCGAGGACACTTTGATAGTGTCCTCGCTCAAAAATTGTGCTGATATGACTCCGGTGGGATTCGAACCTACAACCAATTGATTAAGAGTCAACTGCTCTGCCGTTGAGCTACGGAGCCACGACTTCTTAAATTGTAGCAAAATGTCGGCGCGGATCAAGCCTGAACCTGCCCCCGACCCGCCGAGATCACCCCATGACTTCGACCGCATCCCCGACCCGCACCACCCCTTGATCGTTCGAGGTCATGTTTTGTCCAAACAACACCCCCCGCTCCGAGTCACGGTATTGTGCCAGCGTGCGCAAGGGTTCTTTGCCCCGTTGTGCCGTCACCTGATCCGTCGTCGTGATCGCACAACGGGCGCACTGCTTCACCAACTCAAAGGTCACGCTGCCCCCGACGCGCATCTGCTTCCAACCGTCCTCAGCGTATGCGGTCGTCTCACGCACCACGATATTGGGACGAAAACGATTCATCGGTAGGGGTTCATCAAGGCGGTTATTCAAATCCACCAACGATTCTTCCGAGATCACCAAAAACGGGTAACCATCCGCAAACCCGACTTGATCGGTCGTGCGCGGCGCGTAGCGCTGATCGACTTGGCGCACAGCATCATCGGCAAAACGTACCAAGCGCACAGGCGTCTTTAGGTGATCACTCAACCACCCCGCCACCCCATCGCCTTGATCGACCGCCCCCACGCCACTATTTTTCCAAATAGTGACCGCTTGCGCCGCCCCTGTTTGCCCAAAAGCAATCTGCTGCTCGCCCATATCGGGTGCCCGCAACACCAAGTGATCCGCCGTGAGCGCCGTCTGAATCAACGCCATACGGGGCAGTTCCCGCTGGGTCAAAAACATGCCTTCCAAGTCGGTCACCAACCAACGGCGATCATGGCGAAAGCCCTTCGGCTCGACGTAGACTTCGTTCAACGGAATGCCACCACACGACTTCACGGGATACACATTCAACTGCGTTACAACAATACTCAACACATCGCTCCCAAAGCTTTCACTCGTTGCCAGAACTGCCCTATTTTAGACGGCGTTGGTCGCCTGTGCCAATGCCTCGGCAAAGAGCGCCAAGGCGTCTTCGATCTGCGCCTCGTTGACCACCAGCGGCGGAATCCAGCGGATCACATTGTCATAGGTGCCACAGGTCAACAACAATAAATTGCGATCCAAACACGCACGCTGTACTGCTTTGGCGTTGGTCTTGTTCGGCTTGCCCGCTGTCGAAAACTCGACGCCGATCATCAAGCCCAAACCGCGCACATCCCCGATGATCGGGTATTCCGCCATCAATTCACGCAACCCGCCGATCAGGTGCGCGCCTTGTATCGCGGCATTGGCGGGCAAGCCCTCGTCGTGCATCACATTGATCGTCGCCACTGCCGCCGCTGCGCACAGAGCGTTGCCGCCATAGGTGCCGCCGTGTGACCCCGGTTGCCATTTCAGCATCAATTCCCGCGATGACGCCACCGCACTGATCGGCACCCCGCTCCCCAAGCCCTTCGCCATCACGATGATGTCCGGTTGCACATCCGTGTGTTCCAACGCGAAAAATTTACCGGTGCGTCCAAAACCGGTCTGCACTTCATCGATCACCAGCAACATGCCGTGTGCCGTGCAAATATCGCGCAACGCCCGCAAGAAACGCGCCGGGGCGGGCACATAGCCGCCCTCACCCAAGACCGGTTCGATCACCACAGCGGCGGTTTCTTCGGGGGCGGTCTGCGACTTTAGCAACAGATCGAATTGTTCGAGGCAATAATCAATCGTCGTCTCTTCATCCCAGCCAAAACGATAGCTATACGGGAACGGCGCGACAAAAATCCCACCCGGCAACGGTTGATATGCCGCCCGATAGATCGTCTTAGAAGTCGTCATCGCCATTGTTTGGGCGGTGCGCCCATGAAAACTGCCCTGAAACACGATGATGTTAGGGCGTCCGGTCGCTTGCCGCGCCAACTTGACCGCGCCTTCAGTCGCTTCGGCTCCGCTGTTGGAGAAGAAAAAGCTGTTGATGTTGCTCGGCGTGATCGCGTTCAACCGTTCCCCCAGTTCGATCACCGGCGGGGACACCACCACATTGATCTGCCCGTGAATCAAATTTGCCGCTTGCTGCTGGATCGCCGCCACCACGCGCGGGTGGCTATGCCCGGTATTGGTCACGCCGATCCCGCTGGTGAAGTCGGTATAACGATTACCAGCAGCATCATATAAATAAATGCCCTCGCCCCGCACCGGCTGAATCGTCGTGAGGTGCGTCCATACAGGGGAAAGGTGGTCGAGCGTTGGAGCGGACATAATCGGATGATCCTTCACTAATGAATGCGCATAATGATAGAACAAATTGTAACTACACAGCTACCCCTCATCCCCCGACCCCTTCTCCCACAAGAGG
>JBBRTY010000101.1:0-14162 GCA_038248285.1 Aggregatilineales bacterium
CGCTACCGTCTGCGTCAGAAGCGCCATTTCGGTTTTCAAACGGGCGACATGGTTAAAGCTATCGTCCCTGCTGGGAAATATGCAGGCGTTCATGTCGGGCGCGTCGCCTGTCGCGCATCGGGAAGTTTCAATATCACAACAGCAACCGGAAAAGTGACCGTATCGCATAGAACTATCCAGACTACCCATCACGCCGACGGCTACACTTATAAGAAAGGACAAGGCGCTATCCCTCCCCACGCCTAAAGGCAGGGGTATCTGGCGCCGATTTCGATGAGTATCAAACTAGACTGGGAAACCGACGCCCAAACGGGCGTCGTTCAACATGCGGGTGAAGACCCCGAAACCCAAAATCGACGTCGTGCGGCGCGTTTGCGTTTTAGCCTAATCGTGCTAGGGATAGTCCTCATCGGCGCGCTGATCGTGACAGGATTGCTCGCGCGTTTACGCCAAGTAGATAGCATTATCGAACGGCAATTACAAGTCACCGTGGATGCGGAAATTGCCGCTATCCGGATCGGGGATAGTAATGCCTATCTGTCTATCCAATGGCAAGCGCTCGATAACCCCACACTGACCGCCGATTGGATCACGCGCCAAATGGCGAAATTCGACACCTATCAGGCGCTAAAATTATCAAACGATGTCAACCTAACTGGGCGCATCCTAAGCACCACTATCGATGGTCAAAATGGGCGCGTCCAAGTTGAGGAAATTATAGATGGTATACCTTATGGGCGCGTCGAATTTTATTGGCGCTTTCAAGAGGGTTGGCGACATGTGCCCCCAGCCTATAGTTTTTGGGGAGAATCCGCGACCATCACCGAAAATCATTTCACGATTATGGCTCGTGAAGTCGATGCCGCTGTCGCCGCCGCTGTGGCGACCGAGTTCAACCGCTGGTATGAGAGCATCTGCGCGACCCTCACCTGTGACAACCTACCTCATTTAACCATCGACATCACCCCAGATAGCCTGCCAACTATTCATTGGTCAGAGCTGGATACATGGCGCTTACAAATCCCATCCCCCTATTTGCAACGCGCTCGTTTAGATCAGCCGTTTGATCCGTCCCTGCGGCTATCAACCGCTGCCGTGCTGGTCGAGCGCTTGACGGCGACAATAGATACCGCTGCAAGAACTGATGCCGACTTCCTCAAAACCAGCTTTGGGGATTATTTGATCGAACAATTTGCGCAGGTGGATACTGCCGCCCACCTCATCACCAGTTTGGCAGAAAATTATGGAATCGATAGTGTCCGACGGCTCTTGAATGTAATTTCACCAACTGCCACCATCGCCGCTTTATCATTGGTGACCAACGAACCACTCGACGAGATGCGCCTAGATTGGCGAGACTTCCTAACTTTCCGCCTAGAGTCCGAATTAACATATATTCGCGAAAGTGCTGAATCATCGTATTATGCCCTCTATAATATGAATGATCCGCTTACAGCGACCGCTGCCGCCAACCGGTTGGCAGCTGGTGACAATGGCACGCGCCCCAACGTTGTCTCGGCGCTGGTCGAACGCGACGAAACCGGTACCATTCGTTTACGCGCGATTGTTGTTGATGCGAATGATGAAACCGCTCCTGCGCGAGAAACGATCTTTATGTTGGTAGAGGGCATATGGAAGCGCGCCAATTAATGCCCATATACGCCCCCAAATCGTGGGGCAAGCGTGCAGCAGCGCGTCCTACTCGTGTTACAATATTTTTGGTTATAGCTTCACTGAATGAGGAGTATATAGCGCATGGATCTGAATGAACTTCGTGGCTCAATGACCGAACCTGAAGTCGAATCTGATAATTCCAATGATTTCGTTTTTGATGAAATCGAGGAAGAGCATCATTTTCTGGGCATGACGCCCGTTGAGCGTATGTTTTTATCTATGTTTCTTTTCATGAATGTCGCCGTTTTGGGTTTAGCGCTCTTGCTGGCAACAGGGCGTTTGGTGCTGTAAAAACTTTGCGAGACTTACCATCTGCGATATGGGGGCAACATGATTACAATTCCGTGGCGAACCGGCGTCAACATGCGCGAGTTCGCGTTTTATGGCACGTCAGCGCTTCAGCACACCTCTGCCGAACTCCAACGCCGCCAGTTGCAATCGCTCCGTGATCTTGGGATCAAAGTCGTTCGTATTTTCGCCAGCCATCGCAACTTCACGACCCAACAGTGCATCGACCGGATGCGCATCAGCCTCGCCGCTTTTGATGAATTTGACATGCAAGCGATTGTCTGTTTGGATGATGGCTTAAGCGGTGCCGGTTTCTTCATCAAAGGGACAGATGGATACCATAACCAAACTCAGGGGCATTTGAACGCCGAGTATTGGACGAGTAGCGCTTGGCGAACCCATCATCTTCCACATACCAGCGCCTTCGCCACCGCTTTTGCGGATCACCCAGCCATTTTAATGTGGGAACTCGGCAACGAATATGCCCTTCATCCTCGCGATGGGGGTCAGCGCATCCCTACCCGCGCCCAAAGTGCCGCCTTTATGGAATTTGCGCGTATCACCAGTGAAGCCATCAAAGAACGTTCTCCGCGTCACCTTGTGACCACGGGATTGGTAAATACCCGCCATGTCTGCGCGCTGGAAGAGGGCGAAGATGTCAATATCTTCAGCCGTCAGTTATACAGCTTGGCAAGCATTGATGTTATTTCGATCCACTACTACGCCCACGACGGTGAGCGGCAATATGCTGGAACAGATGTCAATACCGCCCGTGCGCTTGGCAAGCCTTATTTCATTGGGGAAGTTGGAGCGCACAAAAGCGATTCTGGCGACCGTGCCGACTTTTATCGTCGCGAAATCAACGAGTGGCGCGGATCGGGAGCTTTTACCGTGCTACCTTGGGCGTTCGATAATTCCGAGCAAGATGTCGGCGTCAGTGATCTCTACGCTTTCGCCCGCATCCACAGTCATGATTATGATCGTCTCCGCGCCACCCTTCGCGACTTTGCCGCTGATGTCCGGCGCTTTGGGTTAATGATCACCCAACCGAAGCCAACGCCCGATCCCGTCGTAACGCCACCGCCTCCGGTGATACCCGTTACTCCTGTTGTTCCCGTTGCCCCAATCGTTCCCATAGCGCCCGAAGTCCCTGTCACTCCCATCATTCCAATTGGCGAGCGGGATCGTGTGCCTGACGACAATGGCAGACGCAATAAAATCGTCCTCCCGCCAGAATTGTTAATTCGGCTCCGCTACCCCATGAACTGGAAATATAAAGTCACATCACGTTTTGACGATGCCGCCCCCTATACCGGCAATATTGTCAAACGACGGGAAGGCATGATGTTTCAACCGGACACGGCACTTCGTCCGTTAGAAGTGGTCGCCGCCCAGCGGGGGGTGATCTCAAAGGTCGCCAGCTACCCACCCGGCTATGGGAATTATGTCTGTATTCGCCACAACTGGAATGGCGACGATTTCGTGACTTGGTATGCCCATCTCGAACGCTCAACCGTCAGTGAAGGACAATTCGTCAACGCCGGAGATGTGATCGGTTTTGCCGGAGATAGCGGCAGTGCCGATGAGACCGGGCTTTTCTTCACGGTGCAATACCTCAATAAAGGGTTGCAAGGCTACGTCGTTGATGATGTCATCGATCCTGCCTGGCTGCTTGACCCCGAAACACCACTCTTGGAAGAAGCGCAATTTGAAGCAGATATCACCATCGCCGATGGCACCATCATGCCTGCGGGACATTTCTTCAAAAAAATCTGGAAAGTGCGCAACACAGGCACCACCACATGGGGCGAAGGCTATCAATTGGCATTCTTCGCCGACATGCCAATGGGTTCTGGCGCATCTGTGCCCGTGCCGATCACCAAACCGGGCGAAACCGTTCAACTTGCCGTCGAGATGACTACCCCTGCGGTGCCGGGCACATATCAATCCACATGGAAGTTAAAAACGCCGCAAGGCAAAGCATTTGGCGCAGTGCTATATACCCAAATCGTCGTTCAAGCGGCAGAGACTACCCCCGCCCTACGCAGCATGTCGCGCTTTGATGCGGATGTGACCATCCCCGATAGAACCCCGATCAAACCGGGTGCGAAGTTCACCAAAACATGGCGTATTCTCAATGATGGGGAAACCACCTGGGGCGATGGTTTTGTCCTCGCTTACTTCAAAGATGATAGGATGGGGGCAGCCGAAAGTGTCCCTTTGCCAAATATCCGCCCCGGCAAAAAAGGCGAAGTATCCATTGAATTAACGGCACCCACAACCGCTGGTGTCCATCGTTCCACTTGGAAACCGCGCGATGCTCAAGGCAATTTCTTCGAGTACGATTTGTACTCCGAAATCTTGGTAAACCCTAATGCGGACGAACCGGGAACCTTAAACCCGGTGATCCTACTTGACTCGCCCATCAGCGGTTTGAAAGGGCGCGAATATTACATTGGCTTACGTTTCATGGATAAAATCGACTACCTGCCCGATGGCAAACACAAAGGGGTAGATTATGTCAGCTATAACCGCGCCATCGGACAAGCGATTCTTGCCTCTGCGACCGGCATCGTCCACTTTAGCAAACGCTGCACCGTCTGTACGTCCGACCGCCCGAACTTCAACGCGCATGGTCTCACTGCCGCCGCCCGTCGACAAGCGTTCTCAAACCTCAATCCATGGAATTACGGATTCGGCAATTTGGTCGTTGTGCGTCATGAATGGAATGAAATCTCCACTAGTGGACGCAGTGCCGTCCTTGCGATGGGCTACGCTGAAGGGCAAGCAAGTATTTATGTCTTTTACGCCCACATGAACGATGTCTTTGTGCGCGAAGGCGACCGTGTGGTATTCGGGGCACAAATCGGCACATTGGGGGATACAGGAAATTCGACAACACCGCATTTACATCTGGAGATTCGTGTCACCGCAAAGGGGGAGCAACGAATTTTCAATACCACAAAATACAAACTACTCAACCCGCTGACGGTATTTAACGAATAACGATGCGGCGACGATGGGGACGCTAAAAACGTCCCCATTTCAATAACCCCATATTGAATATGCGCCGAATGTCGTTCCGGTGATATAATGTTTCGCACATGCCATCTTTTGGCTCGGATCAGACAAACGAGAGAAAATTCATGACTCAAGCTCAGAATCCTCAGAAGCATCGTGCCTTTTATGAACGTCAAGTCCAGTTCCTTGCCGATAATGATATCTCCGGACTCATCGCCAATCAGTACAATGAGGACGCTCGTTTAGTCAGTTTTACCAACCAAATTTTCGGTGCTCCTGCCCTCCTCGAATATTTCACAGGGTATGTCGCCAGCTTGGGCTATGTAAAATTGATATCAACAGATAAATATACTGAAACGGAGGACGCTATCTTCTTTGAAGCAACAATGGAAACTGGTGGAGGGATTGCGCGCGTGTATGATGTTTTTATCTTGCGCGATGGCAAAATATCGAATCACTTCACGGGGTTGCTCAGCTTCACACCAAACGCTGCCAGCTAACTCAAGTTTCCACATTCACGCGCAACCTTTAATGGGGGGAATCATGATCCTTCCCCCCTCAACCCTCAAAAGTCCTGTTTCTTTAGCTGTATTCATCCGTGGTGGTAGATGTTATCAACCTTTGCACCCCCCAATACAATCGTCGTCAGCCCTCCCCCCATTGATGGAATCACGATAGGGGCAATGACTAGCCTCCAAACGCTTGCCGACGATATCACGATCAATACCTTATATACTGCCCTCGCCGAATTGGCACGCACGATTGAAACGTCATCAGAGGACATGTTTTCATCATGGACCCAGCTATTGACCGTCAAATCGCAAACCAGCACCGCACTCTTGACGGCGATAGCGCTCTTTGATGGGGTGTTTGAACTCGCTGGAACTGGGGGTGAGCATACCCTTCCCGCCTCAGATTGGTGCCTGTCCACATTCGCATCAGCACCCATTATGAGCGTCACACTGCCGCCATTTTGGGGAGCCAGCGCTTACGAACACAACCGCGATCCGGCGTATCCAAACATTCAGTTAAGCGTGGTGATCCTGCTCAAATGGACGTTTGACGACTATATCAGCCATACCCAAATCGTACTGGTTGGGGTGCAGGACGCGCCGCTCCGCATGAGGCATATCGAAACCGCACTCATCGGTGCTTTCCTGAATAGTTCAGCGATTGTCACTGCTTTGAACGTTGCCGCCCAAGATTTTGCAGTACGGACAGAAGGCAAAGACAATTCAACCCAATTATTGAAGCTCAGCACTGATTTAATCTCACAAGCCCTCCATCGTTTCAAATGATCCAACGTACGCTTTTCGGTAAAGATGGATATCCATAAAATGAACTCGCTACGCAACTTATCTAATCAATCTCGCACGGTTTTTGTTGTTGTCGCCCTGCTGTTGATTGCAATCGCACTTTACGCTTTTTTCACTTCCGAACTAGGGCGTGCGTTGACGCTGATCTGTTGTGGAGGCGTAATCCTCGTTGTTATTCTCGGCATCATGTCCGAACGCGGAATGCGCCCCCCTCGTTAAAAAGCGCCTGCCAGCCTCTAAAAACTATCCTGATCTTTCGCCTAATCCGCCTCTAAAATTGGAACTCGTGTGTATAAAAACGTAAGGACACCTACCTCTTTAGCGTCTGAATAAGGGTAGAGTGCAATTCCAGTGAAATCGACATTTACTGTCTGTAGCATGGATGTAAGATTTGGTCGATAATCTCTCCACTGATTGCCTATACATTTACTTCTCTTCACCTAACCCAGAGGAAAGCTATGACTCTTCGTCCTCACAATGTAAATCGGTTGTTGATGCTCACTGTACTCATCAGTATATTTTGGATGGTATTCAGCGTTTCAGCCCAAGATGCCACCTCTTTTCGGGTCGGCATGAATTCACCGGTCGTACTAGACCCCGCCTTGCATTCCAACGACCCGGAAACCGCGCTGAACCGTGCTATCTATGATTATCTCGTTGAAGTTCAACCAGACGCCTCCATCGCCCCCAACCTTGCCGACTCGTGGACGATCAGCGAAGACGGTTTGACCTACACGTTTGCACTGCATGAGGGAGTGACATTCCATGATGGTTCCGCCTTCGACTCCGCCGATGTCGTCTGGACATTCAACCGCTTGAAAGAAGTGGGTTCCCCCGCACTCAACCTGCTCGGCAGCGATTTCACCGTCACCGCTGTGGATGTCAATACCGTGGCTTTCACCATTGCCGCTGCGAACGCTGATTTCCTCTATGGCGTCGGCGCACTCCAAGCCTTGATCATCGCTGAGGGTCAATCGACACCCAACGAATTGGTTGAAGGGGATAATGCCTATGTCAATTTCAATGGTACGGGACCCTTTACGATGGTGAGCTTGGATGCTGGGTCGCGCGCTGTTTTCGCCGCCAATCCCAGTTATTGGCAAGCTGGCATGCCCGGCGTCAGCAGCATGGAACACATCTACATTGATGATGCCGTCGCCCAAGTCGATGCCCTGTTGAGCGGTGCGGTCGATTTTGTCTTCAAAGTGCCGACCAACCAGATTGATCGGTTAGAAGGTCAAGAAGCTATCACCGTCCTCCAACAAGCCACCAGCCAACACCCCGTGATCCGCCTGCGTGCCGATGAAGGCTCGCTCGGTGCCGATGTGCGCGTGCGTCAGGCATTGAAGTTCGCCACCGACCGCGATCTTTTGAATGAAGTGTTGCTACAAGGACGCGGCGTGGTCGGCAACAATGACCCCATTGCCCCGTCGTTCTCGGCATTTTATGATGGCAGCATCGAAAATCAACCGTTCGACCCCGCTGAATCGTGCCGTTTGCTCACTGAAGCGGACGTGAATCCGCTAGAGGCAACGCTCTATGCCCCTAATGCCTTTGAATATCCCGACCTTGCCGCCCTGCTGCAACAAATGTGGGCAGAAGCTTGCATCAATGTCGATATTCAAATTCGCGAAGAAGGCTACTACTACGATGTCAGCAACGCCGACAACTACTTCGATGTGCAGTTGGGCATTACCGGTTGGGGATCGCGTCCATCGCCCCAACTCTTGCTGCGCGAAGCCTACACCGAAGCCGGCATTGCGACGGGCTTCAATGAATCACGCTTTGTGGATGCTGAACTAGAGGCGCTTGTTGCCCAAGCCAGCGCAACTGGGGATGAAGCCGCCCGTCGCGAAATTTATGCCCAAGTCAGCGCCATCTTCCGGGATCGTGGACCCATCATCATCCCCTACTTCACCGCGCTCATCAGTGCCCAAAGTAACCGCGTCGCGGGCTTAAGTATCAACCCGTTCCCCGGTCGTACCGACTTCCGGTCGGTCACACTGTCGAGCTAATGAATTGAACAGCCCAGACCAGCAAAGCGACCGTTTTACGTCTTGCCGGTCTGGGCATTTTCACCCAATCTACTCTAAAACAACTAAGTTTCTTTTCAAATTTGCGCGACGCGCTCTGCTTATGAACAATATCGTGTGGTCGTCCGTTCCGATGCTGATCCCGCTTGTCCATAAAACCAATTTGATGTGATCAATCGTTTGGAATACCCGTTTATGATCGACGCTTTTAAGCAATTCATTCGCCGCCCCTTACCCCTCTTAGGGTTGTTGATCGTGGCGATCTTCATCCTGATAGCCGTGGTGGGTCCGCTAATCGCCCCCTATCGATTCGACGAAATCATCCGAGGCGCATCCCGCCAAGCGCCCTCTGAGGCGCATCTCTTTGGCACCGATCGGTTAGGACGCGACATTTTCAGCCGCATCTTGTGGGGTGCGCGTGACATCATTATCCTTCCTATGCTCACTACCGCTCTATCCGTCTTCTTCGGTACCTGCATTGGCTTGTTCATCGGGTATCGTGGGGGGTGGGTGGATGAAGTCATCTCGCGCTTGTTAGATAGCTTGCTGGCGATCCCAGCATTGGTGTTGGCGTTGGTCATGCTTGGCACCATTGGTCCCTCTACCTTCGGCATCATTTTGGTGATCGTCATCTTGTATACCCCCATCGTCGCGCGGGTGGTTCGGGCATCCACGTTGAATATTCGCGCCAATGGCTATATCGAGTCCGCCAAATTACGTGGCGACACGTTAAGCTATATTCTGTTTCGCGAAATCTTGCCCGGCGTCCTGCCCGCCTTGGTGGTCGAGGGCGCACTCCGTTTTTCATATGCCATTTTCCTGACCGCCTCGCTAGGCTTTTTGGGCTTAGGCGTTCAGCCACCCTCCCCCGATTGGGGACGTATGGTCAACGAAGCGCGCGAGTCGTTCTCGCAGACCCCTTGGGCACTATGGTATCCAGCAGGGGCGATTGCCTTGCTGGTCATCGGCGTCAATCTGGTCTCAGATGGTTTACGCCGCGTCTTCCGTTACGAAGGTCAGTTGATTTGATCTCATCTCAAAAGGGGTATTGAAACCATATGAGCGATGCTGTAATCACTGTTGATCAACTCAATCTTGACTATAAACTGGGCAACCGCTGGCTGAGTGCGCTCAAAGACATTTCTTTTGGGATCATGCCTGATGAAATTCATGGACTGGTGGGTGAAAGTGGCAGCGGCAAATCCACGCTTGCACTTGCCATGATGAATTTTGTCGCCCCTAACGCCCGTATCACGTCCGGCGCTGTCTATCTTGACGGCGTTGACCTCCTAAAAAAGAATAGCGCCGAAATGCGTCAGATTTGGGGACGGGATATCAGCCTCGTGCCACAAGATGCGCTTGCCGCGCTGAACCCTTCCTATACCATTGGCGACCAAATTAGCGAGATCACCCGCCTTCACGAGGGTTTATCCAAACGTGCCGCATGGGATCGTGCCATCGAAATGCTGCGCCAAGTGCGCATCAATGACCCCAAAGCCATCGCTCAGCGCTATCCCCATCAGCTTAGCGGCGGCATGCAACAGCGCGTCACGATTGCGATGGCATTAAGCACTCATCCCCGTTTGCTCGTCCTTGATGAGCCGACGACCGCCCTTGATGTGACAACTCGCGCCGTGATTGTCGATCTCTTTCGGGAACTTATTCGTGAAAATCATGCTGCTGCCCTGTACGTATCGCACAATCTAGGCTTAGTCGCGCAGTTGTGCGACCGTGTGACGGTTTTGTATGGTGGCGAAGTAATGGCATGTGCCCCTGTACAAGAATTGTATAAGTCCCCTTATCATCCTTACACCATCAGCCTCTTGGCAAGTCTGCCCCATGTCACCACGGGCACAGAGACCCGCTTGCCCACGATTGAAGGCGTGGCACCTTCGCTGGCAGAACGTCCACACGGATGCGTATTTGCCACGCGCTGCCCCATCGCTATTGATAAATGTCACACTGAAAAGCCCCCCCTAGAGGTGGTACAAGGCGACAGGCTGATCAAATGTTGGCGTTGGCGGGAGATCGCAACGGGTGAGATCGTCATCGACACCAGCCCTAAAGAACACCCGATGGACACAGCCCCCCGCGCAGGGGTGGTACTGAACGCCAACGCTCTGAATAAAGAATTTGACCGCCCCACCTTGACCGACCGTCTTTTGATGACGGGCAAGCGCCCTGTCCACGCGGTAGACAATGTTTCGGTGCGCATTCGCCAGCGTTCGACCCTCGGCTTAGTGGGGGAAAGTGGTAGCGGCAAAACCACGCTCGCCCGTTTAATCCTCGGCTTAGAGACCGCTGATAGTGGAACGCTCGAACTGCTTGATGTGCCTCTTGATCTCACTTTGGGAAAGCGCTCCAAAAAAGCCTTGCGCGACCTCCAAATGGTCTTTCAAAATCCCAATGATGCCCTCAACCCCTTTATCACTGTTGGGGGGCAACTTGCCCGAACCATCCAACGCTTAAGCATGAAACCACTGACGCGCGCTGCGATTCAAACGCGCGTGCTTGAACTCCTAAATGCCGTCCGCTTGACTGATGCCTATGTCAGCCGTTTCCCTGCCGAACTGAGCGGGGGCGAAAAACAGCGCGTCGCCATCGCCCGTGCCTTTGCCGCCGACCCCGCTTTGATCGTCGCTGATGAGCCGACCTCCGCACTGGATGTATCAGTACAATCGGTGATCCTCAATTTGCTCAAGGATTTGCGCGCCGCAAAAGGGGCATCCTATCTCCTGATATCGCATGATCTCGATGTCGTCAGTTACCTTGCAGATTGGATTGTCGTCATGTATCTGGGCGAAATCGTGGAACAAGGCACTGTCGAACAAGTTTACGCCACCCCATCTCATCCTTATACCGAAGCGCTCATAAGCGCCATTCCCGTCGCCGACCCGACCGTCAAACGAAAAGCGATCCGCTTAGGAGGGGAGCAACCTAGCCCGCGCAATTTGCCTACGGGGTGCCGTTTTCACACCCGCTGCCCCCGCAAAATTGGTACCATCTGTGAAACCACCCTGCCGCCTTATACCGATGTCGGCGATGGGCATTTCATCCGCTGTCATATCCCAGCCGAAGAACTGATTGCCCTACAAACCAGCGAACCCCTGACTGAGAGAAAGACGTAGCCCATGCTCCGATTCCTGATTCGCCGCCTCGCTCTCTTGGCGCTCACGCTGTTACTCACCTCAATCGTCATCTTCGCGCTCACCCAACTTTTACCCGGTGATGTCGCCCGTGTCATTCTCGGTCGCGAGGCACAACCCGAAGCGCTTGAAGCCCTGCGGGTTGAACTCGGCTTGAACGAGCCTGCCCCCATGCAATACCTGAATTGGCTGACGGGTTTCGTCAGTGGCAATTGGGGACGTTCCTTCACTGCTGGACGACCGCCCATCCGCCCCCTCGTCTTGGAACGCTTGGGGAGTTCGCTACAATTGGCATTCGTCACGCTCCTCATCAGCATCCCACTCTCCATCTTGCTCGGTCTCATTTCCGGCTTGAACGAAAACAAATGGATCGATAGCGCCATCTCGTTGTTCACCCTCTCAGTCGTCGGTTTGCCCGAATTCGTGACCGGTTTAGTGCTGATCAATGTGTTCGCCTTGGGGTTAGGCTGGTTCCCTGCCAGCTCTACTGCTGCCCCCGGTGCCCCGCTCGGCGAGGTGATTCAACAGCTTATTTTGCCCGCCATCGCCGCCACCTTTGTCTTGATGGCGTATGTCGTCCGTATGACGCGCGCTGGGGTTATTGATGAACTCAAAAAGCCCTATGTCCGCACGGCGACGCTCAAAGGCTTACCACGCCGTCAAGTCATCATCAAACATGTGTTACGCAATGCCCTCTTGCCAACGATCACCGTTATTGCCCTCTCCTTTGGCTGGCTGATCGGCGGCTTGATCGTGATCGAGAACGTCTTTAGTTATTCCGGTCTCGGTCGGCTGATGACCACTGCGGTTGAACGCAAAGACATCCCCTTGATGCAGGCAACGGTGATGGTCATCATTTTCTTTTTCGCCCTCGCCAATTTGATCGCCGATATCGCCTATGCCTTTCTAAACCCCCGTATTCGTTTAGAATAGATCATCACTTCACACTTGGAGGATCACGCACCATGCCCCTCTACGATTATCGCTGTGCCCAACAGCACACTTTTGAAGCCCGTCACGGATTTAATGCTCCCCATCCCCCCTGCCCAATTTGTGGCACGACCGAGGTCACGCGGCAAATCACCACGGCTCCCGCGCAGTTACACGGCATGTCCGCCAATGCTGGTCGCGGCGGCACCGCCACTCACGAGGAATTAAAAAACAAGTGGGCGGAGGAAACCCCCAAACTCCGCGAACAACTCGTCAGCAAATTAGGTGAAGAAACCGTCAATCGCACTTTGCCGACATTGAACAAAAGCTATGATTGATACCGCCAGAAGCAACTCATGATCTTTCACCGCCTCCTATCCCCTAAACCAGCACAGCCTGTGCATGTTGATGGCTATCGGACACTACCCGCTTTGTTCAATGCCCATGATCACCTTGAGCTGAATCACTACCCGCGCACCAAATATCGTGAGCGCTACGACGATGCGCACCAATGGGGTGAAGATGTCAACAACCGTCTCGACACAGCCCCCTTTCGAGAGTTGCGCGCCGCCCCTTTGGGAGATCGGTTATTCATCGGGGGATTAAAGAACCTCCTCTGTGGCGCGCTTATCGTTGCTCATCACAACCCACCTCATCGCCCATTATTCCGACGTGATTATCCGGTACGGGTGGTGCGGCGCTATGGATGGGCGCATTCCCTTCATTTCAACCACGAGCAAGGCATCAGCGCGGCTTATCGCAAAACCCCGACGAATGCCCCCTTCTTCATTCATCTTGCCGAAGGCACCAGCGACCGCGCACAAGGGGAATACCGCCGCTTGAAGGCGCTGGGTGTCGTTGGCGCGAATACCGTGATTGTGCATGGTGTCGGTCTCACGCCGGAGGATATCGTCGACGCCGCCCCCAGAATCCGCGCGCTTGTCACCTGCCCCACGACCAATCACTACCTACTAGGCGCAACCGCCGACCTCGACGCATGGCACGCTGCGGGGGGTACTGTTTGGGTAGGCAGTGACTCAAGGCTGACCGCTGATGGTGATATGCTCGATGAATTGGCGGCACTCCACATGCCTCTTACATTTGCCGCGCATCCCAGGGGGCTAGGCACATTGGATCGCAGTGACTACATCCTCATACCCAACGATATTGTCCACGCGCCACGCCGTGCCGATATCGCCCTGATCGTGCGCGGGGGTGTTCCCCGAATCGGTCATCCGGAGCTGATGCAGACATATTTCCCTCATGTTGCCACCGTGTCGGCACATTTGGACGGAACCCCAAAACAAGTCGAGCGCCACCTCGCTGACCAGATTCGCAGTTGTTCGCTGCAAGAGCGGGGTTTCGCATTAGAATAGAGTGAATACTATTGCACTTGCTTGCCCATTTTATCTATTTTGCGGTACGCTTTTCTAATCACCACCAGCCATAGGAGTCAGTCACCGTGAGCGAACTCATCCCTAGTGAACTTGATGGCATTATCGAAACTGCCGTCTATGTGTGGTGTACTACCATTCGCGCGGACGGCGTCCCGCAACCGACACCGATTTGGTTTTTGCGCGATGAGGATAGCTTTTATTTCTACACCCCGCCCGGTTCGCAAAAAGTCAAAAATCTGGCGACCAACGCCCATATTGCCCTCAGTTTCGCAGATGATGTCGAAGGAGAAATCTATTTTGTCGTCACAGGCACGGCACACATCGACACCAGTCTGCCCTCCCCAGTGGATAACGAAC
>JBBRTY010000102.1:0-14094 GCA_038248285.1 Aggregatilineales bacterium
ATCAAGGTTCAGCGACCCGTGAAGGTTTTTCCAAAACGGACCGCCGTTAGTTCCGGGGGACACCCGGCAAGTAGCTCGTGAAAGCGAGAATCGTGATCGCTTGCTGTCAGTGACGTGGCTATTTGGAGCCGAAAGACTCGCCAGAGACACGACTCCACAAGAAGTCGCGCCGCTTTAGCGGTTGCGGAGTGTCACAGGAGGGTATGTTGACGCAAACACGCTACAAAAAAATACTCGTCCCTTTGGATGGCTCTGGTTGGGCACAACGGGCGGTGACGCACGCCGTTGACCTTGCCCGAAGCAATGAATCGGAGATCATCCTGATCCATGTTTTTAAGACAACCGCCCATGAATATTTTGATCAGATTGCGCTGGCGGGGCAGGATGAGCAGTTGAATGAAGCCCGCGAACAGATCAAGCAGTATTTGATCGGGGTGCGTAGCGAATTGCGCAACGAACAGGTACGGGTACGCACCCATCTAATCGAAGGGACGGCGGTGGCGCACTTGCTGTGCGATTATGTCAAAGCCGAGGGCATCGATTTGATTGTGATGAGTACCCATGGGCGCACAGGGTTGGCGCTGATGTTCTTTGGCAGCGTCACCCATGCCTTGATGGAATGTGTGGATGTTCCGGTTTTGCTCATCCGCCCGGATAAAGAGTGAGGGGCAGGCGTTAAGTATTAAGGGGTGGGGATCAGCGGACGCGCCATTGAATTCTGTTGAAAAACACGGGAGACCACGTTGGGTCTCCCCTACGAAATGCGGCGTTTCGTAGGGGAGACCCAATGTGATCTCCCATTGATGACAACCGATTCAAACCCTTTTTCAACAGATTCCCGTTGCGTATCCCTACGAGTTGTGGGGATGCGCAATCGGGTATCCGCTGGCAGGATTTTACGAGGCGGCGGTGGCTTCGGCAGTGGCTTCGGCGGTGGCTTCCGTAGTCGCTTCCGGTTCGGCAGTCGCTTCTGCTGCGGTTGTGGCTTCGGCGGTCACTTCAAGCGTGACTTCGGGAGCGATGACGGTCGGTTGAATGCCGCTGATCTCCGCGTTGTTTGTCAACGGGATGGGCGCAATCACATAGAAGCTGCTCATGACGGTCGCCAAATCGCGATAAATCCCGATCATGGAGGCGTCGCCGACCTCTAAGATTGGTGCGTCGGCGGTCGCTTCGGGAGTCGCTTCGGCGCTGACGGCGGCTTCGACATTCAAAGCGTTCAAGTCGATGTCGGCAGCGGGGAAGCGCAGATCAGCGATGTGCAGGATGCCATCAACACTGGTGAGCAGGTTGATCAACCCGCTTTGGGTGTCACCGTCCACAGTGGCGAACGTGTAGGACACCGCAAAACCACTCACGTCAAGGCGCTGGATGGGCTGCACGGTCAACACGGTGGTACCCGTGCGGGTGGTCTCGACAAAGGCGCGGGCGGCGGCTTCATCAGTGATGCTGGCACCGGTTTGTGATTCGACGCGCAGCAAGACGCCGTTGTTGCTGGCGATGCTGGTCGGGCGACCGGGGGCGGTATCGGTGATCGACCATTCGGACGGATAACGGATGATGTGGCTGTTGACGTTATCGTAATACGCCGTCCAATCGAGCGGTGTGCCTTGAAAAATCGTGTTGGCGTTTAGCGACGCGCTGAAATTATCCAGCAGATAGCGCAGGTATTCGGTCGCGTTTTCGGGTGTCAGCACGCGCACGACATAAATCCAGCGCCCATCCGTCCATGCTTGTTGACGGGCGGCATAGGTTTGACGGTTGAGCGTGACGCGGAAGTCAATTTGCAACCTACCGGTTTCGGCGTTGAAACTGCGGTTGGTTTCTTCCCATTGATTAAAGCGCGCCCAACTGGCGTTGATCGCATCGCGGGTGAAACGCTCGCCCAACGTCTCGGCAGTGACGGGCACGCCGGCATCTTCGACATACACATCAAGGACGCTGAGGGTGTCGTTGTTGACGAGGTTCAACTGGGCGATATTCGCGCCTTTGTTGGGTTCGCTGGAAGTCCAGCCTTCGGGCTGCCCGATGCTGAAAATACCGGTGGGATGCAAATAAACTTTTTCAAAAGTGACCGTGCTTAAACTGGCAGGGGCGGGTGGAAAGGTCGGGATGGGCGCTTCGGTGGGGGTAATCTGCTGTGCCGTGGTGTTTGTATTTCCCGTGATAAGCGGGATCACCGTGCCGGCGATCAGCACAAATGCCATGAAGATTCCCAAAATAATACTCGCGCGTCGAGCGCTGTTGTTCTGCATATTCGACTCCAATGTTTCAGGGTATTTCGGGCAAAAGCCCGTGAAATAATACCTGAAAAGTTTAGCGATGTTAAGTCTGCGCTAAAATAAAGACAGTATTGAGATCGCGAATACCAGAAAAAAGAAGTGGATTTAACGTAAAGATGGACAATAAAAGAAAGAGGGGCACCCATTATGGAAAAAATAGAATCGCAAATTCAGGCGCGTGATGAACGTTTTCAAGCCAATGCCGCGCATCAACGGGGGTTGGCAGCGCAACTGCGCGACCGTCTGGCATTGGTGCGGCAAGGGGGCGGTGCCACTGCTCAGGCACGCCATCGCGAGCAGGGCAAACTCTTTGTGCGGGATCGGATCGATGGGCTACTGGACGCTGGATCGCCCTTTTTGGAGATCGCCCCGCTGGCGGCGTGGGAAGCCTATGACGGGGAAGCGCCGTCTGCCGGGATGGTCACGGGGATTGGGCGGGTGAGCGGTCTGGAGTGCATGATCGTCGCCAACGACGCCACCGTCAAAGGGGGCACCTATTTTCCGCTGACCGTGAAAAAGCATTTGCGCGCCCAGCAGATCGCGCTGGAAAACAATCTGCCCTGTATTTATTTGGTCGATAGCGGTGGGGCGTTTTTGCCCATGCAAGATGAAGTCTTCCCTGATGGTGACGACTTTGGGCGCATCTTCTACAATCAGGCGATCATGAGCGCGGCGGGCATCCCCCAGATCAGCGCGGTGATGGGTAGTTGTACGGCGGGCGGAGCTTATGTGCCGGCGATGTCTGACGAGACGGTGATCGTCAACAAGACGGGGACCATCTTTCTAGGCGGACCGCCGTTGGTGAAGGCGGCGACGGGCGAAGAAGTCAGCGCTGAGGAACTGGGGGGCGCAACCGTGCATACCCAAGTGTCGGGGGTGGCGGATCATTTTGCCGAGGATGACGCCCATGCTCTGAGCATTGTCCGCGACATTGTGGCGACGCTCAACCGCCGCAAGCCGACGCCGCTCGTCACCCGCCCGCCCGAACCGCCGCGTTATGATCCGCAAGAGTTGTATGGCATCCTGCCGACCTCGTTTCGGGAAAGTTATGATGTGCGCGAAGTGATCGCGCGTTTGGTCGATGGTAGTCGTCTGCGCGAGTTCAAAGCCGATTATGGCACCACGCTCGTGACGGGTTTCGCCCATATCGAAGGAATGCCCGTGGGGATCATCGGCAATAACGGCGTGCTGTTCAGCGAGTCGGCGCTGAAGGGGGCACACTTCATTGAACTGTGTACGGCGCGGGGAATCCCCTTACTATTTTTGCAAAACATCACTGGCTTCATGATCGGCAAGGCGTATGAGGCGGGTGGGATCGCCAAAGATGGCGCGAAAATGGTTCATGCGGTCGCCAATGCCCGCGTCCCTAAGTTGACGGTGATCATCGGTGGCAGTTTTGGGGCGGGCAATTATGGCATGTGCGGGCGGGCGTATGATCCGCGTTTTTTGTGGATGTGGCCCAATGCCCGCATCAGTGTGATGGGTGGGGAACAAGCCGCCAACGTGCTGCTGACGATCAAGCGCGACCAACTGGCGCGGCAGGGGAAAGCTGATATGACCACCGACGAGCAAGACGCCTTCAAAGCGCCGATCCTCGAAAAATACGAGCGTGAGGGCAGCCCCTACTATTCGACCGCGCGTTTGTGGGATGATGGCATCATCGACCCCACCGAGACGCGGACGGTGTTGGCGCTGGCATTGAGCGCGTGCCTGAATGCGCCAATAGAAGCCACCCGCAATGGGGTGTTTCGGATGTGAGGCGACCGAGTCTTCTTCGACACGCTATTTGATTTCGCGATTTTGTGCTATTTTTGAGTGAAGCAAATCGGATAAAACGGGGTTCAAAAGTGAATTTTGCAACGGAAAGTTTTGTGGCGGGGCAGCGTGTTTTGGGGCAACGGAATGCCGCCTCGCGCAAAGCAACTGGGCAATTTTTGACATCACCACCAGTAGCGCGCTATATGGCGGATCAACTAGGGGATTTCCCTTCAAAGTTTTCGATCCTCGATCCGGCAGTCGGTTCAGGGGTGCTGCTCTGTGCCATTATTGATCGGCTGATCGAGGAGGGGATTGGGGTTGAGGCAACCATTGACGCTTACGAGATCGATCCCGTGTTGATCGAGATCGCCAGCGCTGTTCTAGATCGTGCGCGCCTAGAAGCCGAACGACATGGGATAACCATAGAAGTGCGCCTTCATTGCGAGGATTACGTGTGGGCATCGTTGGCACAGCAACAGTCGCTGTTCATGCAACCTCCCCAAACCTACGATTACATTGTCGCTAATCCGCCTTATTTCAAGCTAAATGCCGACGACCGGCGCGTCAAAAGTAGTCGCGCGCTCGTTGGGACTCAACCCAATATTTATGCCCTATTTATGGCATTGACGACGCAGCACCTGTCATCATCCGGTAAAAGTGTTTTTCTCGTCCCCCGTAGTTTTTGTTCAGGTGCCTACTTCGCACAATTTCGCGAGATGTTTGCGCAGCAGGTAGTTTTTGAGCGGGTACATCTGTTTGAGTCGCGGGGACAAAACTTTGATGATGTGTTACAAGAAAACATCATCATTACGTTTAGTCCGCAACGGGGCACCCTGCCGCACCGGACGCATATCGATATTTCCACGGGGCAGAATAGCGCCGACATGGAGGCGTCTGATGTGCATTCGGTACCTACACCGTTGGTGCTGCACCGACGGGATCAAGATTTATTTTATCGCCTGCCCACCGATGTGCATGATGAATTGATTTTGCGCGCCTTTGATACATGGGTGGGTTCGCTGCATCATTATGGCATGGAAGTATCGACCGGGCGCGTGGTGGCTTTTCGCGCTGAAAAATATCTTCACATGACTGCCGGTGAAGGGGCGATCCCGCTGTTGTGGATGCAGCATGTGCGGGGGGGGGATGTTCACCATCCATTGCCGACTCTTCGCAAAGCCCAATGGTTGCGTGTGGTGCCCGAAACGGTTGGATTGCAGATTGCCACCGCGAATTATGTGTTGTTGCGGCGTTTTAGCGCCAAAGAAGAAGCTCGCCGTTTGGTTGCCGGGGCATTTTTAGGTGCGGAGTTTTCGTTCGCGACGGTCGGTTTTGAAAATCATCTCAATTATATCTATCGACCCAATGGGCAATTGAGTGTTATCGAGACGTTGGGACTGACCGCACTTTACAACAGCACCCTTTTTGATCGGTACATCCGCATTACCAACGGTAATACACAAGTCAACGCGGGCGAATTGCGCGCACTGTCACTGCCACCGTTGGCGGTGATCCAGTCGATTGGGGCGGCGTTCGCAGCGAATCCGCTTAGTGATATGGACTCGCTCGTATTGGGGCAACTGTTTGAAGCCGGGCTTATTTCACAAGCATTGCGAATCGTAGAGAAAATCTGATGGCAGACAAAATTACTGAAGCGCGCGCCCTTCTCACCGCATTAGGGCTTCCGCCAGCACAACACAATGAAATGGCGGCGCTCACATTGCTGGTTTTGGCGAGCTTGTCCGAGGAAGGCATATGGTCTCAATCAACGCGCCGCAGTCTGCGCATTCATGATATTCTCGCCGAAATCAAAACACATTATGGACGTGCTTATGCAGAAAATACGCGCGAAACAGTGCGACGACAAGTGCTGCATCAGTTTGAGCAAGCCGGTATCGTTGTTCGTAACCCGGATGCCCCAACGTTGGCGACCAATAGCCCACGTACACATTATGCCTTGACTGAAATTGTCCTGAGGGTTATACAAAGCTATGGAGCTGCACCGTGGGAAATAGAACTGAAAGCCTTTAAAGAACTGCGTGGCAGTCTATTTGATCTCTATCGAAGCCAACGCCAACACAACCTTATCCCCGTAACCTATCAGGGAGAAATTTATCAACTTTCGCCCGGTGAGCATAACCGCCTTCAAGCGCTTGTAATCGCTGAATTTGCCCCGCGCTTTGTGCCCGGCGCGCGGTTGTTGTATCTGGGTGACACAGAAAATAAGCGCTTAATCCTCGATGAGCCTGAACTATTGCGGCTCAAAATTCCATTTTCCCAGCATGATAAATTGCCGGATGTGATTTTATATGATGAATCGGTAAATGCGCTTACCCTGATTGAAGCGGTTACATCAAACGGTCCGGTTTCCCCTAAACGGCGTGTCGAATTGGAGCGGCTTTTGGAATCATGCCAAGCCGGACGCATCTATGTGAGTGCTTTTCTGGACTTTGCTACCTTCAAAAGTTTCTTAACCGAAATTGCGTGGGAAACCGAAGTATGGCTAAGCGAGATTCCCGACCATCTGATCCATTTTGACGGCGATCAATATCTCAGCCCACGCAAGGGCTAAGCGCTCACCCCGCCTAAATCATGACGGTGCTATCCCCTTTGCTTCCATCTGAGCGACTGGGCTGAGCGCAACCACCAGCGCGATCAACAGCAATAGCCCGCCCGCCGCGCCGAATGCCAGCGTGACATCGATTTGGCTGAGAAACCCCGCCGTGCCTTGTGAGAACGGATCGACCGCGACCGCCGCAAAGGTGGACAAGCTGGCGATCCGTCCTTGCATCGCCAGCGGGGTTTCTTGCTGAAGCCACGCCGAGAAGAACGGCATTGATGCGCCCACGATGATGCTGGCGGCTAACATAATCGCGAATGCCAACCAGAAAGTTTGTGTGAAGCCAATCGCGATCAATGCCATGCCGAGCGACGCCCCGGTCCAGATTAAGACGCGACCGGGGCGTCTGATCGCGGGAAGCGAGGCGGCGATCAGCGCTCCGATCAAGCCCCCAATGCCAAATGAGGCGAGAAACACCCCGTACATTTCCGCACCCCCATCAAAACGCCCTTGTACCAGTACCGCCCCGCCTACGATGATCGGACCGATAGCGGCGAAGTTGAGCGCGGCAATGGCGAGCAATGCCCATCGTAAGGCAGGGTTGCGCAGCACATACCGGAAGCCGTTCAAAACCGCTTGTAGGCGGCTTTCGGAGGGCGCGGTGGTGTCCGTCGCTTCGTCCGAAAGTTGGACGTGCCCCAGCCCCCGCATGAACAGCGCCCCCGTCAAAAATAAGATGGCGTTGAACGTCAACGCCAGTGGCAACCCAAAGAGCGCGACCACAAAACCGCTGAGCGCCGGGGCGACCATATTGATGAAGCCATCGGCACCCTGCATCAGCGCGTTGGCTTGTGCCATGCGCGCCGGATGCACGATGCGCGGGATCAGCGAGAAACTTGTCGGATAGAAGAAGGCGTCCATCAACCCCATGAGCGCCCCCGCCCCCGCCAAAATCACCAATGTCAGCCCATCGAAAGCGAGCAGGGCGGACAGCAAAGCGACGATCACGCCGTTGCCCAGCGCGGTGAACACCAGCAGTTGGCGCGGTTGAGTCCGGTCGATGATCGCCCCGCTGATGAGCATGGTGATGGCGCGCGGCACCGCCGCGACCGCCAAAATGGTGCCTAGTTGTGCCGACGAGCCGGTCAATTGCAGCACCAGCCAAGTGATGGCGATGGCATAGAATTGCACCCCCGACGACATAAAGACGAGTCCGAGCCAGACGGCGCGGAAGGTCGGCATTCGGATGGGGGGGACATCGGCGAGTGGACGGGGGCGGACTAATTCAGCGATCATCATTTCCTCAATGGGTTATTGTTAAATCAATGGATTGTTGATAAAGTGTATTCGCAAAGCCAACCGCTTTGCAATCAATATCCTTGCGCATCTATTGAGTAATCAACATTATGGCGAAAGTCTCGAAGAACTCGACCGACCCCCGTACCTTGCGGACGCGCAAACTGTTGCGTAGCGCCCTGTTTGATCTTTTGGAAACTCGGCATTTTGACGCGATCACGGTGTTGGAAATTACCGAAAAAGCCGGCTTGAACGCCGCGACGTTTTATCTGCATTACGATGACAAGTGGGATATGTTGAACAGCGTAGTCGCCGAGATCGGGGCGATCATCGTGGCGCAACCGCGTATCGCTTTTCTGCTGGACAATGGCGAAAGCGGGGTATCGCCCCGACTGGAATTAAAATTGTTCGAGCATATCGCCGAATACCGCGATTTTTATCGGCTGATGTTGGGGCGCAATGGCGTGCCCGCCGTGCGCGATGAACTTCAGGGACAGTTTCAAAAAATCGTGCGCCTTGTGATCGAGCAACTGCCCCATGCCCTCGCTGCTATTGATGTGCCGCCCGCGTTGGTCGAACATTTTTATGGGGCGGCGTATGTCGGTGTGATTCAATGGTGGCTGACGAGTAAAACGCCGATCCCGCCGCAGCAGGTTGCCCAATGGCTGTGGACACTGCAAACCAGCGCGTCGTATAGCGAGGTGATGGCGTTGTTCACGGCGACACCGGCGGATGACGGGACGAGGTGAAACCAGCGATGCCAGTGCTTTTATTATTTAAGCCAGATTTAAGGGGATGTTGAGACGCTGTTTAAGCAAGGGCTTGCGTTGTGTCGTATCGTTAGGGCATAGACAAATAACGAAGACGAAATGGAAAACCCTGATGGCAAACAATGATCGCACTCGCAAACTGCTCGTAAGAAGCGCCATGGTGAGCAGCGTGACCATCGCGACGTTGGTCGGCGCGCAAAACCTCGCCCTGCTCGACGCCAGCCGATTCGCCAGTATGACTACTTCTTCTTTTGACACCACTGTTGCGCCGGTGGATGCGGCGATTGTCGTCCCGCTGGTCGCGACTGTGACCCCCTTGACGCTGCCAAAGCCCGCGTCCGATGTGGTCATCCAGCTGGCAGCCCCGAGTATGATCATCTTGCGTCAATCGGGGACGGTGGCGGTTTCGGCGACGGGTGGGCAGACGCAAAACCCGACTACGGTCAACACGAGGGTGATCCAGCCACCGGTCGCCGCTCAAATCGCTGCCCCCGATCCGGTATTTGTCCAGCAACAAGCTGTGTCCGCGCCGCAGCCGGTCGTGGTACAACAACCGCAAGTGCAACAGAGTCGGTCAACCCGATGAAGCAGTTGTTTTACCTCCCTTTCCGCGCGATGGGCTGTGCCATCACCGTGCAACTGGAAACTGAGGCGGATGGGCGCGCTCTGCTGAGCGCGATCCCGGCGCAGGTCGAAACGGTCGAGGCGCGGCTCTCGCGGTTTCGTCCCGATAGTGAGCTGATGCGTTTGAACGCGCACGCCGGGCAATGGGTGACGGTGAGCGCTGTGCTGTTCGACAACATCCACGCCGCCAAACACGCGGCGCGTATGACCGAGGGCGATTTTAACCCGTTGGTGCTGCCGTCGTTGATCGCCAATGGCTATGACCGTAGCTTCGCCGACTTGCAAGTCCCCATCAGCAGCGCGCCTGTGCCCGCTGGCGATTGGCGTGCCCTTGCCCTGCGCCCGTCGAAGCGCCAAGTCTTGATCCCGCCGGGCAGCGCGCTGGATTTGGGCGGGATCGCCAAAGGCTGGATGGCGGCGCGGCTAGCGGATGAACTCGCCGCTTATGGTGCCTGTTTGGTCAACATCGGCGGCGATCTGGCGGTGCGGGGCGCGCCCCAAGCTACCTCCGGTTGGCAGATCGATATCGAAGACCCACACGACGGCAGCGTGGTGGTGTCACTCCAAGTGCATAGCGGCAGTATCGTCACCAGTGGGACGGATTACCGTCGCTGGACGACCGCCGACGGCGCATCACAACACCACATCATCAATCCGCATACGGGGCGCGCTGCCGAAACCGACGTGTTCAGCGTGACGGTGCATCACCCGCACGCGCCCACCGCCGAAGCCTATGCCAAAGCCGTGCTGTTGCGCGGTGCCGAAGCCGGTCTCTTGTGGTTGCAGTCTCAATGGCACACCGCTGGTCTGGTCGTATTACACAATGGCGCGGTGTTTGCCACGCCTAACTTTAGCGCTCTTATCGTCGCGTAGCTTATGAAGGACACTAGTCATGAAACGGTTTAGTCTATTCGCCTTGCTGCTCCTCCTGTGTAATGCTGTTTTTCCGGCATGGGCACAACAAAATAGTGATTTGATCACCTTGAATGACGCCACCCCCGGTATTGATGTCGTGATCACCTTGCCTGCCGATAGCACCGGCACGATTGCGCTCAGCTTTGAGGGAGCCGCTGTGCGCTTGCTAGATGCCAATGGGACGGTGGTGTTTACCGTCGCCGACCCGCGTTTGCACGGGCTGGAACTGAATATCGTGCCCAATAGCGGATCGCACACGTTGACGGTGGAACGGTTGCCCGGCGTGACCGAAGCCTTTGTCAAAGTCGCCTCGCTGCCAGAACTGACCCAAAACAGCAACTTGGCGCTAACCCCTGCTGCCAACCTCGCGGTCAGTTTTAATCAAGAAGTCTCCCTGCCTTTGAGTGTCGAACATCCCGGCGACACCGTGCAGGTCAGTATCCCTGCCGAAGCAGTCGGCGTGTTGACGACGACGTTTTCGGGCGCAACTGCGACCACCCAATTACTTGATGCGGCGGGGGTTGTCATCGCCCAATCGAGCGGTGGGCATATCGACGGCATGAACTTCATGCTGGACAGCGGCGAGTATCAATTCACCCTCGTGAGCAGCGACTTGACGGCACCCATTATCGCCGGGGTCAGTGCGGTCTCCGCCGCTGATGCTGGTTTCGTCTTGGTGGAGGCACCCGCCAGCGCCGTGATTGAGACAGTCAGCACGACCGCTGATAGCCTGACGACTGACGGCGTGGCTTGTACCGCCCTTGTCACGGTCAGTTCCAGCAATTTGCGCAGTGGACCCGGCACCGGTTACAGCGTGTTGGGCTATGGCTATCGCGGTGAAACGTTGGTCGTTGGCGGTCAGAACCCACAAAATAACTGGATTGTGGTCGGCACCGATACCGGATCGGCATGGGTGGCAGTATCGAATGTGGCGTTGCAGGGCAGTTGTGCGGCATTGACGGTCTTCAACATCCCGTTGCGTGATGCGCAACCTGCGCCGCTCGTCATCACCACGACTGGGCAAACGGGTAGTTCTGGCGAGTACATCAGCGGCGGTTCCGGCAGCACCTATCAAGATGATGACAGCGACGACGGCGGTGACGACAACGGCGGCGACAATGGCGGTGAACACGACGGCGGCGACGATTAACGATGGTGACGCGCGGTATTAAAAACCGACGACGTAAAAAAGAGGGCGACCGCTACGCTGGTGGGTCGCCCACCTAAACCGCAATCCCCAACCCCTAACCCCTACTAAGGAACGACGCCTGATGAACAAAGAACGAAGCACCAAAATCACCGATCTGCTGCTGCTCATCGGCAGCGCCATCGTGATCGGCATGTCGGCAGTTTGGATGGTCAACAGCGGCATGTTCAGCATCCGCTTGGCGGAAGATAGCAAACTTTCGTGGCACTTGGTGCGCTCATCGGGGGTGATCGCCTATTTGCTGCTCATGGCGTCGATCTTGTGGGGCTTGTTCATCAGCGCGCAATTCGTGAAGGATTGGTCGCCCGGTCCGGTGTCGATGACCGTCCACAGCACGATCTCGTGGTTGGCGCTGATCTTGTCGCTCGTCCACGCGCTGCTGTTGCTTTTGGATGATTATTTCACCTATACCCTCGGCGATCTGTTCATCCCGTTTATGGGACCGTATCGCCCGGAAGCGGTCGGGTTGGGGACGCTGGCATTTTGGGTGATCGTGGTGGTCACGCTCAGCTTTGCGGTCAAGAAGCGGCTCGGTCACCAGACATGGAAAATGCTGCACTATGCCAGCTACCTGTCGTTTGCGCTGGTGTCGGTGCATGGCTTGTTCGCGGGAACAGAAGGGACGCAACTCGGTTTTCGGGTCTTGGTGGCGCTTGGGGTGGTGTTGGTGGTGCTGTTGTTGGGCATTCGCATGGGCAAAGCGAGCGCTTCTGCCCCGACGGGACGGGCAGCAGTGGGGCGCAAGGTGGCGGCGGAGTAGGGGCGACCCGTTGTCGGGACGCGCAACGGGATGCTGTGGAAAAAGGGTTTTCACCGCTTGTCATCGATAGGCAACCCCGTTGGGTTGCCCCTACAATGGCGTCCTTCGTAGGGGCGAACCCAATGGGGTCGCCCGTGTTTTTCAACAGAATCCCGAAGGTGGCACACCCCGCCGCCGCCGCTAGTTGCTGCGCGCAAAGACAATTTGCCACGCCCCCACAAACACCGTTATAATCGGTAGCGTTGACCGTGTGCAGCGCAAAGTGCAGCCGACCCATGCCCAGACTCTTCATTTCCTACCGCCGAGCCGATAGCAAAGCCGTGTCGGGGCGCATTTATGATCGCTTGGTGACTGCCTTCGGCAAAAAGGCGATCTTCAAGGATATCGACAACATCCCACCGGGCACCGATTTTCGCCAAGTGCTGCGGGACGCCACCGCCGAATGCCGCGTGATGCTGGTGGTGATCGGTCCGCACTGGTTGACCGTCACCGATGCGCAGGGCAAACGGCGCTTGGACGATCCCGATGATTTTGTGCGCATCGAGGTCGAAAGCGGCTTGCTGCGCAAAGAGGTGACGGTCATCCCGCTGTTGGTGGAAGGGGCACAGATGCCCACCGCCGCCCAACTGCCCGCCTCGTTGCGCCAATTGACCTTCAACAACGCCTTCACACTGCATGACGATCCGTTGTTCAACCGCGATGTGGTGACGCTGATCGGGCTGCTGCGCCCCTTGATGCGCGTTCGGAATACCAGCCTGCCGCTGATCGTCGGGGGGGTGACGGCGTTGCTGCTGATGGTGGTGGCGGTCATCGTGCTGTCGTCACCGGACAGACTCAACACGGGGACGGGTACCCCGACGACCGCGCCGACGCAGATCGCCGCGCAAAGCACGGCGACGCTGGATGTGGTGCAGATCGCCGCGCAAACCCAAGCGCGCGAAGCCGAACAAACCCGACAGGCAATCCCGACAGCGACGCCCACGCCGACGGAGGATGTGCCGGCGACGGTCAATGCCATCAATACCGGCACGCGGGCATATGTTCAAACCCAAGATGCCCTCCGCCTTGCCCAAGCGACAGTGGACGCCGCCGCCACCCTGACGGCACGACCCACGCAGACGCCGATCCCGCCCACGCCGACGACCGATCCCCTGTCGCTTGCCCGCACGCCCGTGACCAGCAACCGGGCATGGACGCCCATCTCGCAAGCATTTGACGGGGTGACGATGGTGCTGGTGCCGGCGGGTTGCTTCTTGATGGGATCGACCGATGGGCAAAGTGATGAAGCCCCCGTGCATGAGCAATGCTCCCCGGCACCCTTCTGGATCGACCAAACCGAAGTGACGCAAGCCGACTTTGAGCGTTTGGGCGGGGTGAAAGCCAACGCGAATGCTTTCGATGGCGCTCAGCGCCCGGTGGAGCGGATCACATGGTTTGAGGCGCGGGATTTTTGTGCGATCCGGGGGATGCGTTTGCCGACCGAAGCGGAATGGGAATACGCCGCGCGCGGACCGGACGGGTGGGTGTATCCCTGGGGGGATGAGTTTGTCGGCGCGAATGTGATTTACAGCGGCAATTCCAATAGTCAAACTGCCCCTGTGGGAGCCGACATCCGCGTCGCCGGCGCGTCGTGGGTGGGGGCGTTGGACATGAGTGGCAATGTCCGGGAGTGGGTGAGCAGCCTGTATCAGGCATATCCCTATGATGCTCAGGATGGTCGCGAAGATATTGCTAATAGAACAGATGGTCGCGTGCTGCGGGGCGGTTCGTGGGACTACTACAATCCTACGGATCTGCGTGCGGCGGATCGTTTCGGGGACACTCCCGATGACAACAATTTCATTATCGGTGTGCGCTGTGCCCGCTCTTAACTGGTTCTGGCATTCTGATTTCTGTTCTTCTGTTTTTCTGAGTCCTTTATC
>JBBRTY010000103.1:0-14093 GCA_038248285.1 Aggregatilineales bacterium
ATGCCGCCCGAATAGCGCGCACGGCATGATCGCTTTCTTGCGGGTTCAATTGCGTATTGAAGAGTCCGGTCACGGCATCGCCCAAATATTTATCGACCACGCCCTCATGCAAATTGACCGAATCGCTGGCGAGGCTCAGATATTTATTGATGATGCGCATCAGCAGTTCTGGCTCCAACTGTTCGCTAAAACTGGTGAATCCGCGCACATCCGCGAACACCACCGTGATCTCGCGCAGTTGCCCATCCAGCGCTCCAAACGCCGCGCTATTCATGTTTTCCACCAAACCGAGCGGCACATACCGTTGCGCTTGGGCGATCTGGGCTTCACGCGCCCGCAATTCGGTCAAGTCCTCCAACACCAGTACGACCCCGCCGCCGCTGCCATCTGCCCCGCGCAAGGGGTTGATCGTGATGTTGACGATGTGCCTACCGACTTCCGGCAAGGTCAGGTCAATCTCGACCGAGGCTTGCGTTTCCCCCGCCCGAATCTGATCCAGTGCTTCCCAGAGCGCTGGGCGCAGATGGGGCAGCACTGCGAAAATGGGCGCGCCGATGGCTTCGAGCGCTGTCACCCGGCTGATCGTCTCGGCAGCTTGGTTAAACGCTGTGATCACATCGCGCCCGTCCAGCGTGATCAAGCCGCTGATCACCGACGAGAACACGCTATCGACCAAATCGCGCATTTCGGTGATTTCGGACAAGCGCGCCCGCGCTGATTCAAACAAGCGGGCGTTTTCGATAGCGACCGCCGCTTGGTTGGCAAATGCCGTCAGCAGGTTCAACTCGCTGTCCTTAAAGAGCGCCGTCATCACCTTGTTATCGCAGTACACCACCCCGATGACCTCGCCCCGCACGATCAGCGGCACCGCCAAAATGCTGCGCAGTTGATAGCCGATGATGCTTTCCATGCTTTGATAACGGGGGTCGGAATGGGCGTTATCGGTCAGGACGGGCATGCGCGTATTGAAGACTTCGTTAATGATGGTATTGCTGACGGTGAACTCATCGCGCGCTAGTTGCTCGCGGTCGATGCCGCGTGCCACGCGAAACTCTAGCACGCCCGTCTCTTTGTTGTTCAACATGACATAACCGCGTTCCGCCCCAGTCAGTTGGATCACGGTGTCCATCACTTGATTTAAGACGCTGGAGGTATCCAACGACGAGCCGATCAGCGCCGTCGTTTGGGCAAGTGCCCGCAACTGCCGCAACTCCGTCTGGCGCGAGACCAACGCGACCGCCAGCTCGCTTAAACGTGTTTGTAGTTGGCGCGCCCGCTGTAAGGTGCCGATGGGCAAGCCCACCGCCGACGCCCGCAAGGACTGCCGCTCTTGGAGTAGCGTCTCTTCAATTAATTCGATTTGGGCGATGATGCGGCGCAATTGTTCTTGTGCCGAGACACTCGCGCTCTGTGCTAGGTTCATCAACGGCTCCGGTTGCCCACTCATTCCAAAACTACCTCATAAATGCGAGTCGATTGCCGCCGTCCTTTGACCTGCATCGGTTCGCGCTCCTCAAACCGGATATGCTCGATTTGGGCGCGTGTGGCAGTCCTCAGGACGTGGTGCAGCGTATCTTCGCTGATGATGATGCTGCCGGCGGGGGCGTTTTCTTCCAGCCGTTTCGCCAGATTGACCGCATCGCCGATGGCGGTGAAGCTACGCCGATTCATACTGCCGACATTGCCCAGCGTCGCCACGCCGGTATGGATGCCAATTTTATAATCGCGGCTGGATCGTCCGAAACTATCGTAAACTCGATCAAACGCTGTTTTGAGGTCAAGCGCGATCAACACCGTCCGCAGCGCGTGATCGGTCATCGGGTTAAGCTGGCTGTTGGTCAAGACCATGATCTCGTTGCCCATGTATTTGTCGATGATAGCGCGCGCGTTATGCACGACATCGGTCGCCACTTCCAAAAAGGCGTTCAGGCGCGCCATCAATTGTTCGGGATGCTCATCTTCGCCGCCTAAATCATAGGGGCAGGCATAGACAAACATGGTGCTGATCTCGCGCCGTTCGCCGCCGAGGTCAATGCCCGCGATCTGTTCGATATTGTCGATCATGCCGGGGGGCAGGTAGCGACGCAGCACTTCCACCACTTGCTCATGTTCGCGCTGGAGCGTCAAATCATCCATCACCATCGCCGTGCCTTGGGTGGTTTGCTCGGCGCTTTTTAAGGGGCTGATTTTGAGGTTAAGCGCCACTGGTCCGCGACCGGGGATGTCGGCGCGCGTCTCGATCATGCCCGCTTGATCGTTTTTGCGCGCGGCACGGAGTAGGGCTTCGATATCGCCCAAGCGGTCGAACAAGGTTTGGATCGGTTGTCCGATCACCCCTTCGAGCGGTAGTGCCAAAATTTGGGTGGCAGCGCGGTTATAGGTCATGATGTCATCGTTGGCGTTGGTGGTGATAACCCCACTGGCGATCGAGGCGAACACGTTTTCGCGTAGTTCCGTCACGCGCGTGATCTCATCCAATGTCCCTTGGATCGCCGCGAACAAGCGGGCGTTTTCGATGGCGACCGCTGTTTGGTTGGCGAATGCCGTCAGCAGATTCATTTCGCGGTTGGTGAAGACCCCTTCGCGCAAGCGGTTATCGACATAAATGACGCCGGTCGCGGCATCCTTGTAGATCAGCGGGGCGCAGATGATCGAACGGAGGGTGAAACGGGCGACGGTTTCGCTGGCTCTCATACGGGGATCGCTGGAGGCGTTATCCGTGACCATCGCTTCCCCAGTCGCCAAAACATGTTCCATCACCGTGCTGCTGATATCAAAACTATCTTGCTCGCTATCCGGTTGGCGGCTGATGCGAAATTCCAGCGAGTCGGTCTCGGTGTCTTTCAGCAAGATATAGCCGCGTTCGGCACCCGTCAGTTGGATGATGACATCCATCGCTTGGGTCAGGATTTGATCGAGGTCAAGCGAGCTATTGACGAGGGCAGAGGTTTCGATCAAGACGCGCAGTTGTTTCAATTCGGTCTGCTCATTGTCCAAGAGCCGTTCCAGCGCGGTCATTTGCTGGGCGATCAGGGGCAGCACTTCGAGCGCCGGCGTGGGCAGGGTGAGTCCGCGCATTTGCAACAACGCCTGTTGCCCCTCTAAGGAGGTCATCGTCTGCAAATGCAGCGCGTGCAGTTGCCGTAACTCGTCAACAATACTGATTTCGGCGGTAGGTTGCATTCGGTCTGAAATCCTTAAAGCCCGGTACGTCGGTCGGTACATTGGGGTGAAGGCTGGGATGAAGGTGCTTACTGTATTATACACTTGAACAAGAGGACGGGGGTGGGGGGGATTCCCTGAAAAATGTAAAAAGAAATAATGGCGGGCGCGCATTGTGGGGGTGCGCCCGCCGAGCTACCGCTTATTTGCGCTTGCTGCCCATGTCCGCAAACAAGCCCTTGAGCGCGGGATAAGCGTCGCGGAACCATTGATAGGTGACATTGTGGCGCGCGGATTCCGCCTTGTTGGGGGTGTAATTTTGAACAACCCCTTCCGCATAGATATTGACCGACACCGAAGGCAGCCCAAGGGTGCGGTGGGCGCGTTGCGCGGCGTCGTTGGTCGCTTGTTGGGCGGCGTGAACGGCACCCACCAGACCGACAAATTGTGTCTCTGGATAGACCACCACCTTCAGGTTAAGGACATCTGCCAGCAGTTGATTCCACACAGGGGATTGTGCCCCGCCCCCCGTCACGCTCAACAAGCGGGCGGCCCCCTGCCCAGCGGATTGACGTTCTTTCAGCAAGGCTTCTAACGCATGGCGTAGCGCGAAAGCCACACCTTGCAGCACCGCATAGGAGAGATCGTCGCTGGTATGAGCGGCGCTTAGCCCAATGAATGCCCCGCGTGCGAACGGGTCTTTGATGGGCGAACGCTCCCCGTTTAGATAGGGCAGATAGATCAACGGATCGCGTGACCAATCGTGGGGCACTGCTTTGGCGATCAAGGTGGCGACATCGGGCGCGCCCATGATCTGCATCATCCACTCGAAATTGCCGCCCGCCGTCAATAAAGGGGCGAGACAAAAAAAGGTATCGCTAATGATGTCCGGTAGCGACCAGACGCCTTGTTTATAATCGCCTTGTTCCAGCGAGACCGCGCCGATCCAACCGCTGGTGCCGATGTAGGCGTAGGGCAAGCCGGGCATATTCGCTTGCATCCCGATGGTGATTGCGCCCGCATCGCCGGGTCCCAAGTGAACGGGGATGCCAGCGCGCACGCCGAACGCCGCCGCCCCTTGTTCATGGACGACCCCCACTTGCCCGCCGCCGGGGGTGAGTGTGGGGTACAAGTGCCGCGTGGGTGCCAGTTCTATCGTCGCCAACGTGCGTTCGTCCAACCATGTCCGCCGTTGCAAATCCAGCAGACCGGTGGTGCCGGCGGTAGTGGTGTCGGTGACAAACACGCCGGTGAGCCGTTGTGCGACGACATCCCCCGCGCCCGTCAACAGATGGGTGGCGCTGGCGAGCGACTGGGGTTCGTGCGCCGCCAGCCAACGGAATTTCGTCAGTAAACTGCCGGCATCTTGCTCGTAGCCGGTCACTTGCGCCAACCAATCACGACCGACACGGTCATTGATCCATACCGCTTCGGTGGTGGCGCGGGTGTCGTTGTACAAGATGGCAGGGCGGATCGCTTCGCCCGCGTCATCCAGCAAAATCAGGTCTTGCATCTGTCCGGTGATCGCGATCCCTTCGACGATTGCGCCGTCCAGTTCACGGGCAGCCGTACACGCCGCTGTCCACCAATCCGCCGCGTTTTGCTCAACGATGCCACCGCTTTCGACATAGGTGGGATAATCGCACGAGGTACTCGCCAGCATTCGCCCCGCGCCTTCGAGAGGGTCTTTGGTTTCCATAAGGGCGGCTTTGGCGCTGGTGGTGCCGATATCGAGTGCCAGCCAAATTGTCATTAGATTCGCTCCGTTGCTGCTCTCATTGCCCGTAAATAATCAACCATTGCGCCTTCGCCTTCGCTTAAGCGCGCCACTAAGCTCGTTCCGATCACCGCCATATCGATGTCGAGACGCGCCAACGCTGCCACTTGATCGGGGCGCTGAATACCGATGCCGACGGCAATCGGCAGTTCCGCGCGCAATGCCCGAATCCGCGCCACCGACGACGCGATCAACTCTTGGAGTTCGCCTTCGATATCGGCTGGCGTGCCGGTGCGACCGGGTGCCGCCTTCAAATAGATGATATCGCCCAAGCGCACCTGCCGCTCAAGGGTGGCGGCGTCGGCGCGAGCGTCCACTAACGTGACCACCGCCAGATCGAGCGCCCGCATGATGGTGGCTAAAAACCGCAGTTCGTCCTCGTCCATGTCGGGTGCCAACATGCCCTGCAAGCCGTTTATGGTACACAAGCGGAGGAAGCCGTCAAGTTCGCGCCCGACGCGGGAATAGGTCATCACGAAACGCGGCGGGCGGACATCGCGCAGCCCGCCGATGAGCGCCAACGCGGTCTCGGCACCGATGCCGCGCTGATCCGTGACGATCTCATGGGCAGTGGCGATCACGGTGCCGTCCATCGTTGGGTTATCGGCGGGGATGCCATATTCAATGACATCCAGCATCCGGGCAGCGCGCACATAGCGATAAAAAGCTTCGGGCGTGGGGTAGCCCGCCAAAAAATAACCACAGAGCGCCATGCGTCCGCTCGCGCGGATTTCGCGCAAAGTAGCGAGTAAGGCATTGGCTGAGGGCATAAGGTTAGCGCTTTCTGCGGCTAAGGCTGCTGATTGTGACCGCCGCGATGATGATCGCGCCGATCAGGATTTCACGGATATAACTATTGACGCTCATTTGGGTCAAACCGTTATCAAGGACGCCCAAGAACAGCACGCCGATCAACGTGCCGAGGACGTGCGGTTCCCCTTCTTCACTCATGGTCATGCCCAAAAACACGGCGGCGATGGCATCCAACATCAAGCCGCCGCCTTGCGTTGGGTTGGCGGATGCCACGCGGCTCGCCAACATCAACCCCGCCAAGGCAGCCCCCACCCCCGTGAGCATGAAGGCGATCAGGCGTAGGGTACGCACGCGGACACCGCTCAGGCGGGCGGCTTCGGCATTGCCCCCGATGGCGTATAAGCGCCGTCCAAACGTCGTTTGTTCCAAGAGTATCCACACCAGCACCAGCACGATCAGCGCCAAAATCGTCAGATTAGGGAACAGCAAGGGGCGTTCATTGACCATGCCGATCACGATGCCGCCGCGCGCGATGCTGCTGAATTCCGTGGGGATGGCGCGCCCGAAGATGGTAGCGCCCCCGCTGATCAAAAAGGCGATGCCGTTGAACATTGTCAAGGTGCCGAGCGTGGCGACGAAGGGGGCGATCCCGATCACGCTGACCAGCACGCCGTTGAGCAATCCGCCCGCCAACCCGACGACCAGCGCGATCCCCACGCCGATGATCACGAGGATGCCGGCATCGGCGACCCCGGCTTGATCGCGAAACCAGAGCGCGGCGACGATGCCCGCCAGTGACGCCATCGAGCCGACGCTGAGGTCATAATCGCCCATGACCATCACAATCGTCATGGTGAAGGCGACGACCGCCAACATGCTGATCTGTTGGCTGATATTTAACCAGTTGGGCACCGTCATGAAGGTGTTGGGGATGTTCACCCAAAAATAGCCGACCACGATCAGGAAGCCGATCAGCGTGCCGGATGTCCGCACGAGTCGCCCCCATGCCGGACGAGGACGGGGATCAGGAGCAGTCGTCAAAGTCATTTTTTCTCCGAAAGATGGTGTGAATCGGGTCCATAACAGGCTGCCAAAAGCGCCTCTTGCGACATGCCGTGTGCCTCCAAAATTGTCACTGGGCGACGGTTGCGCACGATCACGATGCGGTCACACATGCCGATCAGCTCGCCCAAGTCGGACGATGCCATGAGGATGCTGACGCCCCGGTCGCTCAGCGCCCGCAGCACACCATAAATATCGACCTTCGCGCCGACATCCACGCCGCGCGTCGGTTCATCCAGCACCAGCACCCGCGCCCCCCCCGCCAACGACCGCGCGAACACCACTTTTTGCTGATTGCCGCCGCTCAGTTCGCGCACCGATTGCCGCACTGCCCGCGCTTTCAGCCGCACCGACTCGCCCAGTATGCGGGCGGCGCGTTCTTCACGCGGGCGGCTGAGCAGGGCACCACCCACGCTCAGCGTCCCCAAATGGGGCAGGGTGATGTTGTCGCGGATGCTGCGTGACAACATCACGCCTTGCGTGCGGCGTTCTTCGGGCACATAGGCGATCCCTGCCGCCCACGCAGCGGCAGGTGACGTTCGCTGTTGGGGCAGCCCGTTTAGGGTCAGCGTCCCACCGAGGCGGGGCACCGCGCCCACGACCGCTTGCGCCAATTCAGTCTTGCCCGCTCCGGCAAGCCCAGCAATGCCGAGGATTTCGCCAGCGCGCAAGTCAAAAGTAATGTCCCTGATGTGCGCCGTCGTCAAATTGTGGGCGCTGAGCGTGATGGCGGTGCCCGGCGGGGCGGTGCGCGGCGGGTAAATTTGGCTGAGCGCGCGTCCGGTCATCTGCGTGATCACCTCGGCGGGAGTGGTGGCGTGGATGGCGTGGGTGCTGATCATCCGCCCATCGCGCATGACGGTCACGCGGTCGCACATCTGGAAAATTTCGTCCATGCGATGCGATACGTACAGCACGGCACAGCCCCGCGCCTTAAGCGCCGCGATCACCGCGAACAAGCGCCCCGTCTCTTGGACATTGAGCGCCGCCGTCGGCTCGTCCATGACATAGACGGCGGCGGTGCCCCCCGTGAAGGCGCTGGCGATCTTGACCAGCATTTGATCCCCGATGCTGAGGCGGGCGATCTTCAAGCGTGGGTCAATATGGCGGATGTCGAGGGTCGCCAAGACCGCGCGGGCGTCGGCGTTCAGCGTCCGCCAGTCGATCAAGACTGCGGCGCGGCGTGGGGGGCGGCGACCTAAAAAGATGTTTTCCGCCACCGATAGGCTGGGGACGATGTTCAGTTCTTGATGAATGAAGCGTAACCCGTGCGCGAACGAGTCGGCGGGGCTGCGCAGCGTGACCGCCCGCCCGCTGATCGTGAGTTGCATGGGTGGCGACGAGTCGGGGGTGACGACCCCCGCCAAAATTTTAATGAGGGTGCTTTTGCCCGCGCCATTTTCGCCCATCAAGGCATGGACTTCGCCGGGCAGCAAGTCAAGGGCGGCATCGACGAGCGCCGGACTGCCGCTGTAGGTTTTGCCAGCGTGCCGCAACATGAGTACGGGAGTGGGGGAAGCTTGTTGTGTCATCATATGCTAAAAATAACTCGAATGGGCGCAAAAGGCAAAGAACGGGTGCATTTCACTTTGGTGGATAGCTATGATTTCATAACAAAACACCGGACTTAAGACTCTGATTCAGTCAAAATACAGCACTACACAGGGGAGATGTGTGATTCAAGCGGGCGGACATATGGCGCATAAACGGGTAAAGTCAAGAAAGGATCCGCGCGCACCTAGTCCGCACCCTACGATTCGTGATAGGGAAACGATGCGGTTAGGCGACGCACAAAACAACCGCCATCTCAGTCCTTTGATCGGTGCCCACAACGTGCATCGTCGTAGGGTGCGGACTAGGCGCTTGTCGAGACCTTGCCCAACCCCATACGTTCCCGCGCCGTATGTCCGCCCGTTGGAACCACGCATCTCCCCCTGTTTGATCATGAGCGCGTTTTGCACCAAAGTGAAATGCACCCGCAAAGAACTAGCGAGTAGGTTTAGGCAAAGGCGAAGGATAGGGAGTTGTCAAGATTATGGAGCTACCAGAACAGGAAGATGCTGAATAAAGCATCCGGTCGTTTAAGCGTCAGCGGCTTGCCCACAACAACCCGCGCCGCGTGATCTCGCGGGTTTCGGGCACGTCAAAATCGCTCGCTGTATGCCCCAAGGCACTGTAAAAGACCCGCCCCGCCCCCCACATCCGCGTCCACACGACGGGCATCACCGTGCCCGCGATGGCGGGGATGAAGGCACCGCTAAAGGTCGTCGTCGCCAAGACGTTGTTGGACGGATCGACGTGCATGTAATACTGCTCGGAGTGTACCTGAAAATCGGATAGCCCCTGCGTGATCGGGTGATCCGTTTTGGTGAGGTTGACCGTATAGTCGATGATGTTGCCCGGGTGCGCCACCCACTGCCCGCCGACCATAAACTGATACGATGGGTTGTTCCGAAACGAATCGCCCATTGTGCCGTGCCACCCGCCGACACCCACCCCATCATTCACCGCCGCCAGTAGACCGGCTTCTTGGGCATCGGTGATCGTGTCCATCGTCCATGTCGGCACGATCAAATCCAGCCCAGACAATTTTTCGGCATCCAAATAAACATCCAACGAGTCGCTGATCTCGACCTCGTAATCCGCCGCACGCAATAATTCCGCAAACACTGCCGCCGATTCAAAGGGGGTGTGCCCCTGCCAACCGCCGACCACAAACAACGCTTTTTTCGACATGATGAGTCCTCATAAGGGGTAGGGTTTCATTAGAGATGATCCTTGCAAAATATACCACCCCCCGCGGCATTCTCCCATGTCGGCTGTGAGGGCACGATTTGTGAAAAGTCACACAACCGCTTGCATCTACATAAAAATCGTCGTACTCTAAAAATTGAATATTCTAAATATTCTAAATTTCATAACAAGGGTTGGTTGAAGATGATACACCTTCCGATCATCGTGATTGGCGGCGGGATCGCCGGCATGTCAACGGCAGCGCGACTGCAAGCGCAAGGCGTCGCGACCATTATCTTAGAAGCGCACAGCAAGATCGGCGGCTGTGCGGGTTATTTTCGGCGGCGGGGTTTCGCCTTCGATGTCGGCGCGACCACACTGGTAGATTTTGAACCCGACGGGGTGGGCGGGGAACTTTTAGAGGCGATCCACATGCCGCCCCTTGAGGGTGAAATCCTGCCCGGATATGTGGCATGGCTGCCCGACCGCACGGTGACGCTCTATCGCGATCCGCGTTTATGGGATCGCGAACGGCGCGCGCTGTTGGGGGATACCCCTGCCCACCGCCGTTTTTGGGCGCTCATGGATCATCTGGCGGCAGTGTTTTGGGAAGCCAGCCGACGGGGGATCACCCTGCCCATGCAAAACCTTGCCGATGTGCAGCATAATCTTGCCGCGCTCGGCTGGAAGCACTTGCCCCTAGCGCATTGCCTCGCATGGACGGTCGGGGACGCGCTGCGCTGGTGCGGGTTGCGGGGCGATCCCGCGTTGGTCGGGCTGTTGTCCATGCTGATCGAAGATACCATCCACAGCACCGTTGACCGTGCGCCTTTGATCAACGCCGCTTTGGGGATCACCATCCGCGCTGCCGGACTCATGCGGCACAAAGGGGGGATGCGCGGTTTTTGGGAGGCATTCGCGGCGCATTATCGAGCGATGGGGGGCGTCATTCGGCTGAATCACCGTGTGCGGACGGTCGAGAAACGGGGCGGTGCCTTCATCGTCCACGCCACCCGCGCCGATGGCACTACCGTCCAACTGGACGCCGCCCAAGTCGTTTGCACCCTGCCCATTGATGCCGCCATCCACATCATGCCCGAACAAGGACGACGCCACCTCGCGCGCTATGTCCAACGCGATCAGGGCGCGCGCGGCGGGGCGGTGGTGGTATTTTTGGGCGTGCCCGATGACGAAGTGGCGGGGCAACTTTTCACCCATCACCAACTGCTCCAAGACTATGGCGCGCCCTTGGGGAATGGCAACAATATGTTCATCTCGGTGAGCGCGCCCGATGACACCGCCAGCGCGCCGGAGGGGTGGCGCGCGGTGATGATCTCGACCCACTGTGATTTATCGGCGTGGGAGGGGCTGAGTGATGCCGCCTATCAAGCCCAGAAGCGGGCACTCGGCGAGTGCTTGATCGCCTACGCGCGGCGCGTCTATCCCCAGTTGGGAACAGAAGCATTCGTCACTGAGATCGCCAGCCCACGCACCTATATCCATTTCACCGCGCGTCCACGGGGCGCGGTCGGCGGGGCACGGCAAACGCGCTTCAATAGCAATCAATTTGCCGTCCCCCACGATATCGGTGTGCCCGGTTTTTGGCTGGCGGGGGATACCACCTTCCCCGGCTTGGGTACGGTGGCGTGCGTCTTGGGCAGCCGGATCGTCGCCGCGAAAGCGTTGGCGTTTTAGGGGATAGCAAAGACGCCAACGCCCATCACCCCGCCACGCGCTGCTCCGCCAAGGCATTAAGGTACACCTCGATATTGGTGTAGCCTTCGGGGGATAGCGCCGTGCCGTTGTGATCCGGCACAGCGGGGTCTAGCCCGTGCGTTGTCTCCCATACATCGGGCATCCCGTCGCCATCGGTGTCTTGGGGCGGCGGCGGCGCGGCATCCACCGTGAGGGCATCCTCCGCCCCTGCTTGATCCGGCGGCAATGTCGAAAACTCACCCGCCGCCAGCGCTGCCATGATGCGCCGATCCATCGGGTCACGCGGGAAGGCACCCACATGCCCCAGCGCATAGCCCACCAGTTGATCGGCGGGCGTGGTGCTGATGGGCGGGAACGGGTGGCGCGCCGCCAACATTTCGGCGGCGGGGGTGTCGGTGTTGGGGTGATACTCGGCAAAGTCGTTGCAGCAATAGACGATCTCGGTATCACCATACTGGGGATAGATGTTCATCTGATTGCCCGCGAAATAAAACCGATTGGCGGGCTGCCGCGTGAACATATCATCCATCATCCCAAATGGAAAATCGGGCGGCACCATCATCAAGTTATCCACCCAATTCAGGTTCATCCAAAACAAGCCCGCCTCTTGTTGACCATAGCCCCCCGGCGAATTATCACCATAGGTCATCGCCCCGCCCACGTCATAAAGCAGATTGCTGGTGACCTCGATGTTGAGCGGTTGTTGGCTGCAAAACGAGGGCGTTTCTTCGGCGTCGTCATCGCCGATGTTGCGCGTCAGCTCACAACTGATCTCCGGCAAGCGTCCGGTGATGCGATACCAGGTGTTGTGGTGGATCGATAAATTGTCTTGGGGGCGTTGGCTGTGCGAATAGTTGATCAGCATCCCGCCGTAAATATGATGATCCCCGACCGTCTCGGCGATCAGCGTGTTCTGGATGGTGACATTGCGCGCCATCGAAATCTGTACTGCCTCATCGCTGGCATTGGCGAGCGAGAGGTGATCGATCATCACGTTTTCGACACCATCCAAGCGCAGGGCATCATCCAACACGTTGTCCAAGACTTCCCCGCCCAGATGGAGCGCCGGACGCGAGCGCAGATGGCGGATGATCAGGTTATCGCAATCATAGGCGTCATAATGCCCGTCGCACATCAAGCCGCGCACGGTGATCCCCCCCGGCGAGGTTTGCCCGGCGATGGTGACATCCCCATAAATGATGGTGGCGAAGGCGTCGATCACGCCGCTGACGGCAAAGACAATCGTGCGCGCGCCGGGGGTCGCCAGCGCCTCTGCCAGCGATCCGGGTCCGTCGGCGGCGAGCGTGGTCACGGTGATCACTTGCCCGCCGCGTCCGCCCGTTGCCACCGCGCCGAAACCTTCGGCACCGGGGAAGGCAGGGAGGGGCGCTTGGGCGTGGGCAGGGGCGATGAGCAGCAAGACAAGGATGAGGAACAGGGCGAGTCTGGACATGGGGCGAGTCCTTTCGGGAAAAAGCAAGGATAGTGCCAAAGGGATTTTGACGCAAACGCCGGGATTGGGGCACGTTTACCCCGCTTCGCCGCGCCGCCGCTCGAATAGCGTAAAGTTGGTAGCATAAATTCGCGGATGCGCCCAAAATGCCCCCAAACGAACGCGCGGTCGAGGATAATGAGAAAAGTGTGAAAATGAAAACAAATGGTCGAAAATCCTTGCCAATAGGTCTCAAAACCATTATAGTAATGAGATAATCGTTGTATCGATGCAACTAGAAGCGCAATCACAATACCGATATTTTAAGGAAATCGATCATCAACAAGCAATCTAAACCTAAAGGTAAGCGCGGTATTGAGTGGACAGACTTCACTTGGAATCCGGTGGGCGGGTGCCAACACGGTTGTCGATGGGCGATGCCTGATGGCACGATTGCCGAATGCTATGCCGAAACGGTCGCGGAACGAGTCGCCCAAAACAGCTATACCCAAGGTTTTGAGTATCATTATTGGCGTCCAGAACTACTCGCTGAACCTCTCAAAAACCGTAAACCAGCGCGTATCTTCATGGACAGTATGAGCGACTTGATGGGGCATTGGGTACCCGACGATCAAATTGAGGAAGTGTTAGCGATCTGTCGTCAAGCGCCCTGGCACACCTTTCAATTGCTGACCAAAAATGCACCGCGCCTGTTGAAGTTTGATTTTCCCGATAACGTGTGGGTTGGGGTCAGTGCGCCACCGTCAATCATGTTTGGACGCCCCTTGTCTATGGCGCAACAATCACGCATGTTGATCCGCATGGTCGAGGTATTGCGTCAAGTGTCCGTGCCTGTGCGCTGGATGAGCATTGAACCGCTGAGCTTTGACATCGCGCCCTTGCTGGTGGACAGTCCTCTGCAATGGGCGGTGATCGGTGCCGCGACCAATGGCTCCAAAGCTTATCAACCCAAGCAAGAATGGGTGGAAAATGTCTTGCGCGTCTTGGACTCACAAGACACGAAGGTGTTCTTCAAGGGCAACTTGATTTGGCAACCATGGCGGGAAGAATTCCCGCTGGTTGATCCGGCTCTGATGTCGATGGTCATTTAGGGAAAGTGACGCGGACACTATCGCCGAAACTCTTTTTTCTGTGTTTCTCGACGGTAATTCGCTCCTCTTCCTCTAATTGTAGGAGTACCTGTTTATAGTGTTTATCCAAAAATTGAGTATTCACACTGTGGCTTTCATAGATTTGGCGCATCGTCTGGGTTTGACCCGCAAAAACCCGCAATAATTCCTCTTTCAATGAATCGAGAGGTTGTGTAAAAGCAAAAAGCATTGGCTGACGCTCTGTCGCTGGATTGTATTCAAATGATGCAACGTTTTGTGATTTGGATGAACTATACTTGTCCATCACCCCTTTCATCACTTCGTACCCTTTAAAGTGTTTGGTCAC
>JBBRTY010000104.1:0-14051 GCA_038248285.1 Aggregatilineales bacterium
AAACCCTGTTGCATTCATAGGATTTTGGTGACTACGCAGGTATAGAAACAGAATAAAATAAATAGGGAGGCATGAAAACGTGAAGAAAAACAGGAAAATACCCCTCGAAACGTGGATGTAGGGGTGGATTAGGCGCTTGTCAATCGTTCGTTAACATGAAAGTTCACGCGCCGAATATCCACCCATTTGCCGCCAACGGTCATTTCTCCCTTTATTACCGACCGTTTTTCAACCTGAGCAGTTACGGATTTTGAAGAATTAAGCGCTCATCACGCCGCAGATAGGGGCGTCCCATGTGAGGGCACTGTGTATCGCGAGCAGGGCATCAATGCGGGCGGCGATCTCCGACGGGTAGGGGGCAGTGCGGCGCGTCCTTAAGTCGGCAAACGAGTTGACGCATTCAAACAGGGCGGCAAGCGCATTTTGCGTCTCGTTGATCATAAACATCATGTAGTGAATACGTTTGCCGCTGCGCCCCAACAGGCGGGCGTAGATCGTGACTTGATCGCCAATGCCGACTTCTTTCAAATAGTGGAGGTGATGCTCTAGATCAAAGCCGCCGCTGCCGTGTTGCTGATGAAATGATGCTGTTAACCCCAAAGATGCCACCAGCGGATAGCCCGCATCATCGAAAATGGAAACATACCAGCGCATGTTCATATGCCCATTTTCGTCGCGGTAGGCTTCGGGGATGGTGAACGTGACCAGCGGGATTAGGGCGGTGATGTCGGTCAACGCGGGGACGATGGGTTTCATGCTCGTTGCCTTATCCTGTTGAAAATAGATGCATGTCATCGGGCGAAAGCCCACAGCATGGGATTGTTTGGTTATACCAATAAACCAAATCGTTTCCTCGTCAAGACCATAGGTTGCCTAGTTGCAGAAAAAGATTACAATATTGACGTATAAGCGGCAATAATTGAACTCTTTTGCAGATAGATGATTATAACCCCTGTAGAGTAGTTCAAGAGTGCTGTTTTTAACGACCCCTTTCTAAGGAGAACTTTTAAAGATGCGTAAAATACGTGCGTTACTTTTGTTGAGCTTTGCGCTCTTCATGTTGAGCATCCCCGCGATGGCTCAAGATGAAAACCCGAACATGACAACGTCTGATAGTGGTCTTATCACCTATAGCGCCGAAAACTGCGATTATGGTGGTGCCTTGCTGTCCATCGAAGCTGTCGATGAATTGACGGTTCGTTTCACTCTGTGCAACCCCGATCCGGCATTCCCGTCCAAAGCTGCTGATACCGCTTTCGGTATTCAGTCGGCAGATCACTTGATGGCGACCGGTGGTGCTGGTGACTTGCTCCAGAACCCCATCGGCACGGGTCCCTATGCTTTGGAACGTTGGGATCAAGGCAGTGAAATGGTCATGACCGCCAATGAAAGCTATTGGGGCGAGGCACCGGTTGAACCGACGCTGATCTTCCGCTGGAATTCGGAATCGGCACAACGCTTGACCGAACTTCAGGCGGGTAACGTCAATGGTATCGACAATCCGGGTCCGTTGGATATCCCCGTCATTCAGGGTGACTCGAACTTGGCGTTCTATGCTCGTGAAGGTCTGAACGTCTTCTATGTCGGTATCAACAACCGTATGGGGCCCTTCGCCAACGTGAAGGTTCGCCAAGCGCTGGCGTATGGTATCGACCGTCAACGTATTGTCGATAACTTCTACCCGGATGGTTCGTCGGTCGCGGATCAATTCATGCCGACCTCGATCTTCGGTTACACCGCTGAAGTCGAACAATTCCCGTATGACCCCGCGATGGCAATTCAATTGCTGGAAGAAGCCGCTGCTGAAGATGGTTTCACGCTGCCGATTGAAGCCCCGCTCAGCTACCGTGATGTCGTGCGTGGCTATCTGCCTTCGCCCGGCGTCGTGGCTGCTGACCTGCAACAACAACTCGCCGAAATCGGGATCAATGTGACCATCGACTTGCAAGAGTCGGGCACCTTCCTCGATAACTCCGATGCGGGCAACCTGACCTTGTTCCTGCTCGGTTGGGGCGCGGATTACCCGGATGCCACCAATTTCCTCGACTTCCACTTTGGTGTCGGTGCCAATGACAGCTTCGGCGATAAGTTTGAAGCCATCATGACCCCGTTGACCTCTGGTGCCCAATTGGCATCTCCCGAAGCCCGTTATCCTTTCTATATCGAAGCCAACACCGCGATCCGTGATTTGGTGCCGATGGTGCCGATTGCGCATGGTGGTTCGGGCGTCGGTTATGGTGCGGCGATCACCGGTGCGCATTCCAGCCCGCTGGGCAACGAAGACTTTGCCGTCATGGGAAACCCGGATGGGGATGCCTTCGTGTGGATGCAAAACGCCGAACCGATCAGCATGTATTGTGCTGATGAGACCGATGGTGAATCGTTCCGTGCTTGCCGCCAAATTAATGAATCGCTTTTGGCATATGAAACCGGCTCGGTCGTGATTACGACTTCGCTCGCAGAAACCTATGAAGCCAACGAAGACCTGACCGTGTGGACGTTCACCCTGCGTCCCGGCGTCACCTTCCACGATGGCTCGACCTTGGATGCCAATGACGTGGTGATGACTTGGGCGACCCAATGGGACGCCGCCAACCCGCTCCATGTTGGACGTACCGGTAACTTCGGGTACTTCTCGGCGTATTTCAATGCGTTCTTGAACGCACCCGCCGAATAATCTCGTCAGTCACGAACTATCGGGAGGGAGACGGCGAAATTTCGCCGTCTCCCTGCCATTTTTTCATTGTGCGCGATCGTTGTGTCAGGATGTGTGGGGGCAGTTGCCTTCAGTATCCGGCGCTGTATTGGACTTATACCTTATGGGCTTGTTCATCCTCAGACGTTTGTTGCTTGCTATTCCCGTCATCTTCGGGATCATCCTGATCACATTTCTGTTGCAACGGTTAATCCCGGGCGATCCGTGCCGCGCAGTTTTAGGGGAACGGGCAACCGACGAGATTTGTGATGCTTTTTTTGCGCGTATGGGGTTGAATGAACCCCTCCCAGTGCAATTTTTGCTGTATACGGGCAATATCTTGCGCGGTGATTTTGGCGACTCGCTGCGGTATGGACGGGCGATCTCGGATCTGATGGCGGAACGACTGCCGGTGACGATTGAACTGGGTCTCATCGCGATGGTTTTCGCCATCGTGTTTGGTGTTCCTTTGGGGATCATTTCGGCATACTACCGAAATTCGGCAGTCGATGTCGGAACGATGGTGGGCGCGAATATTGGCGTGTCGATGCCCGTGTTTTGGCTCGGTTTGATGCTGGCATATATATTTTCTGTCGCCCTTAAAGATACTATTTTCGTGTTGCCGCCTTCTGGACGCTTGCCAGCCGGCTATGAAGTGATCCCCTTCTTTGTCAGTTGGGGGATCGCGCCGGATGTCAACAGCGCCAGCGCGGGGTTGATTTTTCTCTCGCGACTGAATTTCCTCAATGCGGCTTTAACGCTCAATCTCGATTTGTTCTTCACAGCATTGCGTTATATGATTTTGCCCGCTGTGGCGGTGGGTACCATCCCGCTGGCAATTATCGCCCGCATGACGCGCTCTAGTGTTCTGGAAACATTGGGACAGGATTATGTGCGCACGGCGCGCTCGAAGGGTTTGGCGGAGATCTTCGTGGTCATGAATCACGCAGTGCGCAATGCGCTCTTGCCGGTGGTCACGGTGATCGGTCTTAACTTCAGTTTGCTCATCAGCGGCGCGGTGCTGACGGAGACGATCTTCGGGTTAACGGGGGTGGGGCGTACCCTTGTGGATGGCATTACGACGCGCGATTATAATTTGGTGCAAGGCTTTACGATCCTCATTGCCGTGGGTTTTGTGATGATCAATTTGGCGGTCGATATTCTTTACGGGTATCTCGATCCGCGTATCCGCATGAGATAGCCGAGGGACGATCATGGACGCCACAACGACTAGACCCGTAAAACTAAATACCCCTGTCTTAGCGCCCAAAGCGCCACGCAGCAGCCTGTGGATGGATACGGGTAAATATTTATTGCGCAACCGCTCTGCCGTCATCGGGATGATACTCATCTCGTTGTTGATCGTCATCGCTTTATTCGCGTCGGTCATCGCCACGCACGATCCCTTGCTGCCGATGATTGGACAACCGGGGCATACCGGACGTTTGCCGGCGCGCGCGCCTTGCATTCATCTATTGGGGTGCCCGGCGGCGGAACCTGAGCATTATTTGGGGCTAGACCTGAACGCGCGTGATATTTTCAGTCGTTTGGTGTATGGCACCCGTGTATCGCTAGTGGTCGGTTTTACGGCGGTTGTGTTTTCGATTGTGTCGGGCACCCTGTTGGGGATGATCGCGGGGTACGCTGGGGCATGGATCGATAACTTGATCATGCGGCTGATGGATGTGTTATTGGCATTTCCGTCCCTGCTTTTGGCAATCGTGATCGTGACAATTCTCGGTTCTGGCTTGCAAAATGCGCTTTTGGCAATCGCGATTGTCACGATTCCGGTGTATGCGCGTTTGGCGCGGGCACAGGTGTTGATGGTCAAAGAACTCGATTATGTCACCGCCACGAAATCGTTGGGGGCGTCTTCGGGGCGGATTTTGTTCTTTCACATTTTCCCCAATTCGCTCACCCCGCTGATCGTGCAAGGTACGCTTGGGATTGGCACGGCTGTTTTGGATGCCGCCGCCTTGTCGTTCATCGGTTTGGGGGCACAACCGCCGATTGCAGAGTGGGGGGCGATGTTGAGCGAGGCGCGTAGCTACGTCTTTACTGCGCCGCACATGGTGTTCTTCCCCGGTTTGGCGATCATGCTCACGGTGTTGGGCTTTAACTTGTTGGGCGATGGGCTACGCGATGCACTCGATCCGCGGCTCAATCGTATTTAGGTGAATATTTCTCTCGGCAGGAAAAAGACGCCGCCCAACATGGGCGGCGTCTTTTGATGTGTGCGGAGTGATATTTATCGTTGGTAGACCAATTTGCCGCCGACATAGGTCTGTTCAACCGTGATATCCAGCAAGCGACTGGGTGCGACGGCAGCTTCGTATAGCGGGTCGCCATTCAATATCGCAAAATCAGCCCATTTGCCCACCGTGATGCTGCCGCGATTATCGGCGTCCCCGCTGGCAAGTGCCCCGCCCATAGTATAGGCAGCCAACGCCTCATAGGGGGTGATGGCTTGTTCGGGCGCGATGGCAGCGTTGTTTTGGTCGAAGCGATCAATCGCCGCTTTCATACCCACCAACGGATTATCATCTGGGACGACGGGGGCGTCGGAACTGAGCGCCATTGTCAAACCGGCATTCAACATCGCCCGCACGGGATAACAGCCCGCTAAAGACGCCTCTGGCAAATAACGTCGGAAGGATGTGCCCAGCGCCGACAAGAAAATCGTCTGCGGGATCACCATGACGTTGATCGCTTGGGCGCGCTGGAAGTGTTGGGGGGTGGGCAAGCCAAAATGTTCGATCCGGTGACGCAACCCCGGCTGGAGGTCATTCAACCGTTCATAGAGGGTCAAGACTTGATCCAGCGCGACATCCCCGATGGCATGGGTGGCGATGCGTAGCCCGGCGGCGTGCGCTTCCCACATAAGCGCAAATAACTCCTCAGTGTCAAACCGCAAGACGCCCCGGTTGCCCGTCACTTTATAGGGCGTGCTGACGGCGGCGGTTGCCCCACTTAAGCCCCCATCCGCGAAAAACTTGACGGTATCGATGCGCAAAAAGTCAGTGAGGACTTTTTCGGGGAGCGGATACGTCTCGTTTCCCCCGTCGGGACGACGAATAGGAAAGCCGTTCACACGCACGGAGAGGGCATTGTCGGCGTCAAGTTGACGATACACGCGGACGTGATCGGGCGTCAACAGGGGGTCAGTCGCGCTGGTGATCCCCAAACTGAGTTGATGGGTCATGGCGGCTTGGATGGCGCGGCGCATCGTGTCATCATCAATGGGTGGGATTACCTTGGTGATCAAGCCCATTGCCGTTTCTTGGAGTAGCCCCGTCGGTTCGCCTTTGGCATCGCGCACGATCACCCCGCCCGGCGGGTTTTCGGTATCCGCCGTGATCCTCGCAAGGCGTAGCGCTAGGCTGTTGGCGACGATCATATGCCCACAGGTGCGCGTTAAGGCGATGGGGTGATCGGGCGTGGCTTGGTCGAGATCATAACGGGTGGGGTGGCGTTTTTCGGGCAGATCGACCTCGTTATAACCCCGTCCTGTCAGCCAAACGCCATCAGGGGTGGCACGAGCACGGGTACGAAAACGTTCGACGATGGCGGGGATGTCGGCAGCACCATTGGGGATGTTGCGGCGGGCGTCGACTTGTACTGTCAAGAGTAAACCGAGTTTCCAGATGTGAATGTGGGCATCGTTGAAACCGGGGATAAGCGTTTGCCCGCCCAGATCAACACGGCTCATGGAGGGTACGGTGGTATGAGCAGGGAACTGCCCAACGATACGGATGCGCCCCGTGACTTCATCCACGACGACGACATCGGCTGTGGGTTGGGCGGGGTCTAGAGTATGGATGACGCCATTATAAAAGAGGATCAAGAATGACCTACCTTTAGGTGCTGGTTGCGGGCAAGATTTTGGGTGGGCGCGCGCAAAGATACGCAGGGAATAAAAGAACGTTCGGGATTTTAGGTTTGCGCCAAATGATCTATATGTGATTCAAACACAGATAAGGCAAAATTATAAAGGCTGTTTGTGGTGTGCGCTATCAAAAGCTACAAATTTCGTGCGATGGCGGCAAACGCCTCGCACAGGTTGGTTGGCTTTATGAATTCAGACATTTTCGTTCGGGGAGCAGACTGTTATACTTCACAAGTTTCGAGGAATTCCAATTTCGTGGTGTGTATAACATCATTGTGCTGAATACCATCTGAGGGTTGATTGATGAAAATCATCGTAGTAGGAACGGGCTTTGTTGGGCTGACTCACGCCGCGACAACCTCCGAATACGGGCATGAGGTTCATGCCTATGACATCGACAAGAAACGCATTGAAGACTACAAATCCGGCGAGTCTCACCGGATTGAGCGGTATGTCAACGAACCGGGCTTAACCGCGATCATTCGTGAAAATATGGGGCGGTATCTGTTCTTCACGACTGAGTTAGCACCGATTATTGAAGGTGCCGACGCCATTTTCTTGTGCTTGCCCACCCCGCCAAACCCCGACGGCTCATCGGACTTAAGCTTCTACTTCGATGCGTTGGAATACATTGCCGACTTGCTGGCAAAGCGTAAAGATCAACGCCGCGTGGTGTTGATCAACAAGAGTACCGTGCCGATTGGTACCGCGCGCCAACTTGAGAAAGTGCTGCAACGGCATCAAGTGCCCAATGCTGGCGTCGCTTCTAATCCTGAGTTTTTGCCCGAAGGCGATGCTGTTGAAAAATCGCGCCGTCCGGATCGCGTGACTATTGGCGCGGATAGCGAAGATGATTTCCGCATTTTGCGGCGCATCTATTCGCAATTTGTCAACCATGTGCGGATTCGTTATATCGAAACCACGCCGGAGACCGCCGAAGCGATCAAGTATGTCGCCAATACGCTGCTCTTGACCTATGTGTCGTTTTGGAATGGCGTTGGGGCGCGCTTGGGCGAGCGCTTTGATAATGTTCGCATGGAAGACTTGAAGCGCGGCGTGACGGCGGACAACCGTATCAGCACATGGGGCAGTTATGTCTCCAATGGGGCGGGCGGCTCGTGCTTTGGCAAAGACATCCAATCGCTGATCCATCAGTTTTCAACGGTCGGGTATCGCGCTGATCTGTTGCAAGCGGTCTATGACATCAATGAATATCAAAAGACCTACTTGCTGGAACGCGCCATCCAAGAGGCGGGGGTGAGCTTCAACCATAAGACCGTCGCCTTGATGGGGTTGTCCTTCAAGCAGCGCACCAATGATATGCGCGATTCATCGTCCTTGAAGGTGGTCGATACCTTGTTGGCACGCGGCGTCAAAGCCATCCGTGCTTATGATCCGTTGGCGACCGAAGAGGCGCGGCGGTTCTTCAACCCCGACAAGAATCACCTCTTTGAGCGTATCAGCTATCATGAGACGGCGAAAGAAGCCATCGAAGGGAGCGATATGATGTTTATCTCCACCGATTGGGAAGAATTTCGTGGGTTATCGCGCACCATCGAAGAAACCGTGCCAGCCCCCTATCTGGTCATTGACGGTCGCCGGATGATCCCCGATTACAACGAATTGGTGAACTTGGGCTATCGTTATCTGGCAGTCGGCTCGGCGTATATGCCCGGCGTCAACAGCGAGTCGTAAGCCTCGCTTTCGATGATCGTTCTATAGTCATTGATACTACAGGCAGAGCGTTGCCTTGCCGTGCAAGGTAGCGCTCTGTTCATAAATGGAAAAATAGCAAAAGGACTTCGCATATGAGTACGGTCATTAAGCACGTATTGAAAAATGGCATGGTGGTGTTGCTAAAACCCGTGCGCACGGCACCCCTGATCAGTTGGTGGGTGTTGTATCGCATCGGCAGCCGCAATGAGCGCACGGGCATTACGGGCGCTTCGCATTGGGTGGAACACATGCTGTTCAAGGGGACGGAAGCGTTCCCGCCCGGTTATTTAGATAAAGCCATTGATCGGGTGGGTGGGTCGTGGAATGCGCAGACGTTCTTCGATTACACCGCTTACTATGAGACTTTGCCCGCCGACACCATCGATCTCGCGCTTCGTTTGGAAGCCGACCGGATGGTGAACGCCAAGTTTGATGTCGAAGAAGTGGACTCGGAACGCACCGTGATCATTTCCGAACGACAAGGGGCGGAAAATTCCCCGATGTTTTGGTTGGGCGAGGAAGTGCAAGCGGCAGCGTTCCGTGTGCATGGCTATCATCACGAGATCATCGGCGACCGTGTTGACCTTGACACCATGACTCGTGAGGATTTGTATGGACATTATCGTAGCCACTACATGCCCAACAATGCCATTGCTGTCGCGGTGGGTGATTTTGATCCCGATGAGATGCTGGAGAAAATCCGTGCCATTTACGAGCCGATCCCAGCGGGCGATGCGCCGGCATTGTTTGTGCGGGCGGAACCAGAACAAAGCGGGGAGCGCCGTGTGACGGTAGAGCGCCCCGGTGCCACTGGTTTCTTGCAAATTGCGTATCATGCCCCCGCCGCGACCGATCCTGATTGGTTTAAGCTGGATATGGTCAATAGCATTTTGTGCGGGGCAGATGGCATGGGTGGGGGCAGTATTGACAATAAGACCAGTCGCCTCTATAAGGCGTTGGTCGCTACCGAACTGGCGGTCGATGTTGATGGCGGTTTAACACCGACGATTGACCCCTTCTTGTACATGTTCAATATTGTCGCCCGTGATGGCGTCCCGCATGAAGAAATTGAAGCAGCGTTCGACCGCGAGATCGACAAATTTGTGGCTGAGGGCATCACCGAGCGCGAATTGATGCGCGCCAAGAAACAAGCGCGGGCATTGTTCGCCTACAGCACTGAGCGCGTAACGATGCAGGCGTTTTGGCTGGCGTTTGCGGAAAACTTCAGCAGTTATGAATGGTTCGATACCTACATTGAAAATCTCGAAGCGGTCACGCTGGAAGAGGTACAAGAGGCTGCCCGACGTTATCTGCGCCGACAAAATCGTACTGTCGGTTGGTTTGTCCCCGTGCAACCAGATGACGAGGCGGATGAAGCGGAGTATTTTGATGATGATATTGAAGCGCTGGACGCGCCGGATGAGGATGCAGCTTAATGACAACACGGACTCAGTCCCTCCCCAATGCTCAAAATGTCACCCGTGAGGTTTTGCCCAATGGCATCACCGTGTTGGTGTACGAAAATTTTACCGCCCAATCGGTCGTGTTGACGGGATCGGTGTCGGTGGGCAGCATCTTCGATCCTGTCGGTCAGGATGGTTTAGCGGCATTGACAGCGGACGCACTCATGCGTGGGTCACAGTCCTATGACTTCGACACCATTAATGAATCGCTGGAGTCGATTGGCGCGGATTTGGGCATCAGCGGCAGCACCTTTACCACCTCGGTGTCCGGCAAGGCGCTCGGTGAAGATCTGTCGGTGCTGCTCCGTATTTTGAGCGATGTTTTGCGCCATCCGACCTTCCCTGCAGATGAGATCGAGCGGTTGCGGGGCGAGATTGTCACGGGGCTAAACTATCGCGAGCAAGATACGCGCTATCGTGCCGGGCGGGCTTTTTATAGCGCTTTGTACCCCGAAACGCATCCTTATTATGCGTCCTCGGATGGGACACCAGAGACGGTGGGGCGGCTTTCGATAGAGGATGTGCGGGCTTTCCACGCTCAGCATTACGGCCCGCGGGAGATGATCCTTGTGATCGTGGGGGCAATCACCGCCGAACAAGCAATCGCCCTCGTGCGCGAAAACTTTGCTGATTGGGAGAATCCTTCCCAACCTGTGCGGCAACGTCCTACTGATTTCGCCCTGCCTAAGCAAACCAGCCGCGTCAATATTGCTATTCCGGGCAAGACGCAAAGTGATATCGTGATGGGCACGTTAGGTCCTGCTCGTTTGAGTCCCGATTTCCAAGCCGCCCAATTGGTGAACAGCGTTTTAGGGCAGTTTGGGATGATGGGGCGGATTGGTGGCAAAATCCGCGAAGAATTGGGCTTGGCGTATTATGCTTCCAGCAGTGTCGAAGGGGGGATCACCGCTTTGCCATGGCGGGTGGCAGCGGGGGTTGACCCCGCAAATGTCGATCTGGCAATTGACCGCATTATCGTGGAATTGCGCCAGATCATCAGCGAACCCGTCACTGCCGATGAATTATCGGATAACCTTTCGTATTTCATTGGCAGGATGCCGCTTCAGTTGGAGACCAACGAAGGCGTCGCTTCAACGATCCGCAATATCGAGACGTTCGGCTTGGGGCTGGACTATCTATTGACCTACCCCGATATGATCCGCAGCTTGACACCGCATGATCTTTTGCGCGCAGCACAGCACTATCTCAATCCCGATGCGCTGGTGATCGCGGTCGCCGGACGTTAAGCCTAGCTTAGCGTAGGGCGGTCGTCTGTCCGTTTCGGGTTGTACCTCAGTTATAATAAGTTCGTGGGGCGAGCGTTGTGCTTGCCCCGCACACCTTGTTGAACAAGTTGATGAGTAGAAAAATGACTCAAATCACTCGTATTGGCTTTCGCTGGATGATGATCGCATTCTTTCTGGCGATCAGTAGCTCGGTATTGGCACAAGAAAATAGTGACTTTCAGGACTCTCCGCCTGATCCTGCGGCGGCGACTTTGACGTTGATTGCCGATGGCTTCCGCCGCCCCCTCGGTTATGTCAGCGCTGATGACGGCACAGGGCGCATGTTTGTGATGGAGCAAGGCGGCGTCATTTGGATCGTACAAGATGATGAGCGTTTGCCAGAACCGTTTATGGATGTTTCGGACAAAATAAGTCCTGATGCGTTGGGCAACGGCTACAGCGAACGGGGGCTGTTGGGTCTCGTGTTTCATCCTGCGTTTGCCGAAAACGGCACTTTTTACATCAATTACACCGATCTTTATGGCAACACCGTTATCGCTCGGTACCTAGTTTCGCCAGACGATGCTAATCGTGGGGATGAGTCCAGCGAAGCGATTTTGATGCAAGTGGCACAGCCCTTTGCCAATCACAATGGTGGGCACATCGCTTTCGGTCCCGATGGCTATTTGTATATCGCTTTGGGCGATGGCGGTGCGGCAGGCGATCCGTTAGGGGCGGGGCAAGATACCAGTGTATTGCTGGGCAAAATATTGCGCATTGATGTTGATAATGCCGATGCGGGTGGGTACACCATTCCCTCCGACAATCCCTTCGTCGGGCAAGAAGACTTTGCGGCAGAAATTTGGCTCTATGGAGTGCGCAATCCATGGCGCTTTAGCTTTGACCGCTTGACGGGAGATTTGTACGTCGCTGATGTCGGGCAAAATCAATGGGAAGAAGTCAATTTTGTCCCGGCGGGACAGGCTGGGGCGAACCTCGGCTGGAACATCTATGAAGCCACTCATGCCTATAGCGGGGCACCGGCTCCCTCTGACATGGTGCTGCCGATTGCGGAATATGCCCACAATCTCGGCATTTCTGTCACGGGCGGCTTCGTCTATCGCGGGGAGGCGATTGCTGATTGGCAGGGTGCCTATCTGTATGGCGATTTTGGATCGGGCATGATTTGGGCGGCGTATCGCGATGCTTCGGGCGATTGGAACGATCTCGTGATCTTGGATAGCATCACCTCGATCAGTTCATTTGGTCAAGATGAAGCTGGTGAGCTATATGTCGTCGATTACAATGGCGGAATCTATCGTTTTTCGCCCAATAGCTAATCTTGAAGGGGGCGCGCCAGCCCGTGCCCCCTTGACCACCCCTTTACTCCCTCACCTCCTATCCCCTACGAAACGGCAATGAGATGACCATAGCAAGAGGCACGCGGCGTGAATGGTGGTGGGTGATCCTGTTTGCGGGTGCGGTCATGCTTTTGACCAGCATTCCCTATGGGCTGGCGTGGACGCGCCCGAATGCCGATCAACACTTCGAGGGCTTTTTGTATGGCATCGAAGACGGTCATTCCTACCTAGGCAAAATGCGCTTGGGGGCACGGGGCGAACTTGAGTTTTTCTTGTTTTACACGCCCGAAGCGCACGACAGTGAAGCCCTCGTGTTTTTGCCGTATGTGCTGCCCGGTTGGATCGTGGGGCGTTTCATCGACTCCACCGATCCCGCGCTAACGCCCGCCTTAATGGGGACATTTCATCTGATGCGGATCGTCTTTGGCGTGGGCTTGATCGTCATGATCTATCGTTTCGCGGCGGCATTCCTAGAAAAAACGCGCGAACGCTGGCTGGCGACGATTTTGGCGGTTTTTGGGGGCGGCATTGGGTGGGGCTTGATGTTAAGTGGTAACGGGGGCTTGTTAGGGTCGGCACCCGCCGAGTTTTATATCCCCGAAGGCTTCAGTTGGCTCATTTTGCTAGGCATCCCCCATTTGGCGTTGGCGCGGATGGCGTTATTGGGCGGGTTGTTGGCGCTGATGACGGCGGCAACGCGGGATGGCTGGCTAAGATGGTCGGCATTGGCGGCGGGTTGCTGGATGATCATGGCGCTGGCGGTGCCGTTCTACTTGCCGATCATTTATTGCATCGTGGGGGCATGGGGCTTGGCGATGATCGTTCGGGATCGGCGCTTCCCCGTCACGTTGTTCGTGCGTGCGGTCACTGCGTGTGCCTTGACTTTGCCTTTGTTCGGCTACTATACCCTCATTTTTGCGCGGAATCCGGCGTTTGCCATATGGTCGTCGCAAAATTTACTGGCGTCGCCTCATCCACTGCATTATGGCTTCGCTTATGGCATATTGACGGCATTGGCGTTCTTTGCGGCGCGGCAGGTGTGGCATCGGGTGGAAGGGCGCTATCGGTTGCTCGTGGGCTGGTTGGTGATTGTGCCGTTCTTGGTCTATCTGCCGATGACGATCATCCCAGTACAGCGGCGCATGAGCGAAGCGGTAATTGTGCCCTTGGCAATATTGGCGGCGCTTACTTTGAGTAAGCTGGCGACAGTGATCCGGGTTCCCATCGTGATAGTGGTGATAGCGAGTAGTGCGTTGTTGTGGATGGGGGCATTTTTCAATGCTGCCAACCCCTCGTCGGCATTATATCGCCCGATGAGCGAGGTCGCGGTTTTGAACTGGATCAGCGCTCATGCCGAACCGGGGGCGATCTTGTTGTCATCGGTGCCGATGGGTAATGTCGCACCCGCTTATACCGATGTGCGGACGTTTATGGGGCATGGTCCCGAAACGCTTTTTTGGCGGGACAAGACCCGCCAACTAGAAGCCTTTTATCGGGATGAGCTATCAACGGCGGACAAGATCGCGCTGCTGCGCGATCCATGTGCGCCGGAGTTTGCTTGCGCGGGGGCGGTGCGCTATGTCTTGTTCGGGGCGGATGAGGCGGCATTGACTCATACCGAGGGCACGCCGCCGACATGGTTTGACGCCTTGCCCTTGCGCGTGGTGTATCACGAGGGCGATCAATGGGTGTTTGAGGTGGATG
>JBBRTY010000105.1:0-14009 GCA_038248285.1 Aggregatilineales bacterium
ATGGTATTTATTCACCTACCCGTGCAGACCGCATTTTGCCCCAGTCCTATAGGGTTCATTATGTGTCTATTGGGTTCAAATTCACGGATTTTGAGCTTAATCCTATGGATAGGTGAATAAATACTTTAGATGCAATTGCCCTGAATTTTGGAGGTGCATTTCAAGTTAGTGTAAATTCTCTCGGAATTTCCGAGTTGAGTTCAAAACTCGAACATGATTGCACCAAAGTGAAATGCACCCACAACAAAACCTCAATTTGCGGCACCCTCATTTTTGTGGTTTAATATCCATTAAGTTGTAAGCACATTTTGATCTTGTAATAAATACGTGAGCGAGAATTCATGACCACCATCACTTCTGATTTATTGCGTCTGGTATTGATAGTCGAGGATGATGATGAAACGGCAGGGATGATCACGGAGTTATTGCAGACTTCTGGATTCCAAGCAATCGCCGTTGATTCTGGTGAGCTTGCCCTCCACGAATTGGAAGACAGTTCGCCCGATCTCATCTTGTTGGACATGAACCTGCCCGATATGTCGGGGTTAGATGTGGTGCGCCAACTACGCGCCAATTCTTTGCTGCCCTTGATCGCGGTCAGTGGTTTAACCCGCGAGGGGGATAAAGTTGCCGCCCTAGAGATGGGCGCGGACGACTACCTCGACAAACCGTTCTCGCCCGAAGAATTGGTCGCACGGATTAATGCGCTTTTGCGCCGCGTCGATTGGACGCCCACCCAAGAGCCAAAGATGCGGGTGCGCCAATTGGAACTTGACCTCGCACGTCGCCAAGCCTCGCTCAACGGCAGACGACTGCACCTGACCCCGGTGGAATATGGCATTTTGGTCACGCTGATGCGCGGTGTGGGCAAAGTTGTCACGCATGATGATTTGTTGCGGGCGGTGTGGGGGACAACCTATGAAGGCGATTATTCGGTGTTGCGGGTCAATATCTCGCGATTGCGACAAAAACTCGAAGATAAGCCTCGTTTCCCAGCTTATATCGTCACTGCGCCCGGACAAGGCTACTACATGCCAACGTGATCTTGTGGTACGCTAGGCGCATTCTTTTCAATCTTGCGGATAAGCTATGCGGCTGCGTATTCTGGTGATCATGATCGGCGCGTTTTTGGTGGTGGCAGCTTTCAGCTTCCCCTACTGGCAGCGATTTGTTCAGGATACTCCTGAAGAAATTATGATTTTGTTCCCCGGTTTGCCCGTTAATCAGCAATCCGACTTTGCAAGTTTGCCGTTGGATCAACAACAGGCTTATCTCCAACTGTCTGCTAGTAATCCCACTACGGCGCTACGGATGGTCACCTCGGCGTTAGAACCTCGTATTCCGCTTCCCGAAGAAGATCAAGCCATGCTCGAGATGAACGCTCCCGTCCCCATTGCGGCAGGGCGCTTCACGCCGATCACGCCAATTCGGTGGGGGCAAGGGCGCGTGACGCTATTCCAGAGTGTTGATAATGTCTTCGTCTTGCGCTTTGAGGATTTTAGTATGCCCAATGGTCCCGATTTGCGCGTGGTGTTGTCGGCGCTGGAAGCCCCCGATAGTGCGGCTGCCATGAACTCAGGCATCACGCCGTCCTATGAAGTGGGACCCTTGCTCACGAGTTTCGGAAGTCAAAATTATGAGTTGCCCGTAGGGTTCAACCCTTCGGCATATCGTAGTGTCGTGATTTATAGCGGTGCGCTCGATATTGTTTACACGGTTGCGCCCTTGTCTATTCGCCAATAGACCTTATCTCGTTGAATGATTGTGCCATTTAGATTGGGATCGCGCCGTAATGGGTGCCGACCACAGACAGGGTGGGATATGCCAGACGCATACGAAAAACTCGCGCCTTACTATGATTTACTCGGCATGAGCGCTGTTGCCGAGGCACTGACGCCTAATGTGATCGGTTTTGCCCAGACCAACGATTGGGTGGGGCGGCGTATTATTGACTTGGGATGCGGCACAGGTGCCAGTACCCGTTGGTTGGTGAAGCAGGGGTACAACATCATTGGGATCGACTCTTCCCCGTCGATGCTGGCAGTTGCCCGTTCCACGATTGCGGCGCAGGGTGTGGGCTTGCAGTGGGTTGATGGGGATGCCAGCACTGTGGCGACGATTCATGACCTGGATATCGTGATCGCGTTCGATATCATGAATGAATTTGCCACCTTGCGTGATGTCGAAGCCGCGATCAGCCATATCGCAAAGGCGTTGCCTGCCGAGAAAATTTTCGCTTTCGACCTCCACACCATTGAGGGCATGGCGGCAGATGCCAACAAAACTGTCATCCTCCAAAACGACGCTGCCTTCATGTCGGTGGTGGAATCGATCTACGACCATGAGCGCCAAACCCTGACCGAAAATATTACTCTCTTTGATCGTCAACAAGTCGGCTGGCAGCGTGTGATCACCAGCCATCAACTGCGTGGGTATCCGATTCAAGCGGTGATTGCGCTCTTGCACCGCGCTGGCTTTTCGATGATGGGGCTACTGAATTTGGACTTTCAACCTGTGAGCGCGGTACATCCAAACGCCCCGCGCGTGATTTGTATTGCCACGCGCAATCCCTAAATTGGATAGCCCCTGCCTTAGACAACTATAACGGAGCAACAGGTCACTGTGAATAGTTTGCCAATTTCTGCGTCTTCTCCCCCGTCTGAACCGCTGGTCTATCTAGTGGATCGCGAGCATGGGGGCATTCGTTTTGTGGTCTTATCTGCTTTCTTTGCGGTCTGGGTGCTTGGTTTTGTCGTGGTCAGCAGCATTATGGCAAGTGATGGCCCCAACTTGATCGCTTTGTTGGCGGGCTTTGTTGCCGCCTATGCGGTCACTTGGTTTTTGGAGCGCACCTTAAAACGGGTGTGGCAAAGTGGGCGCACCCTGACTCTTGACCGTGATGGGGTGCGGTTGGCGCTACGGGGACAAATTCAAACGGCGTTGCTGTCCGAAGACCCCGCCACCGCTTTGTTGTGGCGTTTTACCATCGAAAAGCGCGCTCGCATTCCCAAGGGTTGGTCGATGGTGGCGTGCGCGCTTGAACATGAGGGGCAATACATCTGTGCCTATACGTTTATGTCACCGACGGCTGTCGAAACCTACCCCCAGCAAGAAAAGTTCAAGAAACTGATCGGGAAAAAGAAAAGCACCTTGAATGATGGACGCGAGGATCTACGGCTTGCCGGCGAACAAAAACGACTGCGCGCGGCAGAAGATTATCGCTGGATCGGCGGGGCAGAGATGCCCCAAGATGATTTCGTCGCTTTCATCGATAACCTCATTCTTCGTTTCCCAGAATGGATGTCGTCCAAGTGATGCCAATACGTCGTATTGTCCTCCTCATTCTAGCGATCTTTGCCCTCAATAGTGCGCCTGTGTTACGCCTACAGGCGCAGATCGATTCTACGCTTTTTGATGGCATCACTGGCACCCTTGCCGCTGGTGAAACGACAACCTACTCTTTTAATGCCCAGAGCGGGATGGTGCTGTCGTTTGATGTCGCGGCGGATGAAGGGCTAGACGCGCTGGTCGCAGTCACCGATAGCAGCGGCAGATTAGTCGCCCAAAGCGATGATCGCGCCTATCCCGATGACCTCGTACCGTTGTTGGAAGCGATCACCTTGCCGCGCACGGACACCTATAGCGTGACGATCAGTAGTGTCGCCGGCACGAGTGGGGACTATTCGATCTTTTTGCGACCCGGGTACGCACAACTCAGTTCAGTGGGCTTTGGCGATGGACGGTGGCGTACAGCGCAAGAGGGCGTGAGTGTGGACGCAACCGCCGAACGAGTCATCATGAATGCTGAAGGTGTCCGCTTATTGGGGTTCGCTTATGATAATGCTTTTTCTCCAGTGGCGGACTTCTTCGCTCAAGTGGATGTCATCACGATCAGCTCGCAAACGGGGAATTGGGGTGCCGGTCTCAGTTTTCGGGCGGATGATGAAGCGCAGTATCTCTTCACCGTCAATCAGGCAGGCGCATGGCGGTTTAGTTTTGTCGAAAATGGTGCCGAACAGGTGATTCGTGATTGGACACCTCACCCGGCTTTGGTGGCGGGCGAGACCACGTTCACACTGGGTGTCCTTGCCCATGACGATAGTTTTGATTTTTTCTATAACAACACCTTCATTGGTGCCAACACCGATGATAGCCGAACGGATGCCGGACGGATTGGCGTCATGACCGCTGCGCCCACCTCGCTCAATACCCTCAATATCGCCACCTTTGCCAATTTGCTCATCACTACCCCTATCAACACGGCGGAAACCCAGTACATCCCAGAGCAAATTTTGATCACCAATGATGGACGCGCCTTAGTGACCAGCTTACGACGCCTCCTCCCGATTGGTGCTGATGGCGATATGGGCATGACCATCCCGCAAAGTTCCATCCAATACAATCGCGCTGGGGTGAATGTGATGCGGATGGGGCGCGGTGTGCGCTATCAAAACTTTGTCCTTGGGGTACGGGTGGCATTGAACGCGGGTGCCGCCGACAGTGCCGGATGTGGCATCGCAGCGGATATTGTCGGCGATGATGATTATCTGCTGGTCTATTTTAATGGCGGGGGCGAATACGGCATTTCGCGCCGCACGGGGGATACTTTTGCGCCGGGGTTAGTAGGCACTTCTGAGTCCTTCGTGAGTGAGGGCGAGGCGCATTTGCTCATCGTGGCAAGTGGGAATACACTGTATTTCTATATCGATGGCGCTTTCGTGGGCAGCCAAGAATCGACAATGGACGAAGGCGAATTAGGGATCGCCGCCGTGAATTTTGAACCCAACGCCACCACTTGTACCTTTAATGATTTGTGGCTGTGGTCATGGACGCCCTAATGCCTTGTCGGGATGCGGACGCTCCAGTGACCAGTACCATACGATAGGCAGGTCATCCGCTCATGATAATTGAAAATAAAAGGCACGGACGATACCATGCTGGGGATCGAAGTCGCGATTTTAAGAACCGTTCTCTATGCCGATGTTTTTCAATTTCCGATGACGCCGCAGGAGATTCACCATTTCTTGATCGCCGATGCCCCGGCGAGCTTCAGCCAAGTTGAGCAAGCGCTTGCCTCACCCGTCCTAAAAAAATTACTGATCGTCAAAGACGGTTATGTCATGCGTGCCGGGCGCGATGAACTGGCAGCGTTGCGCCGTGAACGCGAACAAGTGGCAAGCCGCTTATGGGGCAACGCGGTCACTTATGGCGTCTGGCTAGGGCGTTTACCGTTTGTGCGGATGGTCGTGATGACGGGGGCACTGTCGATGCGCAACCCGTCGATGCACGATGATGATCTCGATTATATGCTGGTGACGACGGCGGGGCGGGTGTGGTTGGCGCGGGCGTTTGCGATTGTGGTCGTGCGTTTGGGTAAATTGCAGGGCATCACTGTGTGTCCGAATTATGTTGTTGCGGAAACCGCGCTCTATCAAGAACGACATAACTTGTTTATTGCCCATGAAGTGGTGCAAATGGTGCCGGTATGCGGGCACGCGCATTATCAGGCGATGCGCGACCAAAATGCGTGGGTGTTGGGGCACCTCCCCAATGCCCGTGCCGCTTTTTATGATGAAAGCGAACTCGCACCGCGTGGGTTTTGGCGCATAACCCAACGCTTGATTGAAGGCGTATTGGGGGGCGCGGTTGGGGATCGCCTTGAAGCATGGGAATATCGCCGTAAAGCCGCACGTTTTGCCCGTCAATTGCAAACCCCGCACAGTACCGCCGTCATTGATCCAGAGAATGTGAAGGGGCACTTCAAGGATCATGGGCATCCGGTGTTGCATCGCTATGAAGCGTTATTGCGCGATTATGACATCAAGCCGTACTCGCTACCGGTGGCGGGGGATTGAGAGTTCAAAAAAAGACCGCTCCCATGGGGGCGGTCTTTTTTTGTGATGTGTAGCCTAAACCGATAGGGGTGTAGCGTTTAGCGGCGCATCACCGTGCCCAGCGTATCGCAGCCGGGGCAACTGCCATCAGGACGAAACAACGCATAGCCGCCCATCGGGTCGGTCGCGGTATAGAACGGGAAGTCCACATTCCAAACGATCATCAAGCGCACGCGCCCGCTTTGTGCTGCCAAGGATGCCGCTTCGGCAATCCATGCCGCATGTTGCGCGACGGTGGTATTTTGCGCCCATGCGAAGCCGCCCGGTAAGGGGGCGGCAAAGCCTTGCGGCGATAGATAACCCAGCTCTGTGAAGCAGACCGGCTTATTAAAGGGGGAATAACCGCGATTGAGCATCGACCCGAAGAAGTAGCTGGGGTAGCTGCCGCGTGGGTCGCCGCCGGTGGCGCTGGGGGCGATGATGCCTTCGTTGTAGTGCAAGCCCACGCAATCCATGTATTGCGTCGCCCCTGCCGCCGCCATCTGTTGCATGAAGACGTCATCATTACAGCCTTGAGCGGTACAGCCTGCTGCGCCGAAGAAACCCGTCGGCGCTGGAGCGCCGCTGATCACGATGGTGCCGCCATTGCGCGACTTAATGGCATTGAACGATGCCGCCAACAAGCGGGTATAGTTCGCGCCGTTGATTTGTCCGGCGGGCCATTCGCGGTCGATGTTCGGTTCGTTCCAAACTTCAATGGCGTCGGCACCCAATGCTGCCACCCCGCCGACGAAGTTAGCGTATCCTTGAATATAGGCGTCACCACCCGCGCCCAGTTCGGACGGGTTGCCGACAATACCGAGCAGAATCTTGAAGCCGTTCGACTTTGCCGCATTGATCATGCCAGCCGCCGTCGCCGGGTCTTGACCTTGAGCATAACGGAGTTGTTTCTTCACCCACACCATGCCCGAACGACGCACCAAACTGACGGTATTGGCGTTGAATTCGAGGACGTGACCACCCAGTTCAAAGGAACCGGTGGCACCGGAGCCAGCGACTGGGGCAGGAAGATTAGGGTTCGCACCGGGGACAGCGGTTGCCGCCGCTGTCGTCACGGTGACGGTGGGGCAGGCGGTGATAATGGAGGCATCGAAGCTGGAACGACCCTCAAATTGGCGTCCATCCAAGCCCGTGACGACAAAACGCCATCCGTAATACAGTGGACGCGCGGCGTTGGGGTCATCCAAGGTCAAGCATGAGTCAATGCCGCCCAAGAATTCGGTTTCGTCGAAGGTGTAGCGGGTGACATAGGTCAAGTCGGTATTAAAACGTTCTTCCAACGCCTCACGAACAGCGCGGAAAGCGGTAGTGAGTTGGTCAACGGGCACTTCTTGGGCAGCAATGGGTGCAATGCTCAATAGAAGCACGACAATGGCGAGAACGGTAGCAGATAAGGTACGAGTGATGGGCGTAAATTTCTGACGCATGGGGTGGTTTCCCTCTCCTATATTGCAATTGAGGCGCGCAGTGTCGGCGGTTGATTAAATCAGACGCCACCTTTTTATGCACGCAGTACGACGCCGAAATCTACAACAAATTGGGGAATAATTCCATACCCGTAGGGCAATCGTAAGATACAAAAGTGTGTTTGAGGGGAAAACCAAAATTTGGGGCTTGGCATGAAAATGAGTATTGCCTAAATAATTGAACGCACTTGCTCACCTTTGAGGTATACTACCTAATGAAAATTAAGTCAGTTTTTAGAGGTGTCATGCCCAATGATTTGAACCAATCGCGTGAGCGGGTGTTAGATGCTGCCGAAGCGTTATTCATTGCCAGCGGGTATGCCACAATCAAGCTAAAACATATCGCGGAGCGGTTGGAGGTCAAAGAATCGTCGATCTATTATCATTTCCCAAAAGGCAAGGAAGAACTGTTTGTGGCGGTCATGCACCGCACCTTTAATCGCCATCGGGTGGGGATAGCGCAGGCTATTCACGCGGCTGGCGAGGATTGGGTGGCACAACTTCGGGCGGTTTGTCACTGGTTGATATCGCAACCGGCATTGGATGTGATGCGCATGAGCAAATCTGACCTGCCGGCTATCGATCCGCTCGTCGCTTACGAACTAGAAGAAGAGGTGTACGTGGCGCTTAATCTCCCTATTCGGGAAATTCTCGAACGCGCCCATGAGTCGGGAAAAGCGGTCGTGCCGGATGCGGATTTGATCGCGGGGATGGTCATTGGCATGGTCGGGGCAATTGATATCATCAAAGGGACATGGAACCCGAAAACAAAAACAGAGATGGTTGATATCTTGTTAGAGTCGTGGGTCAACGGTTTGCGCCGCGTATGATCCTTTTTTTGGAGCCGCAACCTAATGAAAATTAATTAGATTTGCGGTTTGTATGTTCAATTATGTCTGTGCTGTATCAGAGAGGATCGTATCGTGAACCTTCGTCATCAATTGAAATATATCGCCATGATAGTCGTCACTGTAATCACCCTGATGACGCTCGCCAGTCTCGTCACGCATATTTACGCCGCGCCCGTGTTACAAACCGAACAGAGAATGGCGACCTCGTTCATTGAGACGGCAGTCTTGCACATCGCCTATGAGGTGGCAGGGGAGGATAACGGGCAACCAGTCATGTTGTTACATGGTTTTCCCGACGATATCCGCGCGTGGGATGCGGTAGTGGCGGATCTCATCACTAAGGGATTTCGTACCTATGTGCCGTATCTTCGCGGATTCGGCGAAACACACTTTCTCGATGATGCTACTCCGCGTGCTGGGCAAAACGGGGCACTCGTTCAGGATGTCATTGACTTCGCTGATGCCCTTGAGCTCGAACAATTTATTCTCGTGGGACACGGTTGGGGGGCGCAAGCTGCACAAGGGGGTCGCCGCGCTGTACCCAGAGCGCGTTAGCCATCTCATCAGTTTCGCGCCCTATTCGCTGACATGGGGCGATTATCAGGAGGGTCCGCCAAACTACGCCCAAATACGTGCCCTTTGGTATCAAAATGTTCTGAATCGTAACTGCTCAGATTGAAAAACGGTCGGTAATAAAGGGAGAAATGACCGTTGGCGGCAAATGGGTGGATATTCGGCGCGGGAACTTTCATGTTAACGAACGATTGACAAGCGCCTAATCCACCCCTACATCCACGTTTCGAGGGGCATTTTCCTGTTTTTCTTCACGTCTTCATGCCTCTCTGTTTATTTTATTCTGTTTCTATACCTAAGTAGTCACTCTGAATCAAGACATGGGTGAAGGGATTCTCTATGGCGATGTTCGCGGCTTCACCCGCTATTTATGGGAAACTTGGTCGCCTTCGTGGCAGTTTTCCAATGCGACTTTTGAAGCCACTGCTCTCCCTTTCGACAATCCAGATTTTGTGCCTGTGGTATTACAGGCGTACCGTGCCAGTTATGGAACTGCCCTCAATGATCCGCGTTATGACGCCATCGAAGCACAATTTTTAGAGCGTCCAACAATTAATGTCCCCACCACTATCCTGCTTGGCGCTGAAGATGGAATTAACATCTTCGACCCGTCCATTCTCGAACAGGACAGCGATTTCACGGGAGCTTACACTGCCACTGTGCATGAAGGTGTCGGGCATTTCATCCACCGCAAGCGTCCCGATATTGTGGTCAATGCGATTGTCGCAGCGGGTTCTTAGGTTCACGTTTATCAACGTTTTCAACGGCTTGTAATAAGGAGATTATGTTCATGACTCAAACCACTCAATCGCGACCCGCCGCCTTCGAAATTATCCATAACGACTTGCCCTATACCATTCGTCCTGCCACCCCCGCTGATATCCCGTTTCTAGCAGGGATGCAGTACGAGGCATCACTACCCCCTTCTAATTTCTCATTTTGGGATTACCCACTGATGGGATTAGGCGTGGAAAGCCTTCATTTTATCGAGACGGTCATGACGCTAAACGCTGGGGTATGGGGTGGGGTGGAGGATTTTCTCATCTTGGAAGATCAGAATCACCCAATTGCGGCGGCGGCAGGGATCGCAGCAGACGCCGATTTTGTGCGCGGACCCGTCCGTATCAACCAAATCGATGCGATTGGCGCGGCGCTCGGCTGGTCAGCAGAGACAACCGCCACTTTTCGCGCACGCTATGAACCCAACTGGCCCGACCCACAAGGCAACGCGCTCCTCTTGCCGCAAGCATCGTGGATTATTGAAAGTGTCGCGGTCATTCCTTCAGAACGGGGTAAAGGTCTCGTCAAGCCATTGATGACGGCATTGTTGGAGGAAGGAGTCCGGCGCGGACATCATGACGTGGGGATCACCGTTGCCAATGGCAATGATCGGGCGCAGAAAGCCTATGAAAGTTTGGGGTTTCAGATGTACCTCGCGTTTGGTCCAGCTTTCTTTGGTGAGCCGGGATTCGGCGGCTATACCAAGTACAAGCGTGCGCTGTCGTAAAGCCTGCCTCTAAAAATCGCCCCTCAGCCCTTAAAAGAATGAGGGGCGATTCGTCAAAGTCATGTGGTTTTAACCGAGGATGCGCTCAGCTTGTGCCCGCAGAAAGACCAGCTTGCTGAGCAGATCATTGTCCCCCCGGTGCGCCAAGGCTGCTTCGACAGCATCCATCGTCGCGACCAGGTCGGCACCAAATTCTTGCGCCCGCTTCACCAAGAGATTGAGGGCATCTTCATCGCTGGGGGTCGCCAACATCTCGTTGATAAAGCGTAAGGTCGGCGGCATCGAATCTTCAATGATCGCGCTCACCCGTTGATAAATCTCTGCCAAGCGCTCGAACAACATTTGATCGCCGCCGTGTTGTGCTTGTTGCAGATTGGCTTCCAAGACCGACAAGAAGGTGCCGTCGATCAAGGTGATGTAGTTGCGGAGCGCCTCATCAAGATCGGGGGCATTCACAATTTGCTGTAACAATTGCACCGCCGCCCGAATCGCTTCTTGGGATTGCGTGTCTGCTTCTTGGATCATCTTGGTTAAGGTGGTGCGCAGGGTTTCTAAGTTCAACCGTTGATCGGCAGGGGCACGCCCTATGGCGACATTCATCTCTTGGAAGAAAATTTCATCAAACACCGGACGCACCAACCCGACAAGGGCGCGCAACCGTACCGGGTCGGATTGATAGTGAATGATCATATCGAGGAATTCGGGGCGGTCGGCATCAGCACCGAGCGCTTCGACTTCATTGGCAATTTGTTCCACGATGGCTTCTTCTTCGCGCACGCGCTGCATGGCTTGTTTGCCATAGCTGGACAGTTCCGCCACTCGTGCTTGAACCATCACCACTTGTTGTGCCACATCGGGCGAGCCGGCGCTGGCGAGGCGCTGTGCCATCAAGGTCATGGTTTGGAAGAACGCGGCGTCGATCTTGGCGTCGTTTTCTTGTACCAAGACCGCCAACGCAGGTTCTGCTGCCTCCATGATCTGTTCGATCAAGCGGGCACGGGCTTTTTGGGCTTCGATCATTTCCGGCGTCACGCCATCCGCCTGTAAAACTTGCTCGACCAAGTGCTGCATCGACAAGGCGCGGCGGGGCTGAAAGAGATACCCCCGAAACTGATTTTGAGGGATGCGCGCGGTCAGTTCACGCATCAAATCACCCAGTGCTTTCTCTTGCTGATCATTGTTCATGTTCAGTTCCATCGGCACAAAGCCGATCAAGAGGTCTTTGCTGGCGTCGTGATACAGCAACGGCGAACCCACCAGCATTTGATAGCTGCATTTCGGACATTGCATCACGTTTAAGCCGCCGCTCAAGAGCCGCTGTTTGGCGGTGGGGTCTTGGCTGGCGTCCACCAATGTTTCCACGATTGCCCCAAACTGATTACCACAGTTGGTGCATTGAATCATCATTTGTTTAGGCACTGACCGCTCCTTAGGGCGAATGTCTACCATATTTCTGGGTGGGGCAAAATAGTGAATCGTTCTAGCTGGTTATTCTAATGGCAGGGTAAAGTAAAAAGTGGAACCCTTGCCGAGTTGACTTTCTACCCCCAAGTCGCCGCCGTGTGCCCGCACTAACTGCCGAGCTAAATATAATCCTAGCCCGGTTCCTTGTGTTTTGCGGCTAAGCGTACCATCCACCCGATAGAAGCGATCAAAGACTTTGGCTTGGTCATCAGGAGCCAATCCCACCCCCTGATCCCGTATTTGGATCAGGATTTGGTCGCCCATGACGTGACCTTGGAGGATGATATCACCCCCGTCGGGCGAATACTTGATCGCATTCCCGATCAGGTTGTCAAAAACCTGAAGTAAGCGTTGTTCATCGCCGCGCACAACCGGAAAATCGGGCGGGAACTGCATTTCGAGATGATGTTTTTTGGTTTGCGCTTGGAACCGTTCGACGGAGCGAGCGGCGATCCGGTCGATACGGACATCATCAATGTTTAATTCAACCGTGCGTTGCGCCTGAATTTTACTGGTCGTCAGCAAATTGTTGATCAGCGCGGTGAGGCGGTCGCTTTCTTCTTCGATGACCTCTGCCATGTCGCGCACTGTTGGCGTATCCCATTCTACATCGTCGCGCCGTAAAGTCGCAGCATTGCCCTTGATGAGGGCGACCGGTGTCCGCAACTCGTGCGAGATCATGCTGATAAACGTGCTTTGCATTTCTTGCGCTTGGCGAAAATTCGTGATATCACGCACATCAGCGATGATATTGACCAAATGCCCATCCACACTGAACAAAGGGGCATAGATGATGGCAAGGCTAATGGTCATGCCATCCCGCCGTTCCAGATCGCCCTCGACATACAAGGGTACCGGCGGGGTGAGGCTACCACTTTCGCGCAGCCACCCGCTATCCAGCGCGGTGGTCAAATCACGGCTCTCTAGCTTGCGCCAGACGATCACATCATCATGCGTCAGCCCGGTGGCATCGGTCGCGCGCCAGCCGGTCATCCGCTCCAAAGCATGGTTCATACTTAAAATGGTGGCGCGGGCATCTAAGATGAGGACGCCATCGGCACTGTGTTGCAAGATTGCCGCCAGTCGTCGTCGTTCGTGGTCAATGCGGGCGTAGAGCTGCGCATTGTGAACGGCAATCGCGGCTTGATCGGCAAAACTTTGCAGCACTTGCACATCATCTGGGGTGGCGCTGGCAAGATGAGCGCGAAACACGACGAGTACCCCCATCGGCTCGCCCTCCCAAATAAACGGCAGGGCAAAGGTTTGCTGCATTCGATCATCTAACGAGACCGCCATTTCGCGTAGGCGTGCCTCCATAGCGGCGTAATCGAGGGTCGCCGCTTCATCGAAAATTGCTGCGATCTCATCGTTTAGCCCCGCCACCCGCGCCGGATCGACTCCGGTCGTGGCGCGCACCCGATACACCCCCGCTTCATCTCGCAAGGCGATCATCCCAATTTGCCCGCCTAGCATCGCCACCGACGCATTCAAGACGCGCTTTAAGACTTCGCTCAGATCGAGTTGAGCGGTGATAGCGCGCGAAATTTCGAGCAAAAAATCGCGCTGCCTTACCCGAAAATCCAAAAGAGTCAACATAATCCTCAAGATACCATGCGACTATATGAGGATTATTTGAATTGAGTCAATCCTTCGCAAGTTTTCCGGTCATGCCGAATACGTCGGCATGGTTGCGTTTCCGCTCTTTACGGACGTGCCAGTAATGCTGCGGTGGTACGCACCCACGCGGACGCTTCAGAGTTCGCAGCCAGCGCCGCAAACGTCAGCCGCGCTTGGGCACGTTGCCCGCGCTCAGATAATAGCTCTGCTGCTATCAAACGCACTTCCGGCGCAGCGGCATTAGTGCGCGCTAAGGTCGCCTCGGCATCATCCAACAACCCTAAGGTGATTTTGAACCGTGCCAAGATCGCAAAGAACAACGGGTCATATTGATTGTTCAAGAGCGTGTTGATCTCATCAATCATTTGCGACGACATCTCTTGACGGGGCAAGTTCGTCGCCAATTCGTAGAGATGGGTGGATGCTCGTAAACGCACCAAAAGATTCAGGTCGGTGCCGCTTGTCCAATTCAGCAAATCATTGTAAATAGCAGTCAACATCGGGGGAGGTGATGGCAGCGTCGGCAAAATTGTCAGCAGTGTGACTTGATATTGGGCGACGTTTTGGGCGACGTTTCCCCCTTGCCGGATCAAGTCAACATATTCTTGGGGAGGAATATGTGAGCGATCTTGAATTC
>JBBRTY010000106.1:0-13913 GCA_038248285.1 Aggregatilineales bacterium
CTCCAATTGCCAACGTTGGACAAACCAATCCACAATGGCTAACGGATCCGCAGTGGGGTCGATACACAACATCCCGACCGAGTCATACTCGCCCTGCGGGTCGCGCACCAGCACCCAACGAATGGGCAAAGGGGGTTTGCCAGCGTGAAACCAGACTGCACAGTCCGAGGTGATCTGCATCGCGCGCTGTTGTCCGTCGTACCAAGGGAGCGAAATTGTGGTCCATACCGTGTTGGGGTCATGCAAAACCTGAGCCATAATCGCCCCCTCGTGTGCATTCGCCCGCGCCTTCGCCCGTGACGCCGCCGTATTGCTATCGGGGAACATCACCGTCCGCCCCGTCTCGGGCGTCTTCGGCGACGGAGTGGGAGGGGTGGCACCACCGCACATGGCACCACCTCCCCGACAGGGCTTAGATTAACCCTGCCACGCCGGCGAGTCTTTCCTAATGTTTTTCCCGAAGTTGTTTCACACCCTTGACACATACCACCGCATGTAGCGCTCTCGCCTGTAAAGCAGCGGGTCTGACCCCGCTTTCAACGGTGCTTACTTGCTGCTGTCGCTGCCATCCACCACATCGGTCGGGAGCGCACGACCCTGCCAGACTGCGTCATAGTTAGGCTGCATGTTCTGGACGGGCACCCACACGTACTCGCACGCGAGGATGATCTTGTAGTACTCCACGTTCTGATCGACGCCCAGCACCCAGTACGTGCCGGGGTTGACGAAGAGACCAGGGGAGGCATTGCCGGGTTCATAGTACGCCTGTGTCCGGAACGGCAGTTCGCCAACCACCGAATTCGCGGTCGTCGGCGCACCGCACGAGTTCGAATTCTGCTGCTGCACAGGAGTGTTGACCGTGCCGCCGCGCACCTGAAACTGGTAGCGCCCGCTCAAGCCAGAATTCAGGCTGTTGGAGATCAGCGCGTTCGACCCACCATCAAGGAAAGCGCCATTCACCGCCGAGCCGGGCTGTTCGTAGAATGTGCCGGGTGCGCCTGTGCCATTAGAGAAGCCCATCCGCGCCGAGAAGCCGCCCAGACCATCGACACCATCACTGGCATCGCCTGTTTCCCATTGAATCTTGTCATAGTTGAACTCGAAGTCGAAATCGCCAGCGCCGATGTCAGAGCGGTCGATGATGACCAGTTGGAATGAATTCAGCTTATTGATGTTGCCGGAGAAGTAACCCACGTCAATCCAGTTGACGCCGAACGCCGGGCGGCCATCGACCGTATCCCAGCCGTAGCGGGTGATATTCCCCACGCGGGTATCCACATCAGCGAAGAACGGCGCGATCATCTTAAGCCCGGTCGAGGTCAGGTCGAAGGGTGTGAAGGTGCCCAGCGGCGAGTCAAAGGTGACATTGCCGTTATTGTTGACATACAACTGGGTGAACGTCTGTCCGTAGAAGTTGGCGCTGAAACCAAGATCAACCAGTCCGGTTGAACCATCGTCGTTAGCGGGCAACCCGTTTGAACTGAACCCAGCGTTGCCGCGCACCGCGCCCGCCGCAAAGCTCGGCGTGGGCTGAAGCACCAGCACGAGTGCTGTAAGGAGAACCAATGTAAGCAGCCGGTTCAAGAAACGATGTTTATTCACAGTTTTCTCTCCAAGTGTACATATCACACAAAAGTACCACTTCCATTATATGCGTTTCCAGTATGTGTCAAGAGTGTGAAACAACTCCGAGAAAAACATTAGGGAAGATTCACCAAGGAGAGTGTAATTGCTATCCATCCTACTAATTCACACCCAACCTATTTGGTGTCGTACAGAAGTTTAGACAGAGATGCATATTATAAATATTTAATTTGAGCAGGTTGACTCGCGTGCATTCGCAAATCAACAAAGCCATACTCAGTGAATCACGAAAGTACATCCCCGCCCCGTCCGACTGAAGGTCGGCATCCCCTCCCCACTTCGTAGAGAGGGGACTTTAAAAAACTTTTGTGAGCCGTTCTCGCCTCCTCTACATGCAATGGGGAGAGGGCTGGGGGGTGGGAACAATCAAATCTATGATTCGCTGATACTGGTTTCAGACCGATGTTAAAGTTGATCGCGCAAATCGAGGGAAGCGTCTTATATCGTGCAGAACCTTTTATCCTTAATCCCCCTCATGATCACATTTCTCACCCATTGTTCTCATCCACGCCCCACACTTCTACATTAAAATACAACCATATCGCAAAATAACCTGTTCTCAGGGACACCCACCATGAGTATAAGCATCACGTCCGTCTACGATGGGCGCTGCGTCATCTGTCGCGCCAGCAAAGCCTTTGTCGAAACCTTCGATTGGCGGCACCGTGTCGAATTCCTCGATCTGCACGAGAGCGCCCTCGTCACCGCCCGCTACCCTGCGCTCGATCATGATGCTGCGATGGGCGAAGTCCATGTCTATGACCGACAGGGGCGCGAGTTTGCGGGCTTTTTGGGCACACGCCGCATGTTAAAGGAAATGCCGCTCACCTTCCCCATCTGGTTATTGCTGCAATTGCCCGGCATGACCGCGCTCGGTGCCCGCCTCTATCGCTGGATCGCCTGCAACCGCTATGCCGTCAACCGCTTGTTCGGGGTCGATCTCACCCCTTGCGAAGACGATGTCTGCAAGGTGTAAAAATCATGCCGTTGATTGACAACCCCCGCCGCTCTAGGCTAAAATACAAGTGAAACTGATCCATATAAGCGCCTATAGCTCAGGGGATAGAGTAGCGGTTTCCTAAACCGTTTGCGTAGGTTCAAATCCTACTAGGCGCACTCGTCCTACACCTACACACAATGCTCCCTTCCACGGCATTGTGTGTTTTTATGAATCCACACCTATGAGTCATTCGTGAAAAAGTACGCAAACCCGTTCAGGAAGGTGTACAATTTACGCATTCACGACCTTCTTTAAGCGGAATGCGGACAGCAACTCATCATGACTTTCCCAGTTTTTTTAGCACATGGCGCGCTCGGTGTGTTTGATGAACTCATTTTCGTCGGCGTGGCGCTCGCCTTCATCGCCATGATGGGGATCAGTTGGTTACGCTCCCGCAATGAATCAGACGATGAGGCGGAACCAGTAGCCCCTATCGCCATGCCTCCCACCGACGATATCGAGCCGCCAGAGCGTTTCAAACTTGAATAACGTGCCTCATCAACAGCGCCTCCACGCCCCACGCGCGTTCAGCCTGATCGTGTTGGCGTTGCTGTGTCTGCTCATTGCGCCCCGTGCTGTGAATGCACACGGCTATCTTATCCGCGCCATCCCTCAAGACCGTGCCGCCCTTGAGCGTGCCCCCGCCCGTGCCCAATATTGGTTCAGCGAGCCGTTAGAGCCACGTTTCAGCCGCGTCATTGTGCGGGATGCCAACGGGATCGTGATCGCAGAAGGGGGGGTCAGCGACGCCGACCGCACACTGTTGACCGTTCGCCTGCCCGCCGACCTGCCCACCGGTGCCTATATCAGCGACCTGCGGATTGCCTTCGCCAGCGATGGGCATGTCATCGCCGAGTCGCGCGTATTTTTCATCGGCGATACCGCCACCGATCTCAACAGCAGTCGTTCGGGCGATACCGTCGTCCCGTTAGAAGCCCTATGGCGCACCCTGCTGCTGGCATCAACAATGGTGCTGTTTGGCGCATTCATCCTTTATACCCTCGTCTTGACTCCCGCATGGGGCAATCCAATTCATCGCGCCGGGGGCTTGCCGCCGCGCGTGATGGCGCGCCTCAATCAAATCGTGACTATCGCCCTCGCCGTTGCGGTCTTCGCCAATATTCTCGCCTTGCTGCAACAAACGATGATCTTTTTCGGTGCCCCGTTGGATCGCGTGATCGCCGATAATTTATGGAGCGTCGTGCGCATCGGCACCCGCTTCGGCGATACCTGGAATGTGCGCCTACTGCTCTTGCTGCTCGTGGCGGCGATCTTTGGCGCAGGCGTGATTTATCGCCACACCCAACCGGAGATCGTGCGCCCGGGTTGGGCAGCCAATGCGTGGGCGGCGGCGCTCATCTTAGGGTCGTGGAGCGTCGCCAGCCATGCAGCGGGATCGCAAGTCTTGCCATGGTTCGCGATCTTTAGCGATTGGCTGCACGGCTTAGCAGTTGGGGCGTGGGCGGGCGGCGCGGTCGTCATGACCTTGATCCTCCCGTCCGCCTTAGCTCCCTATAGAGGCGAAGATCGCCGCCGCGCATTGCTGGCAGTAATGCGCCGCTTTTCACGCTTGGCGGTCGTCGGCTTGATGCTGGTCATCACGACGGGGGTCTATAACGCCCTCAACTGGTTTGCCACCCCCGCCGATGTCGGCACCAGCTATGGCGGCGCGCTCGTGATCAAACTGGCGCTCGTTGCCGTCCTCATCGTTTTTGGCGCTGCCCATCACATCGCTTTACGCCCAGAACGCTATCAACGCTGGGCGCGCCTCACACACGGGTTCCAAAGTTTTATCCCCACCCTACGCCTCGAAGCGTTGTTGATCTTGGCAGTCCTGATCGGCGCGGCGTGGTTATCTGCCACCCCGCCCCCCCAACCCGATATCATCGCCCCGTCGCCGCCGTCATTCGCCACCCAAATCGATGATAACGTCACCACGCTGACCCTCGCACCCGGCGGCACGGGCATCAACACGATGGATGTGCAAGTCATCCGCGCGGGGGTCGCTGTCGAAAATGCAGCGGTGACGGTGCAAATCGCCAATCCAGCCCGCGATCAACGCGGCGTATGGCACCCACTGGAACCTATCGAAGGGGGAGTCTACACTACCACCGGAGCCGAGATCGACCAAATCGGCACATGGTGGGCGCTCGTCGAAGTCGATGGCGTGCGCGCCGCCTTCGCCCTCACGATCAGCGATGATGGCGAAAGTAGCTTGCGGTCGCCTTCATTGCTCAACCTGATCGCCCTGCTTGGCGTCATCGGATCGGGAGCCTATGCCCTGTCCCCGTTGGCACTGCGCCTCTATCGCCGTTTGGACTTGACTCCGGCGGTCGTCACAGCAGCAGTAGGCGCAACCCTAGCGGGCATCGTCATTGTCATCATCGGGATTGCCGCCTCCGCCAACGTGTTTGACAATTACGCCCAACTGGCACTCCCCCCACCCCAAATCGTCAACCCAATCTTGCCCGATGGCGACTCGCTGGGACGCGGCGCAGCACTCTTTGCCGACGTCTGCCCCACATGGCGGGAGGCGGGCGATTTTAACGAACTGGTTGAACGCCTGCCCCGCTTGCGCGATGAAGCCATCTACGACGCGCTGACGCGCACAGGCTGGCGGGCTTTACCCGCGTGCGCCAACCAACTTACAGAAACCCAACGGTGGGATATCGTCAATACGATTCGCGCTTTTGAAACAAACTCGCCAACCAATGGAAGCTAAAGGACAACGCTCCTCATGATTCGTGTCATTGCCAATGAAAATAACAGCGCCCGCGCCCAAACTTTGATCGCCGAATTACGCCAAGCGGGTTTCCCCGCCGATACCGGCATTCCAGCACAAGGGGATACCCTCCTCGCTGTACTGCAAAAGTCGGATATTGCTATTGCCAATTCACCGCTGATGGCGTCGCTTCATCGCGCCTTTGATCTCTCCCTACACATTATCATCGTCCGCCTCGAAGACTTCCCCCTGCCTAACTTGATCAACCATCTGACCGTCGTCGATCTGTTCAACCCTAATCACTTCGACGTTTTACGTGCCGAGCTTGAAACCCTCGCCGCCCCCAACGCTCCGCTCCCCGTGCGCGTCTTGACGCCTCAAAAACGCCGTTCTAACCGGTCTACTGGCGTTATTGTCGCCACCTTCTCGCTCGTCATGTTCGTTGCCGGATTGTACGGCGTGGGTGTGTTGGGTATTCGGGCACCCGTCGCAGAATACAACGAGATCGATACCCAAGTCGCGCTCACCCGCGATGTCTTGATCGGTCCCGAACTGGAATATTTTTCGACGTGGATTCCCCGTAGCACCGAAGACGCCATTGCCTATGAAGCCACCTTGCGGCAACTGCCGACCGCCTACCGACCGCTCATGGGCTTAACCGTGACCGCCTACGCTAATCTGTCGAATGGCACGCCGTTCGCAGCAACGGCGACACCCCAACCCGCGACGCCCCAGCCCACAGCAGGCACAGGCTAAACTGGCGTGAGCGCAAAAGCCCCGGTGTTGGTCATCGGTGCTGGTCCAGCCGGGATCAGCACCGCTTATTATTTAGAGCGGGCGGCTATTCCCTATCGAATCGTCGAAAAAACGAACACGCTCGCTTCTACATGGGCGAACCTGTACAGTGCGTTGCGGCTGAATACGGCGGGCTTCGTATCGCATCTGCCCGGCAAGCGCATCCCTTTGCGCTATGGCATTTATCCGACCGGACGCCAGTATTACGATTATGTGCAGCGCTACATGCGGGATCACGCCTTCCCCATCGATTTCAACGTGACGGTGCAATCGGTCACGCCTGTGCCGGACGGCTGGCGCGTCGTCACCGATCGCGACGATCACGTCTACCCGTGCGTGGTGATCGCCAGCGGGCGGTTCAGCAAACCCTACGTGCCCCCGATCCCCGGCATTGATCAATTTGCGGGCGAGACCCTGCACGCCAGTGCTTATCATGCCGCCGACACCTTCGCGGGCAAACGGGTGCTGGTCGTCGGCAATGGACCCAGCGGCGCGGATATCGCGGTCGATCTGCAACACCACGCTATGCGCCCCGTTTTGCTGGCGATCCGCAGTGACATCGTGATCAGTCGCGAATACCCCAACGGCTTGCCCCCCACCGTCTGGCACTTGATCGCCAACCGTTTGCCCAAACAGTGGCGTAAATCCTTTTTGAACCGTGTCAATTTTCAAAGTTATCCGGGCATCGAGACGCTTGGTCTGCCGCTTGCCCCCAACCGCGATGAACGCGCTGGTTCGTCGGCTCCGGTACGCGGCAAGCACTTGATCGCGGGCTTGCGGGCGGGCACGATCCAAGTGGTGGCAGGTTTAGCCAGTTTGACCTGTGATGAAGCCATCTTATTGGATGGCAGCCGCGTTGAAGTGGATAGTGTGATCTTGTGTACTGGCTACCGCCCCGCCATTGATTACCTTGATTTCCCCTTCAGCGCCGACCGCGACGGCTGGATCACCCGTCGTGCCGACGACAGCCAACAAATCTCAGATCGCCCCGGCTTATTTCTCGTCGGGCGTTTCTATCGCGGCTTGGGACCTCTTTATAATATTCGACAGGAAGCGCGGATTGCGGTACAAGAGATCGCCATCCACTTACAGCACTCAAGGATACAAGGACAGCCTCATGAAACAGCACACGCTCACGATCTTGATCGATAACGAGACCAAAACGGTTACGGTGCCTGCTGGCACCAACTTGCGGCGTGCACTTTTAGATATCGGTCTCTCGCCCTATACCGCCATCACGCGCGTGACCAATTGCGGCGGGCGCGGCATCTGTGCGACATGCGGCATCTGGTTTGAAGCGGGTGAACCAACGCCTGTCAACTGGCATGACCAACTCGCTGCCCGTTTCGGCTACCCTCGCTTGTCCTGCCAAATCACGGTAGACCGCGATATGACCGTGCGCATCATCAGCGATAAAGTCATTTGGGGCAAGCGCGATCCTAACCGCCGTTACCTGCGCGATTAAAATATTGTCGGGCATACCTGCAACTTGCCCGCCCATTGCTTCGTATATAGTGTAAAGAATGCAGATACTGACTCTACGATTCTATCGGGCGGCGGGGAGTGATATTTTCGCTTTCCCCCAATCCCCAACCCCTGATCCCTAAACCCTAATTCATCACAGGAGTTCGAGTGACCCAATTCCAACACCCCCCCACAAATTCAGACCCATCTGATGAGATCATCCCGCCCTTGCCCGCAACTTTAACCAGCGGACTCGCAGATGAGCCAGAAACCCGTCGATCCCGCTCTGGGTGCTTGTGGGGCATCGGCGGAGCCTTGGGGTGTGTCGGCATTTTGTTGCTCATCCCCACCGTCTTGATCGTGGTTGGGACCACCTCAATGGGCGGTTTGATCAGCAGTGTCGGCGGCTTATTTGGCTTAGGTGCCCCCCAACCCGCCACCGCCAACATCATCAGTACCCAAACTATCGTGCAGGGGATTCAACCCTTAGGGCAGCTCGTCAGTATCAGCAGCCAACTGGCGAAAGCTGATGTCGCTGTCAGTGTCGGGCAAGGGGCGCTCAATGCCTGTGGCTACAGCGCCAGTCATGTCGTGCAAGGCACGATTGAAGCGGGGATCGACTTAACACAGATTCAAGAAGCTGATTTTGCCTATGATGAAGACAATGATCGTTATGTCTTGATCTTGCCCGCGCCTCAATTGACCAGTTGTCGCATCGATTATATTCGCCAGTATGATCGCAGTTCCACCGTGTGCGCGGTCGATTGGGATGAAGCGCGCTTGTTGGCGAATTATATCTCGCTCAATAATTTTCGGGATGAAGCGGTGGAGGGCGGCATCCTCAGCCGTGCCGAGCAAGAAGCCCGCCTTGTGATCGGCAATTTCATCCGCTTAGTCACCAACAAAACGGTAGAGGTCATCTTTCGCCCCGCTCCAGAAGGGGAAACCGTCGCCCCCAGCTCGTGCAATCCGACCACGCCCGCCGGTTGGTCATATAACCCCGCCAATGGCAACTGGGAAAAATAGGCTGACGCCACCGCGTGCCGCTCGGTTCCGTCAATACGCCCCACGCCGAAACATCACGCGCGGGATCGTCATCATGAGGATTTGGAGATCCAAAAGCAGCGACCAGTTCTCAATATAATAAATGTCCAAAAGGCACATCTCATCAAACGGGACTTCGCTCCGCCCGCTCACCTGCCATAAGCCGGTTAAACCCGGTTTCACATGCAATCGCTGCATATGCCATGTCTCGTAGAGCATCACCTCATCGGGCGTCGGCGGGCGCGGACCCACCAAGCTCATCTGCCCCCCCAACACGTTGATCAGGTTGGGCAGCTCGTCGATGCTGGCACGCCGGATCATCCGCCCGACTTGGGTCATGCGGGGATCATCTTTGATCTTCGGGTGACGCGGGTCAAGGTTGTGCGACTTGATCAATTCTTCGCGCAGCGAATCCGCGTCCGGCACCATACTCCGAAACTTGAACATCTTGAAGCGTCGCCCGTTTTCGCCCACTCGCACTTGCCCATAAAAGATCGGGCCTTCGCCTTCCAGCCGAATCGCCAATGCCACAAGACCGCAAATCAGCAGCAAGACCGGCGATGTCAGCATGATCAAGGCGATATCGATCAAACGCTTAAGGATGCGACTGCTTGAAGGCAAGGTCGTGTAGCTGTTCACCCGCAACAGCGGCACCCCATCAAGGTTTTCGACTTGAAGTTGGCGTAAATTCAACTGAAACACATCGGGCACCACGCTGACCTCAATCCCCGCCGCTTGGCAGCGCTCAATGAGTTTCAGGATACGATCATGATGTTGCCACGATAGGGTGATCACCACATAATTGACGTGATATTCGCTCACTACATATTCAAGATTATCCAACCCACCCAAGCCGCGCACCCGTCCCAGATCGACACTGGCATGAAGAGGGTCTTCATCAAGATAGCCAATCGGCACATACCCCTGATCTTTACGGGCGATCAACGTCCGCAAAACAGCCCGTCCAACATCCCCCCCGCCCAGCACCAATACCCGCAAAACGCCAATCCCGCGCGCCCGCAGACGGGCATAGATCATCCGCCGAAAGATGCGTGCTGCTGATAAAAACAAAATGGTGATGGCACCGACATAAATAAACATCAGCCGACTAAACACGGTGGGTTGCAGAACAAAACTGATCGCCAACAAGACCACCGTCGCGCCCGTCACGCCATTGACGATGCGATACACTTCATCCAACCACGACCGCCCACGCGCCGGCTTGTATAAGCCAGCCCCGCGATAATTGAGATGAAGCCACGTCGCAAAAAATAAGGCGTAGGGGATGTACGGTTCAAAGGGGGCACGGTTAAATTCAAACACGGGGCGTAAAATTTGGAGTTCATAGCGGATCAAATAGCCGACCACAAACGCCAACAGCGCCAACAGCGCATCGGCAAGTGGCATCAGCCACAAAGGTTCAAAGATTTCTTGTTTGCTTGGCGACTCGGCGTGCGCCCTTAATTCTTCGACGATCATTCAACCAAACCCAATGCTTGTTGATAACTTTTCACTGTGCTTATCGCCGTATTTGACCATGAAAAAGCGGTTGCTCTCGCCAGACCGCGTGCGCGCGCTTGGGCACGCCATTGTTCGTCCCCGGCGGCACGCCGCAAAGCCTCCGTCCATGCCGCCGGTTCGTTGGGCGAAAGTTGCATTCCCGCCTCCCCGATCACTTCCGGCAATGACGATATATCCGTCGTCATCACCGGCGTGCCACATGCCATCGCTTCTAGTACGGGCAACCCAAACCCCTCAAAAATTGACGGATAGATGAAGGTTTCTGCGCAATTGTACCAGAAGGGTAAATCATCTGATGCAATAAAACCGGGGAACTGTACCCAAGCCTCTAAGCCATAGTGCCGCACCCGTTCAAAGATCGGCGCATAGTCCCAGCCTTTACCCCCTGCCAAAATCAACGGCAAACGCTCATGGGGCGGCAGCGCCGCATACGCATCCAGCAGCATCACCAAATTTTTGCGTGGCTCTAAGGTGCCGATGAACAACCAAAAGCGGTCAGGTAGATCGTGCGCTTGCCGAAACGCTTGGCACACGGCGGCATCCAACGGAAAAAACCGCCCATGATCATACCCGGGGAGCGCTACATCGATTCGGTCGCGCGGCACCCCCAAGGTTTGATGCAAGTCGCGGGCGGTGCTTTGGGAAATCGCGATCAAGCGCCGCGCCCGTTGACAGGTGAGCGCGGTAAAATAGCGCAGATACAAACGGCGGCTGGCGGATAACCGTTCGGGAGTGTGGATAAAGCTCAAATCATAGATCGTGGCGACGGCGGGCACCGGCGACAATGCTGGGGTGATGAACGCCAACCCATGATGCAAGTCCATCCCCCCCATTTGGAAGGGTTGCCACAGTTGTTCCCACACGATGCGCCGCACGGGCGACTCGGTATCGAAAGCCGCTCGGCGCATCGTCATCGCTGGAAACTGAACAGGGTTGGCACCACCCACAAAAACACTAAAACGCCACATGTCGGGGGATGCTTGTCGGAGGTGACTGAGCAACCCGGTCATATAGCTATGAATTCCTGCTGCCCGATATCCGGGATGTGCGGACAGCAAATGGGCGTTCAATCCAATGTGCATAGGGGCACATTATAACGCAAGCGCGCGTCACATAGCAGTGGGCACACTTGCGTGAATTACATCGCGGTAATTTCCAAATAGACCGGCTGAATCCCCCGCAATCGCCACATCATGGTGAACAGCCTCTTGGGCAAGCCATATTTCTTGGTCAAAAGCGAGTCCGCATGTTGGGCTTCGGGACTCCCTAGCAGTAGCGCCATAGCTTCGGCGCTGTCCCCCAAAATGCCACCACGCATATCACAAGGCGCAACCTCAACTTGGGCGTTATTGCGAATCCGTTTGACTTTTCCAGCGGTCGGCATCGTCATCACATACAGCCGATTGCCCGCTTGTGCAAACCAGACAGGTGTCCGAATCACGTCTCCATTCTTGCGGAAAGTCGCTAGGCTGATATACTGGTGCCCTTGAAGCATGTGAAAATCCGTCTTGTTATCATGCACCATTTTGGTTCCTTGACACCCTTTGATTTAACGCTAGATCGTAGCATACCCAACTGCAATTGACGCAAGGTTAAGAAAGTATAAATGTCCGATATGATTCAGCGAAAGTTCATCACCCAAGAGACAGCTTCTCGGTTGGCAACAGCCGCACAAGCGAAAATTGGCATTATTTCGGAAGCGGCATGGTCACCAGATGGTTCGATTCTCGCCGTCGGTCATGGTGAGGGGGTCTCGTTTTGGATCAATGGCTTTGGACCCACCCCGACCCGTACCTTAAAACATCCCGCTCCGGTCAAAGCGCTCGCCTTTAGCCCCGATGGTCACGCCCTCGCGACGGGCAGCAATGACACGCTAGTGCGCATCTGGAGTACGATCGAAGACATCGTGATGGTGACGCTGCGCGGACACCGGAACACCGTCTCCGGGTTGCAGTTCAGCCAGAATGGGCGTTTGCTGGCATCGTGCAGCGATGACCGGAGCATTCGCATCATGGATATGACCGACAGCATCGGTTCTAATGCTTTCGCCGGGCACGAAAGCGAAATCACGGCATTGGCATTTGGCTCAGCCGACCGCGTTTTGGCGTCGGCGGGCAAGGACAACACCGTGCGCTTATGGGATGTGACCAACCGTAGCGAACGCGCGGTCGTAACCTTGACGGATTGGGTGCGCCATGTGGTTGCCAGTCCCGATGGTTCGGTCGCCGCTGCCTCTGGCAAGGATGGCACCGTGCGCATCATCGACTTCGCCACTGGCACCGTCAGCGCCACTTTGCACGCCCATGAAGATGGCGTCGATTGCGCCGCCTTCAGTCCTGATGGCACGCTCCTTGCCACTGGGGGACGGGACAACATGATCCGCTTGTGGGATTGGCGAAACCAGCCTCAAACAGCGATAGCTTCTTTCGCTGGGCATACCCAACCCGTGTTGACGCTGGCGTTTCACCCTATCGGCACCTTGATGATCAGCGGCAGTGGCGATAATACCCTTCGTTTATGGAGTGTAGACGGCACCATCAGCTAGAGAATTGAGCGCCTACGCGGTCGGCGCAGCATGAAGGTCGCCGCGTAGATCAGGCATGAACAAGCGAGCAGCGAGGCGCTACCGGTCAACAATGTTCCGACCGGTTGAATTGCGTTTGCTATCGCTTCCTCAGTGCCGCCCGCAATTTGGGAGAGCGTCCCCTCTAAAACACCGACCAGCAGATGACCGATACTTCCTACCAGCCCGCTGCCGACGAGTAACCACAACGGCACCCAGCCCGTGACTCGTTTATTTTGCCCATGCAATTCTGCTGCCGCTTGATTCGCGACCCCAAAAATCAAGGCGATCAGGGCGTGGCTGAGGATATAAAACGGCAGATCTTCCAATTGGCTATCAGCCACCCAAGCGCGCATCCCCGGCAAAGACAGCACCGCCACGAAGCAGCCCGCCAAAATCAGGTACAGTACAAAGATCGCCGCCCACGACCCCGCAAGGGTTTGCGTCGTGTTCCGATCCGAAAGGGCACGAAAGGCGTGCGCGCCAAAAATCAGAGGACAAATGGCGATCCCCGCAGCAGCGCCCCATGCCAACGGCGGGGCAACCATCAGCACCACTGAACCCCCAAGAAGCACCGTTCCCGAAACCAGCAAAAAGCCCACTGATAACAGACTATCCGCGACCCACAGGGACGGCACATTGCTAAAGCGCCGCGTGAGTGCATAAAACAAGGCGGCACCCACCAATCCCAAGCCACCATAAACGCTCACCCAGCGTAGCGCCAGCACGACCGAGGGCGGCGGGGTTAGCATCACCGCTAATGCCAAGCTTGCCGCGCCTAGCACCGACATCCCCACGCCCCACAAGCCGGTGATACGTCTACGGATCACCGGCTCATGGACAAGGCTGGCACGGGCGACTAAAAGTCCACCCGCCAGCCCGATGATCAACGCGCCCCATAAGATGCGTTGGGCAAGTACCTCCCCCCTGCCCAACAGCGCCAGCACGCTGTACCCCGTCACCAACAGGATCGCCGCCGTCAGCAGTCGAAACCCCCACCATCCCGTTTTGCTGTTCATGTCCATCTTTTCGAGTGACTACTCAGGTATAGAAACAGAATAAAATAAACAGAGAGGCATGAAGACGTGAATAAAAAAAGGAAAATACCCCTCGAAACGTGGATGTAGGGGTGGATTAGGCGCTTGTCAATCGTTCATTAA
>JBBRTY010000107.1:0-13782 GCA_038248285.1 Aggregatilineales bacterium
CCACATTTCCCCCGCTACCATGACGAGCATATTTTGCACTAAAGTGAAATGCACCCCAGCATCATTGGACCCTTGATTATCGGCTATGATATCTTGATTGGAGCCGGCGCGGTGGTCGTGAAAAATGTCGCCAATCATACCATTGTGGCAGGCGTCCCCGCTGTACCCATTTTTACAGCCAAAGAAAGCTAAAGCTTCTTTGGAGGACACTTATTTCATGCGGATGCGGATGACGCCCCGACCAGCGCGACCCCGCTCCAGGTGAGGTCGCCGCTGAGCCGCAACACCCCCGAAAAACGGATCGTGACCGCGCCGCCGTCGTCAGCCGCGCGGATCTGTGCGCCCACCACGCGCACGGCAATATCCCCTATAAGATCATAAGCAGAGTCCAGCAGCAGTACGCGCGCGGGCGCAGCCACCACCGCACCAGCAAGCGCCGTGATCAAATCGAGCGGGCGTTCGCGGCTGCCATCCCCGGCGGGTGTCCCCACAAGGCTGACATAAACATCGCCCAAAACGGCATGAGTCGGAACAGGAGGAAACGGGTCTTCTTGGATCGCTACTTCTTGAATCAGTTCCGTCGTTTGCGGTGCAGGGAGCGGGCTACAGCCGACGATCCCCACGCCGACGGTTGCGCCCACTGCCCCTAAGAAGCTACGGCGCGATATGCCGCTTTTATGGGGTGCTGAAGGCTTCATCCTAGTTCGAGACCGTCCGCGCTTGCCAACTGGTGTAAATTTCCTCAAAAATCACGGGCAGTGATTTGGTCAGTGACCAATCAGGATAGTGTGCCTGAATTTTGCGCATGTCCGAGATGTAGCAGATGTGATCCCCCGCGCGCGCCTGTTCGACATATTCATACCGCATCGCGTGACCGCTAAGCGCGGCGGCATGGTCAAATGCCTCCAAGATCGAACAGGAATTTTCGCGTCCACCGCCAAGGTTATACACTTCGCCGGGGCGCGGGGCATGATAAAACTGCTCAATGAAGCGCGCCACGTCATAGGCGTGAATGTTGTCGCGCACTTGCTTGCCCTGATACCCGAAAATGCGGTATAGCCCACCGCTGGCATTGACCTTGACCAGATAGCTAAGGAAACCGTGCAGCTCCACGCCGCTATGGTTGGGTCCTGTCAAACAGCCGCCACGCAAACAACAGGTTTTTAAGCCGAAATACCGCCCGTATTCTTGCGTCATGACATCCGCCGCCACCTTGGACGCACCAAACAGCGAATGTTTCGCCTGATCGATGCGCATGTCCTCGCGCACGCCATGATGATCTTCGGCACGGGCATATTCCCAACGAGTAGGCAGTTCCACAAGGGGCAGATCATTGGGGGCGTCGCCATAGACTTTATTGGTGGACATCAACACGAATACGGCATCGGGCGCAAACCGGCGCGTCGCCTCCAGCAAGTTGAGGGTGCCGCCAGCGTTGACATCAAAATCATCAAACGGACGGGACGCCGCTAAATCATGGCTCGGCTGCGCAGCGGCATGGACGATCAAGTTGGGGCGCAGGGCTTCGAGGCACGCCAACACGCCGGCGCGATCTCGGATATCAAGTTCATGGTGGGTAAAATGGCGCGTTGTCGCCAGCAAGCGCTGCTGATTCCAACGGGTATCGCCCGCCGTGCCAAAAAAATCAGCGCGCATGTTGTTGTCCACGCCATGCACATCCCATCCGAGGGCATCGAAATAGGCGACGACTTCGGAACCGATCAAACCGCTGGAGCCAGTGACGAGAATTTTATTCATGGATTAAACAAGGCTTTGTTGTGAGTGACTTAGAGGGGAATACTATACAAGATGCAGTGGCGATTTTGTAGGGATGGACAAAAAGCGGCGGGGGTCCAAAAACCGACCCACCGCCCGCCTTGTCCGAAAAACTGCTGGTCTAGCCTGCCGCTGCGGCTGTGCGCAGGGTGCTGATCGCTTCGCACGCCAGACAACTGCCATCGGGACGGATGATGGCGAAACCGCCTTGGGGATCGTTGTCGATGAAGCGGGTGAAATTGACGTTGAAGACGATGATCAAATCGACATTGGCGGTCGTGGCGGCGACTTCAATCGCATCGCGCAGCCATTCGGCTTGTTCCGCCACGCTGGTATTTTGCCCCCATGCAAAGCCATCCGGCAGTTGTCCATAGCCATCGGGCGATAGATAGCCCATTTCGCTAAAGCACAACGGCTCATCCGTCGCACGGAAGGGGAAAGCCGCCCGTTGGAGCATCAACGGCAGATAGTAAGTCGGGTATTCACCACGCGGGTCGCCCCCTTGCAGACGGGGCGAAATGATGCCTTCGTTGTAGTGAATACCGATGCAGTCGGAATACTGCGCCGCGCCCGAATTCGCCATGCCCAAGTAATAACGGTCGTCGTTCCACACGCGATCCAGCCCAAACGCGCCTTCGGCACCGGTTGGGGCGGGCGCGCCCGTGATGACGCGGATCGTCGGGTCAACGGCTTTGATCGCGTCGTAGGCTTGGCGCAACAGTTCGACATACATTGCCGGGTCGATTTTGCCTTGGGGCCATTCGCGGTCAAGGTTCATTTCGTTCCAAACCTGAATCGCATCCGGTTGCAAGGCGGCGATCTCGGTCATGAAGGCGGCGTATTGGGCATAATATTCTTCGCCGCCCGCATCCAATTCTTCTTTTACGCCCTTGATCGACATGAAAGCGTAGAAGCCCTGTTCGTGTGACCAGTTGATGCGGTCACGCACGACATCGATGAGGGAACGGTCACCAATGACGAAAGGCACTTGCCACTTCATCCAGGTCATGCCCGCGCGCCGCATCAATTCGGCGGCGTTATCGTCAAAGGTATCCATTTGTCCACCGACCGGCACCGGCAAATCGCTGACGGTGGTCGGGCGCGGCACAATCCGCGGCGGTTCGGGGGTGGCAGGGGCAGCCGTGGTGGGTGCAATTGCGATGGGGGCGACGCTCCCATCCAAACGGGTGAGCGTGTTCGCCACGCGGACCGGCGCGACTTCCACCGTGCGCGCTTCGCCACTGGTCAACAACACGCGCGCCCGCAGACGATAGACGCCATCGGCGACAATGGTGGTGTTGATCTGAGCGAGAGTGCCACTGGTGACGGCGGCACGACTGGGCAGCGATACGGGCGTCCAACTGGTGCCATCGGGATAGGCAGTTACTTCAAAGAAATAACTGTTCAAATTCGCGGGGTTGATGGTGCCGATGATCGTGACGGTGCCCGCAAGGTCATACACGGGGGGCGGGAAGTCGATCACGATATCGGTTTGCTGGGCAGTCACCACCGGGGCGATGCCCAACAGGATCATAACAATGAAAAGCGACAGTCTTTTAAGCATAGTGCCTTCTTCTTGATGAATGGACAAAATAGACATCCTCACCCCTGTCCCACGCCATTGTATTGGAGAAGGGCAGGGGTGAAGCCTCACCTCTGCCCCACGCCATTGTATTGCACAAGGCAAGGGTGACGCCTCACCCCCGAAGAGCAGGGGTAAGGATATGTTGGCAATTACGGGCAGCTCGCCTTTTGCAAGGTGTATTCGATCACGCGGGTATTGTCGCCACGATTGCTTTCTGGCACTTGATTACCCGGATCGATCACCATGGTGATGCGATGCCCTTCGCTGTGGAAGGTGCTAATGGTCAGCGGCATGTTAATGCGTACCGTCTGGTTGGGCTGAATGATCGGAAATCCGCCAGTGGTCGATCCTTGGGTGGAGCCATCCGCAATGCGGACATCGGTGAGCGAGATCGTGCCCGTCGCGGTGGTGGCGGTGGTGCCAAGGTTCGCCACGTCCAAACCAACGGTGAAGGTTTGGTTACAATTGGGCACGCTTGGGTCAAGCGCGGCAATGCCCGCCACTAAGTTTGCCGACGAAGCCGGGACAGGGGTCAACGGCACGCCGGTGGCAGGGATCAAGGTGGGGATGGCGGTCGGGGGTGCGGGCGGGGGCACCACGCCGGGCAAGCCCGTCAAATCGCCCGATGTCTCAACAATATCAGGGGACATCCAGCCGACCTGACCATTGGGTGCTTGTACCCGATACCAGCGCGAACCCGTCGTGCTGACGCCGATGATGCTCAGTTCGGTGCCTTGGGGCAGGGACAGAACGATGGGGAAGGATAAGCCATCCCCTTGACGGACATTGCCGTTGGGGGTGGTGATGCGCGCAATCGGTCCGCGATCTGGGGTAGCAGTGGGTTGAACAGCGACCGTCGGTTGCACTTGCACGGGTGCCAATGTCGGGAAGGCAGTCGGGAAGGCGGTCGGCACAGCCGCAAACGGTGACGGGACGTTTTCGATGCGCAGCGGCGAGACGCTGATGACGACGGGGGAACCTGCCGACACATTGACCGACAAGCGTAGTTCATACAAGCCATCGGCGACGAGTGTGGTATCCCAGACCCCCAAGACATCCTCTTGCACGGCGGATGCGCTCGGCAGCACTGCCGGGAACCAATCGGTGTCGCTCCCCACGGGTTGCAGCGAGGCATTCAAGGGGCGGAATTCCAAGAAATAATTCGTCATATTGGCGAGGTTTGCCGTGCCCCGCACTTCGAAAGAGCCGCGCAGGACGTACACGACGGGGGGCCAACTGATGTTGGCGTTGGGGTCAGCCGCCGTCATCGCATCAGTTTGCGCGTGTGCTGCCATTGGCACAATCAGTGCCAACAACACTAGCACCATGAGTAAGAAGCGCTTGTTCAAGGGTTTTTCCTCCTGAAATTTCACAAAATGATGATCTATACGGCGCTATACGCGCGTCCATCATCAACGAATGTGCTTGATTGTAACCGACCAATGGAAGTTTGCGCTAACGATTCACCAACGATCCCCCGCCGCCTCTTGACAAAAGCGCAGGAATTCGAGGCTAGAGATTGGGGGAAAACAGCAACAGACGCCCAAAAATGGCATCGGACGCCCAAATTGGCGTCTATTTTGTCCATATCCGCAGCACAAGACGCAGCGCTATCACTGTGATCAGGGGCGGCAGGGTGACGGGCAGGATCGTTTCGATGACGATGTGCCAGATAGGATCGACGGGGAGCAAGCGCGCCAAATTGATCAGCAGCAGATACGCCGCCATCGTCAAAATCGTCGCGGTGATCGCTTGGCTACGGGAGCCACTGGCGGCACCGTACATCGCCCCTAATGCCACCATCATCACCGGTTCTAGCCACACGCGCAGCAACGCCGCCACCACCCCGCCGAGCAATGCCAAGCGCACGAGCAGCGGAGCGCTATCGAGTCCATATTGAAAGTCGTATTGGATGATCATCAGCGGCAGCGAGAGCAACCCGACGATCCACGCGACAATCGTTAAGTTTTCGGCATGGGGCCATAACGCCGCCGCCAATTTCGCATAGAGGATGTGGGGGCGCGGTTGGGGGATGAGCAGCAAGAGGTCGAGGGTTTGGTGGCGCTGTTCGTCCACCACATAGGCGGCGGCGGTACTGCTGCTTTGCACCAAAATGCGGGCATACAAAATAAAACCGATGGGGATCATCGCCAATGCCACCATCACCATCGGCATCAGGATCGAAAAAATGATCGGCGCGACCAGCGATATGGCGATGATCACGGCTTGCAAGGCAACCATCCGCAATAGCACCCGTCCATTAGGGGGGAAGGTCTTCCACATGCCGCCCAAATGATAGCGGATGATCGGGTTAGAACGCCGCGCCCATACGGGGAACTGTTCATCAATGGGCGAAGCAAAGATCGGGCGCGGTGGTGGTGTGACCGTCTCAATGGGGTCGATAACGTTTTGCACAGCGTTATCTTTCAAGAATTAACCCGAACAGGATGGCGTAGCGAACAACATGCTGTATGGATAACTACTCACCAAGGCGCTCTTTCGTTCAATGATAACGGGCAATGACCACGCCGCTAGATCGTCGGCGGCAAACGGGGCGGCGACTCACCCGCCGCCCCGACCCCTTTACCCCGCTGCCCACTCCGCCAGCAGCAAATTGACTTGTTCGGCTTCTTCGTGCTGCACCCAGTGAGTGGCATTGTCGAACACCACCAAGCGCCCATCGGCGCACCGGTCGATGCTCTGCTGTGCCATTTCGACGCCTAAGAAGGCATCTTTCGCCCCCCAAATGATCAACACGGGCACCTTCACCTGCCTATCCTTGGGCAAATTGACCGGCATCTGCGCCACCGCGCGATACCAATTAAGCATCGCTGTGAGCGCCCCCGGTTGCTGCCATGCCTTGAGATACTGGGTGATGTCATTGTCGGTGAATGTCCCCTTGCGGCTGCTGTTGAGCAACGCCTGTGCCATCGGCGTCATCGTGCCAATGCCCATGAGAAATTCGGGGATCGCCGGAATTTGAAAGAAACCGATATACCAACTCTTGAGCATCTGTGCCGGGTTGGTGCGCAAGGCTTTGGTCATCACCGAGGGATGCGGCACGTTCAAAATGGCGATCTTCTTGACACGGTCGGGATACCATAGGCTGGTGTGCCATGTGACTGCTGCGCCCCAGTCATGCCCCACGAGGACGACTTTTTCGCGCCCGCTGGCGTCGATCAAGCCGATCACATCTTTCGCCAAGACATCGATTTGATAGGCACCCAAGCCGCTCGGCTTCTCGCTGAGGTTATAGCCCCGTTGATCGGGTGCCCAGACGCGGAAACCACGCTCCGCTAGTGCCTCGATCTGTCGATGCCAGCCGTACCAAAAATCAGGAAACCCGTGTAACAAGATGACCAATTCGCCCTCTTGCGGTCCGGCTTGGACGACGTGCAAGGTCACGCCATTGGTCTCGATCAGATGATGCTCTAACACGATGTTTGTTGTCGTCATGATTCTTGATTCTCCTTCGCTGAATTGTTCGCTGGTGTTCGTCCCCGCAACCACGCCCGAACGCGGGGCATCAGTTCGATATAGGCGGTATACAACGGGGCATAAGGGGCATAATCCCACGCGCCGATATGCCGTGTCACCTGCCCGCGAAACCCACGTTTGAAGTTATACACGCCCCATAAGCGGTCACTCTCATCAAAGACATCTGGGGCACCCCACATATCATACACAGCATAGCCCTGTGCCCGCGCCCACTGCATGGCGTGCCATTGCAGCAGATAATTGGGCATGGCGTCGCGCCCTTCGTTGGAAGAGGCACCATAGAAATACCAACAGGTTTTGGCGAAGTGGAACAGAATCACATGGGCGATAGCGTGACCATCCAACTCGGCGATGAGCGGCAGTGCCAACCCCGCCGACATGAAGGCGCTCCATGCCTTTTCATAATAGGCGCGCGGGCGCGTCAAAAACTCGTCCCGCTCCCCTGTGATTTGATAGAGGTCGTAGAGCAGCGGCAGATCGGCGGGGGTGCCCACCCGCACGGTGACGCCGGCTTTTTCGGCGATGCGAATCTTGCGGCGGGTGCTTTGGTTCATCGCCGCCATAATCGCCTCCGGTGCGCGCAATAAATCGATCTGGATGGTGTTGCGGAACTGGACTTGATCGCCCGAAAAACGCCACCGCCGATCCCGTAATTGATTCATCAGCCAGGTGCCATCGGGATTGCGGATCTCGGTCAGCGTCGGGTCGTCGGGGGCGACTGCCTCTTGCCCGACCAGCGCCGGCAGCCCGGTCGCCGCCACGACATCGGGATCAATTTTGAGCCACAGGGCGCGGTAACGCTGTGCCACCCGTTGTAAGTGTTCGACCACTTCTGACGCCAGCGCCCGGTCGTGGGTGTCCAAGACAGGTCCCTTGGGCACATACATGACATTGAGCGGACCAATACTGCGCACGCCGATGCTCGCCATCGCCACGATCTGCCCGTCCCGTTGATAGGCGATGCGGATCGGGTTCCAGCCCGTTGTTTGTTGCTTAAATTCGCCCCACTCCCATGTCTGTAAGATATGGGCATGGGGCAACAGGCGCAATGCCTGATTCCATGTGTCCCGGTCGTTAATCCGGGCGATTTCGACGCTCACGCAGTCTCACCGCCGTTTCATACACCTGATAAATGATGCCGTTATAGCGCATATCCCACGCGCCCAGAGAGCGGACAACCTGCCCGCCCCATCCGCGCTTGAAGCCATACACCCCCCACAAGCCATCGCTACGGGTTTCAAAATCCGCTTCTAGCGTCTCAACATCGGCGTCGGGAATGCCCCACATATCATACGTAGTACACCCCCGCGCCCGCGCCCACTGAAGCGCCCGCCACTGCACGCCGTAAGATGCCATCAAGTTGCGTTTGATGTCGCCCGACGCGCCATACAAGTACCACGCCGTGTCGCCCACCGCGAACACCATGATCCCCGCCAAAACATCGCCCTCGTGTTCCGCCATGATCAGCGCCCCGTCTTGGGGGATGAACAGGTCAAAGGCGAGCGCATAATAGTCGGCGGAGTGGACGCCAAAATCATTGCGCGCCCCGGTCGCCCCCATCAGTGTCGTGAATTTCGCCACCTCGTCGCGGGTGGTCGCTTCGCTGTAAGTGATATCGTTTTTCAAGCTCTGGCGAATCTTGCGGCGGGTGCCCTGATTCATGCGTGCCAAGATGTCCTCCTCGCTGCCGTGCAGATCGATCAAGACCGTGCGCGGGGGCTGGATGGTTTGCTCGCTGGCGACAAAGCCCAGCGCCGCCGGATCCGGGAGTGGGGTCTCGGTAAAAATGCCCGGTTCCCATTTGAGGAAGGCAGCGCGTCGGCTGCGTGCCGTTTTGTGGATGGCAACCCATACCGCCGCAGTGATGGCGGCATCGGCAGGATCACGCAGCAACGGACCCATCGGCAAGTATGCCATCGTGCCCATGCGCAGCGGCAAGCGTTTGAACAAGAGCAACGCGCCGCCTACCAGGGTGCCCGCGTCATCGGTCACGCCAACGAACGTATCGCGCCAGCCAAAGGCACGTTTGTGGGTGCCCCATCCGGCGGTTTGGAGCAAGTGCCCGCGTGGATGTGACCGCACAAACGCATCCCACTGTGGGAGGATGGGGTCAATCGTCGTCATCGGCAGAACGAATGCCCATGCGTTTGGAGGATGTGATTGGTCATGGAGGATCGCCCTTCCCGTGTGAACGCGCGCTGATGTGGTGCCATTATAGCAGATGGGGCGGATGGGGGAGGAATGAGCGATGTTCCCCATTGTCACCCACCACTCATCTTGACTCACTATAATGAAGGGCAATCGCATTTCCCTAAAAAAAAGAATGGAACCCTGATGATCGAACAATCCAGTCTCATCGGCATGAGCAAACTGCACGGCAAAACGGCATTGGTCACAGGCGCAACCAACGGCATCGGCAGATATACCGCCGAAACGCTAGCGGCATTGGGTGCCAGCGTGATTGTGGTCGGGCGCAATGAAAGCAAAACCGATGAAGTTGTGGACGCTATTCATGCAGCGGGCGGCGACGCTCGTAAAGCCATCGCCGATCTGTCGTCACAGGCGGAGATTCGCAAGCTGGCGACCCATATCAAATCGGAAGTGGATCGGCTGGATATTTTGGTCAACAACGCCGGCGCGATGTTCGCCAAGCGCGAAGAAACCGTGGATGGGCTAGAAATGACCTTCGCCCTCAATCACCTCAGCTATTTTATGGTCACCAACCTGCTGATGGATTTGTTGAAGCGTAGCCCGTCCGCCCGTATCGTGAGCGTATCGTCGGAAGCACAGCGCTCTGCCAATATCGATTTTGATGATCTGCAAACCAGCGAGGGCTTTACCGCCATCAAAGCCTATGGGCGCTCCAAACTGGCAAACGCCACTTTCACCTATGAACTAGCGCGCCGCTTGCAAGGCACCACCGTGACCGCCAACTGCCTGCACCCGGGCTTTGTGGGGACGGGCTTCGCCAGCAACAACGGCGGCATGATGAAGATCGGCATGAGTATCCTCAAACCGTTCATCTTGAGCATCCCCAAAGGGGCGGATACCCCCATTTGGTTGTCGGCATCCCCCGAAATGGAAGGCAAGAGCGGCGGCTACTACCAAAAACGCCAGCCGATCCAATCCATGCCCCAGTCGTATGATCTCGACGCGCAGCGGCGCTTGTGGGAAGCGAGCGAGGTTTTGACGGGCTTGAAGGCGGCAGTTCGGGGCTAAGGGCAGCCACTGGAGAGGAAGATCGTGACGAATTTGACGATTCAGACCGCGCCGATGGTGGATTTTCTGGTGCAACTACTCCAGATTCACAGCCCCACCGGCTACACCGATGAGGCGATCCAGTTTGTGCAAGACGCCTTCGCGACGCTCGGCGCTTTTGAATTCATGCGCACCCGCAAGGGCGCACTGCTCATCAAGATCACGGGCGCACGCAGTGATGCGCCCATCGCGCTGACGGCGCATGTGGACACGCTGGGCTTGCTGGTCAAAGACATCAAGCCCGATGGTCGGTTGATGGTGTCGCGCATCGGCGGCATCTTGCTGACGGGGATCGAAAATGAAAACGTGACCGTGCGGACGTTTGAGGATCGCCGTATCCGCGGGACGCTGATCTCGGTTAATCCCAGTTCCCACGTCAATCCCGAGATTCACCGCACCGAGCGCACCGAAAAATCGATGGAGATTCGGCTGGATGCGCAGGTCAAAAGCCGGGCAGAGACCGAAGCGTTGGGGATTCGCGTGGGGGACTTCATTTTCGTCGATCCGCGTGTGGAAGTGACCGACACCGGTTTCATCAAAGCGCGCTTCTTGGATGATAAGGCTGCGATTGCCTGTTTGTATGGGGCGCTTGCCGCGCTCCATGCCGAAGCTGCCCTGCCGCCTCAAGACACCTATATCCTGATCGCCAATTATGAGGAGGTCGGACATGGTGGCGCGTATGGTATCCCGCCGGAAGTGGTCGAACTGTTGGCGGTCGATATGGGCGCATTGGGCGAAAACCAAAATAGTGATGAGTATTCGGTCAGCATCTGCGTGAAGGACGGCGGCGGACCGTATCACTTTGATATGAACAACAAACTGCGGCGGTTGGCAGAACAGCACGGCATTGCCTATAAGACCGATATTTACGTTTTTTATGCCTCGGACGGCACCGCCTTTTGGCGCGCGGGCGGGGATGCCAAAGTCGGCTTGGCAGGTCCGGGGATCGCCTCGTCCCATAGTTACGAACGCACCCACCGCGATAGCCTGCTGCACAGCGCCCACCTGTTGGCGCGCTATATCTTGGCGGACTGAACTTTGCGGTTTATAGTGTGGGGGCGTATTCACCCTAAAAAGGACACCCTCTCATGAGTCAGCGACACCCCACAACCCTAGGTGTGATGTTCCGGCGGCAGAACCCGCCAGAAACCCTACCCGCTTATGCCCGCCGCGCCGAACAACTCGGTTTAGAGGAGTTGTGGGTCGTCGAGGATTGCTTTTTTGCCAGTGGCATAGCGTCAGCGGCGGTGGCGCTGGCAGTCACCGCTGATATCCACATCGGTTTGGGGATTATGCCCGCCGTCGCCCGCAACGCCGCCTTCACCGCGATGGAGATCGCCACCCTAGCGCGCACCTATCCGAGGCGCTTCACGGCGGGGATCGGGCATGGCGTCGCCGTTTGGATGCGGCAGATCGGTGCTTTCCCCAGTTCGCAACTGGCGGCGCTGGACGAAACCGCCAGCGTGACGCAACGCTTGTTGGCGGGCGAGACAGTCACATTTCATGGGCAACATGTCCACATCGACAACGTGAAGTTAGAGTTCCCGCCCGCGACGGTGCCCCCCGTGATCTTGGGCGTGAGCGGACCTAAATCCCTGCATCTATCCGGTCAAATCGCCAGCGGCACCATCATCCCCGAATGTTCCTCACCCGCCTATGTCGCGTGGGCGCGCCAACAGATCGCACACGGGCAAGCCGCCGCCGGACGCGCGGGTGAACCGCATCGGCTGACGGTCTACGTCTTTTGTGCGGTCGATGAGGAGGGTGCCGCCGCGCGCCAACGGGTACGCGCGCCCTTGGCACAGATGCTCTCGAATGGCAACGCCGATCAACTGCGCCCGTTGGGAATCCAAGCGGAAGTCACGCGCTTGGTGGCGGCGGGCGGGTGGGAACACCTGAGCGAAACGATGCCGGACGCATGGATCGACCTGTTGACCGTAGCGGGCACCCCCGCCGAATGCGCCGCCGCCATCCACAGGCTATGTGCCGCCGGCGCTGATTCGGTGGTGCTGGTGACGGAACCGGGCGGCGTCGAGTCGTTGGATGGGGTGGCGGCGATCCTAGCGGTGCTGGCGGGTTAACCGACGCGCCCCACGAGTGTGAAGTGGGTATCCTCAAACGCGACGTTGACGGTGCCGTCAATCGTGAGCGCCGTCGTCGCGAAACGGCATGGCAACGTATAGAAGAAGGGCGTTTCTAGCCAACGCAAGGTGAGCAGCAGCGTCTCCTCATCGCGCCACACCGCGCTGGCGGCAATAGCATCGTCTTTGCCGAAGACCGCCGTCACGCCTTCGTGCCAGACGCTTGCACCACACGGGATCGGATGGATACCGCCGGCGTTGTCAAAGGTGACGATATAGCCGGAGTCGGCGTGGTCAAAGGTGACGCCATCGACCCCAAACATATTCGCTTCCAGCGCATAACGTATGCCCCAAAGGGGCTGGGCTTGGGACGTTGCGGGTTGACCACTCGGCGGGGGGAGCGTCAAGCCGTTTAGGGTTTGTTGAAGCGCACTCTGCGCACGCTCATCCGGCGGCAGCGGATCGGGAGCGTACAGGGCGGGCAACAGGTGTTCCCACACCAGTGTTAGCACCGTTTGCATATCGCCCACGCCGCCGGTGATCGTCAACACCGCATCTTGTTCGGGCATGACCACGCAATATTGCCCAAAGGCACCATCGCCGCGATAGACACCGTTGGGGAAACACCGCCAAAATTGATAGCCATAGCCTTGTGCCCAATCGCTCACGGGGTCATCGCCATTGCTGATATGCTTGGCGGTGGCTTCGGCGATCCACGCTTCGGGCACGAGTTGTTGCCCCTGCCACATCCCTTTTTGCAAATATAACTGCCCAAAACGGGCGATGTCTTCGGTTTTGATGCTGAGACCAAAACCCCCAACATGAATCCCCTGCGGCGATAGTTCCCATGTCGCGCCTTCAATGCCCAACGGACGGAGCAAGCGCGGTTCCAGATACTCCAGCAAACGAATACCCGTCACTTTTTGCAAGATCGCCGACAGCATATAGGTCGCGCCCGTGTTATAGACGAAGTGCGTGCCCGGCGTGCGTAAAACGGGCTGCTCCAAAAAAGCCTGTACCCAGTTTACGACATCACCCCGCACGATAAAGCGGGTGGTATCTTCGGTATGCCCGGTGGACATCGACAGCAAATGGCGCACTTGCATCGCCCGTAAGTGATCGCTGATCACGGCAGGCAGGTCATCGGGGAAAAACCCGATCACCGAGTCGTCAAGCGAAAGATGCCCCTCGGCGATTGCCAAGCCGATGGCGGTCGAAGTGAAACTCTTGCTGACCGAAAATAAGCTGTGCGGTCGGTCGGCACGATAAGGTGACCACCAGCCCTCGGCGACGACTACGCCATGTCGCAGCAGCATGACGCTGTGTAGTTCGGATATCGTGGCGCGGGCAATGTCGATGAAGTTTCGGATAGCGGCGGACGCTATCCCCTGTGCTTCGGGTGTGCTACGTGGGAGGGGGATGGACATTATGAATTCTCTTTTTGTGACTACTCAGGTATAGAAACAGAATAAAATAAACAGAGAGGCATGAAGACGTGAAGAAAAAAAGGAAAATACCCCTCGAAACGTAAATGTAGGGGCGGATTAGGCGCTTGTCAATCGTTCGTTAACATGAAAGTCCCCG
>JBBRTY010000108.1:0-13740 GCA_038248285.1 Aggregatilineales bacterium
AAACGTCGGCGTGAATGTCGGCGTAAACGTCGGCGTAAACGTCGGCGTGAATGTCGGCGTGAATGTCGGCGTAAACGTTCGCGTGAATGTCGGCGTAAACGTCGGTGTGAATGTCGCCGTGTTCGTCGGCGTAAACGTCGGCGTAAACGTCGGCGTAAACGTCGGCGTGAATGTTGACGTGAATGTCGGCGTTGCGGTAGCAGTCGCAGTTGCGGTACTCGTCGGCGTTGAGGTGGCTGTGGGCGTCTCAGTCGGCGTTGAGGTATCGGTTGCAACTAAGGTTAGTGTTGCCGTGCCGCTGCTCGTCTGCAACTCGAAGCTGCCCACATCGCAAGCACCCAATGCCGGACGCGGCAAATCACGCTGATCGATAGTGATCGCGCCACTGCCAAAATCAGTGCAATCCGCAGCAATGTTCAGCGCCGTGCTGGTGTCGCCAAGCGCGTGCGTTTGACCAAATCCGCCATTGTGGGCTAGGGCACCCAATTGAATATTGGCAAGGGGCGAAGTGGTGACGCCGCAGGTGCCGTCGCTATCAAGGTTGTTGCCAGCGGCGGCGATAACCGCGCCCGAACAGTCAGAACCGTTTCCGGCGATGAGGGCGTTTTTCGCCATCGTCGAACTGCCCAAAATGCCCGTGCCACTGTTGTTCGCAACCGTTGTAAAAGTCAGCACCAGCGCCTCGCTCACAACGCCATCCCCTGAATTCGAGGAGACGGTGCTATTGGTGAAAGACAGTCCGGCAGCATTGCACGATTGAACACCCGATGGATTGTTGTTCGACACAGTACTGTGCGCGATTTCACTCGCGCCAGCACTCGCGCAAATGTAGAGTCCTCCGCCTTCACTAGCAGGGTTGGCAACATTGCCGGAACCCCCGTTGCCACCGCCAGTCCCCGCGGTATTGGTATCCACCGAACTGTAATTCAGTTGAATAGGATAGGTGGAATAGATACCACCGCCATTCAACGCTTGATTAGATTGGACACTCAATTGATTGCCGGTAAAAGACCCAGCCCCAATTCCCAAATACACGCCACCACCATTGTCTGAGGCGATGTTCGCTACCATCAGCGTGCGGACAATCTGCAAATTGCCGCTTGTGCCAGTGGCACTCAAGCCCCCACCATTTTGAGCCGAATTATTGCTGATGGTCGACTCTTCGATGGTGACGCTGGCATTCACGACGGCGATGCCACCGCCATTCGCCGAAGCCTCATTGAACTGAACAAACGACTCTTGAATGAGGAGGCTGCCACCCTCTTGATAGATCGCACCACCATCGCCGCTAGGGGCATTATTGCCAGACAAAGAGGCATTGTTCAGCTTCAAGTTGCCATAGCTCAAGATCGCGCCACCAGGGCTACCTGCCAACCCGCCAATCACCTGAAGGTTGTTTAATGTCAAATTTCCTGACGAGGCAACCTCAAAGAAACGGAAGGCGGAAGTCGCCGTCTTGCCTCGATATAGCGTCGAGCCATTGCCGCTGATCACAATATCACTCGTGATGACCGGCAAGCCATTTGAACCCACAAAGGGGGACACAACCGGGATGCTGGTATCGGCAGCGATATTGAGCGTGTTTTGTCCGGGGTAGTTGGTTTCGTCATTCGCCAGTTGGATCGCACAAATTAATGCTGCGACTGTAGCAATTGGGTTAGGAATGCTGGGCGCGCAAGCAACCGTCGTTGCCGTCGCAGTCGGCACAACAGGGGTGTTTGTATTCGTTCCGGGCACCGCGGTGTTTGTGTTCGTCGCTGTATTCGTCGGGGGCATTGCGGTGTTGGTATTCGTGCCTGGCACCGGGGTATCCGACGGAAGCACACCACTCGTTGGCGTATTGGTGGCGAACACGGGCGTATTGGTCGCCACACGGGTATTGGTGGCAAAAACCGGATTACTTACGATGGTATTGGTGGGCGTTGAGAGTAGCGGTGCATCGGGAAGCGTGATCTCGTAATTCAAGACAACGCCCTCAAAGCCGGCGAACTCGCCAATTTCGTCCTGTGTCAACTCTTGGAAGTTAAACCATGGACAAGCGTCAATCACGGGATTGTCATTGTCGTCGCCAGCCAAGCCAAGATCATCCGGTACCGCCAAACAGCGGAAGGCGCGCTGTCCTTCGTACACATAATCTTCCTCATCGGTATCAGGGTTGAGAATCGCCTCACCATCGAGCGTGGTTAGCTCTAGCAGCGCAAACACCGGTTCTGCCAACCCAAAGCGCGTCTGGATTTCTGCGCCACGTTGTACCGAAATTTCGATCACACGCAAAACAATCGTCGAGCCAATGCGAATATCCGCACCATTGGCGGTCATATCCACGCGCAAATCCTGCGGACCTTGGATGATCATGCTTTCCGGTGCTTCGGCACATTCCGTCTGTCCGATATTGGTGCGCAAGAAGAAGGCTTGTCCGGCAGTGCGCGTCGTAGGACTGACGATCCCTAATCCGCTGAGATCAACCCCGCCCGCCAATGTCCCTAACGCCACCCAACCGGGCACTTCCTCATACACCACCCGTACCCAACCCCCATCATCACTGATGGCATCAGCTTGCATGGCGCTATTTTCGGGCACAAAGCCGACGATATCGGCATCAGCGCGTTGCTGATAATAGAGGTTGGTGCCGATCACCGTCGTTATCGGGACAATTGCCCCCGGTTGCCACCGATCAGCTTCCTCGACATCGTTTTCAACCTCGGTCGCGCCAGTAAGCATAAAAATCACCGCCTGTCCGGGCAGCGTCTCCGGCAAATTCGCCTGAACACTTAATAAGGCGATCCCCCATTGATCCAAATTTCTACGGAGTGGGGAGGTCGCAATCGTATTTAAGATATTTAGCGGTGTGCGCGCGTTGGGTTCAGAAAAATAGCTCGCTGGTTGCGCTTGGCTAAATTGAGCGGTGACGCTGTTATAACCGTAGCAGGCGCTATTACGGTCAAGTAATCCGCAATTGTTGCCTACGGAATTAATGGCATCTTGGATAAAAGTCGAACAAACAGGTGTATTTGGAGCCACCTGTGCGCTGATCTGAACTACCACGCCCAGCAACAACACAGCAGCGATCAATGTGAGGATGCGCAATCGCATGTGATTCCCCCCCTAGAGGTAGATTCAATAGTAAACATGTCCCATAATAATTATACTCCAAATGAAAAATGTCACAAATAACCCACCAGAAAATCTCGGCGCACTAAGGACGGCTGTATTGGATGGGGCAGGATGACCCTGATTTCCTAACGCCATAACCTGCATTCGTGATTTATAATGCAAAGAATGCTCAAATGTCGCTTAAGTTGAAACTCGAAACCAAGCCTTATGCCCGAACTTCCAGAAGTAGAAACCGTTGTGCGCGGGCTACGCGACCCGCTCGTCGGGCGCACAGCCCAGTCCATTTGGTACGATTGGGCACGCACGCTGCGCACCCCCGACCCTGCCAGTTTTGATGCCCGCATCGCCGGACAAACCTTTCGCGCCATCGAACGACGTGCCAAATACATTTTATGCAAGCTCGACCATGACATCTTGGTCGTTCACCTCAAAATGACCGGACGGCTCTATGTGACCGCAAACGATGTCCTTCATGACGCAGATCGATGGGTTCATTTTTATGTGCAATTGGATGACGGCAAACAGTTGCGCTTTTCTGATGCGCGCAAGTTCGGGGTGGTGGCATTGGTGGCGTCACTAGAAGAATTATCCGTCAAACTGGGACCCGAACCCCTGAACGGCGATTTCACGCTTCGCTATATGCACGAACGCCTAAGCCACCATCACAAATCGATCAAAGCCGTGCTGCTCGACCAAGCGTTTGTCGCCGGGATCGGCAATATCTACGCCGACGAAGCGTTGTGGCGCGCCAAGATTCACCCGCTCCACCCTGCGGACACCCTCAGCGAAGCGGCGATCAAGCGCTTACATGTCACCATTCGGAGCGCACTCAGCGATGGTATCACCCGTGAAGGTGCCAGCATCAGTTGGTATCGCAAGCCTGATGGCACCAGTGGCGAAGCGCAAAATCATTTTGAGGCTTATGATCGGGATGGACAACCTTGTTCACGGTGTGGCACAACCATCGTCAAGATCCGCGCTGCCAGCCGAGGAACCCATTTCTGCCCACGTTGTCAACGGCTCTAAGCATGAGAAGGAACGGTTATGATGGATGGCGGTATTGAAGGATTTTTCAGGCAAATCCCACTAGGTCTCATCGTCTTATTTTGTGGCTCTAGCCTCCTCTTGTTCGGCGCAATTGGCTGGATAGTCTGGTCACGTTCCCGTCGCGCCCGACAGGTGAACCCCACAAATGCAAACGCTTCTGCGCAAGGAGGAACAGTCATGCCTAATTTTGATGATGACTTGCTGCCCGATTTAGATGATTTAGCGCACCCTGATATGTCCACAACCGAGGTGCCAAGCGCCAGCACCGTTAGCACCGCCCGTCCCGCTAACCCGCCCATTGCTACCTCACCGATCCCGCCACCGATGCCGCCCGTCATGGCAGATAATGTTTTCTCCCCGCCCGCCAATGCCGATGCCGCACCTAGCCGTTCTACAGCCGCCCAGCGGCTCCAACTCAAAGATGGCAGCACCGCCGACGCGGTGGAAATCCTGACCGTCCTGCGCGATGTCGCCGATGGGTCGCTGATCATCCAAATCGGGGATAGCACCTATCGCTATCCTGCGAACGATGCCGATGTCGAGTTCAAACGGCGCTTGCAAACCATCGTGCGCGATCTCACCAATAATGGGGTTGCCGGTGCCCCGCGTCCGGCGGTGGCGGCACCCACAAGCGCTGCAGCGACGCCCGGCGACCTGCCCAAATTCCGGCTTTCTGACTTGCCCCCTGCCACCACCACCCGAGGACGCAAACCGCCCCAGATCGATATCCCTGAGATCAATATTGGGGCATCGATTGAGGCATACTTACAGCACAAACGCTCCCTCAATCAAGATTTCGCGAATCGCGTCCTGCATGTCCGTTCGGGCATGGGGGGAGCCATTGTGATCGAGGTCGATGGGGTGTTTTATGACGGCGTTGGCGATATTGCCGATGTTGAAATCCGCGAATATCTACGTGACACCATCGCCGAATGGCAAAACCGCCAATAAAAAGAAATAACCATTGGCGGCAAATGGATGGATATTCGGCGCTCTGACTTTCATGTTAACGAACGATTGACAAGCGCCTAATCCACCCCTACATCCACGTTTCGAGGGATATTTTCCTGTTTTTCTTCATATCTTCATGCCTCCCTATTTATTTTATTCTGTTTCTGTACCTGCGTAGTCACGTAAAGTTCACATCGACAAAGTTAGCAACTGGTTTAATGTGAGTGACACTGGCTTTTCCCAATCACCTTTTTAATCACTCCCCGCAGAGTTCGGAACTTGTGAGGGATTCCGAAGTGCCTATATATTCAGCCGTAACGTAGCCCTTGCGGGCTGAGTCTGGTAAGCACTGGGGTTAAAAGCCCCCGCCTTTTGGCGTGGGGATGCTTACGCAGAATAAACAATAACATCAGTTTAACGCAATGATCGCGAAATTGCAAAAGATTTAACAATTCAAAAATGAAAAATGGATAAACGCAACTCCAAGATGTAATCGTTAAAATGAGCGGTGTTAAGTGATGGGAATTTAGGCAAAAATCATGAATATGGGTTGTATTCTTGAGGGCATCCCTAAACAACGATGTGAAAACACGTGCCTTATGATATTGCCTGCGACAAGCGGGGGATAAGTAGCGGTTCTTGTTTTGCCAAATTGTGATGGACACCTAGAATTGGGTTTGTCGTAAAATGGCGCGGAAAAAATCGAAGATCGTTAAATTAGGATCATCAATGATGCGGCGTAGCCCGTCGTTCAGGATCGCCCATTGATAAATCTGAATCGCCAACAGAATCGGAATGCCGATGCTGACGATGCGGACGGGCAAGCGCGCCACCACGACCGACACGGGCGTCTCGCTGATCTCGGTGAGTTGTTGGCGATCATCAAGCAAGCGTAGGCGCTGCATATTGAGATCGTCGCGGCGGCTGTTCAGCTGCACATAGTGAAAGAGGGTGTCCATATGTTGGGGATCGACTTGCGTCGTGTTGCCTTGCCAAACCGCATCAATAGCCGTGATTTGATGGCTGAGTAAGCGGATATTTTGCTGGATCGTGCCTAACTCTTGGGAGAGGACAAGGCTGTGTCGTTCCCGCCATTGTTTTTGCCCGCGCGCGTAAGGACTACGGATCAGCACATAATAATGGGCATAAAGCAGCAGCAGCGGGATGACGATATTGAACGCCAAGATACGCCCTAAGTCTTGGGGCAGTTCTGGCAAGCGCCCTTCGGTCAACACTTGGCTGAAGGGAATGGCGAACAGATAGAGGGTGATAATCAGGACGATCAAAAAGCCGATGGGCAGTTGTTGAACCAGCGTCTCGCGTTCATCGGCGGGCAACGTGTTGCGGCTCAGCGCCAAACCATATAACGCCAAGAGCGCCACGATTACAGCATAAAAGGGCAAGGCGAATAACAGCGCTAACGCTTGCTCGCTGGTTTCGATGAGCGCACCCCCGCGCTGCAAAATTTGCTGGCGTAGCAGCCCGATCACGCCGCCGGAGTCGCTCAACAGCAGCAGGTAGGCAGGGATGAACGTTGAAAGCACCCCTAAGATGAGCAAAATATCCATGTCGGAGATCGTGCCGAGTAGTTTTTCGAGGCGGGCGGGCAAGCGTTCCAGCAGATAAGCGGGCAAGAACCGTTCGCGCAGACCGCGATGGCTGATGGCGACGATCACCAGCAGCACGAACATGAGCAACCAGATCACCGGGGCAATGGCGAGTGCCGCGAGGTCGAGATCGGCATTGCCGAGCAAGCCCGCTGTGCGCGCGTCGCCCCGTTCCAAAAACCGGCGGTAGATCAACAGCGTGACCACCAGCAACCCCAATGGGGTGAACACCCGCGCCAAGCGTACCCAGACGCGGCTGCGACTGAGCCAGTCGTTCCAGCGCTGTTCCCACATCATCTGAATACCCAAGTAATAGAGCCATGTGACGGCGAGCAATCCGCCCGTGTAGACGATATCCCATTGCAACGTGAACACTCGCGGCTGAAACACGCGCACCAAGACATTGGCACTGACAGATGCCATCAATCCCGCTGCGATGATCTCGTTGGTGGCGACCAAGACCTGTTCCCACAAAGGGACGCCAGTGCTAAAGCGGTGGTGAAAGGCTCTCGTTTGGATCAAAAATGAACGGATACCCATCCATGACACGGCGATCAGCAGCATGAGCAAGAGATAGGTTTGTTCGCTGGCTTTGCCCTCTAACGGGGCGCGCATGATGAGGCGGGTTAAAAAAATGGCGATGGCGATGTAGAGCCATGCCAACAGGATATGTAAGGCGTGCGCGCGCGTAAACTGATCCCCAGCGATACGCCGGCGCACCGGGTTGTCCACGATGAAAACCAACGCTATCAGCAATTGCGTGATCGCGATCAGCAACCCTACGAGGTCGCCCACAATGAGGCGATATCCGATGATGGCGCTTCCGATGCCGATCAACACCGGCACCACATAGCGATCCGCGCGGGTGGTGCCCGGGGCGATGGCGGTCAGCAGAATTTCGGTGGTGATGCGTTTTCGGTCGGTCATGGGGGATATTGTTCGTTTCCTGCCAATGGATGTTAAAATCATAACACAAGTCGTGCATGGGCGCGGACGCACGCGCTGTAGTGAACGGGCACAGAATCTAAATGGTCGTGAAACCGATTGTTTCGCCAGCGGTACCCGATTTGAGTCGGGCATGGACATTTGCGGATTGGGAGGGGTTGCCCGATGATGGCAACCGTTATGAGGTCCTTGACGGAGTGTTATACATGACGACCGCGCCGAGCAATTTCCATCAGTGGATCGTCCTCAACCTTTACGAGCATTTTGGGCGTCCGGGACGGTTTGCCAACTTGGGGTTTCCGTTCATGGCACCGATTGGGGTGATCATGGCGGGGATGACACCCGTGCAACCGCATTTCCTTTTCGTGACGGCGAGCAAGGTCGGTATCATTCATGAGGGCAAAATACGGGGCGTCCCTGATTTGATCGTTGAGGTGTTGTCGCCGAGCAATCGCGATTATGATGAGGCGGTCAAACTGAATGCGTATGCGCGGGCGGGCGTGCCCGAACTAGCGCTGGTCGATCCGGCAGCGCGGCAGGTACGGTTATATACCCACGATGGGGTGGGGTATGGCGCGCCGCGCCTCTTGAACGCCGCTGACCCTTTATCGTTTGCCTGTTTACCGGGGATCAGCGCGCTTGTTCAAGCGTTGTTCGAGGGCGCGCCCGATACCACGCTTTAGGCACGATTCTTTGTGACCCGATGATGATGCGCTCTTGAAAACTAGATTGGCTGGAGTTTGAAAAAATGACCCTACAGGATGCCCAAACTTTACAAGATATCGCTGCCGCCCATGCCCGGTGGGAAGCCAGTACCCTTAAGCAAGTACTCGATAAAATGCCAGAGAGTCGCGATCACTTCATGACCCAATCCAGCGTCGATATTGAACGACTCTACACCCCGCTCGATATCGCCGACACTGACTATCTGCGTGATATCGGCTTCCCCGGCGAATACCCGTTCACGCGCGGGATTCATGCTACCGGACATCGCGGCAAATTATGGACGATGCGCATGTTTGCCGGCTTTGGCACCGCCGAAGAGACGAATGCCCGCTATAAGTATCTATTGTCGCAGGGCAACATGGGCTTGTCGGTCGCCTTCGATTTGGCGACCTTGATGGGCTATGACACCGACGCGCCCGAAGCGCTCGGCGAATTCGGCAAGTGTGGCGTGGCGATCAGCTCGCTCAAAGATATGGAGATTCTGTTCGACGGCATCCCCATGGGCGAAGTTTCTACCAGTATGACGATCAACAGTCCCGCGCCGATTTTGTGGGCGTTCTATATCGCCGCTGCCGAAAAACAGGGTGTGCCGCTCTCGGCATTGCGCGGTACGTTGCAAAATGACATCCTGAAGGAATACATCGCCCAAAAGGAATTTATCTTCCCGCCCGCGCCGTCGATGCGTTTGGTGACGGATACCATCGAATTTGGCACGCGCCACATGCCCCAATGGAACACCATCAGCGTGAGCGGCTATCATATCCGCGAGGCGGGCAGCACCGCCGTGCAGGAACTCGCTTTCACGCTGGCGGATGGGCTGGAATATGTGCGTTGGGCGCTGGCGCGCGGGTTGCAGATCGATGAATTCGCGCCGCGCATCAGCTTTTTCTTTAATGCCCACAACGACTTTTTTGAGGAGATCGCCAAGCTGCGGGCGGCACGTCGGATTTGGGCGCGGGAAATGCGCGAGACCTTCGGCGCGCAAGACCCCCGCTCGTGGCTGATGCGGTTTCACTGTCAAACAGCGGGCGTGAGCTTGACAGCACAGCAACCGGAAGTGAACTTGGTGCGCATTGCGATTCAAGCATTGGCGGCGGTCATGGGCGGGGCGAACTCGCTGCACACCAACAGCATGGATGAAGCGTTGGCGCTGCCTAGCGAACACGCCGTCACACTGGCATTGCGCACGCAGCAGGTGATCGCCGAAGAGACGGGCGTGATCAATACGGTCGATCCGTTGGGCGGGAGCTATTTTGTCGAAGCGCTCACGAATCAAACTGAGGCGCAGGTCTATGCCTATTTCCGGCGAATCGAGGACTTTGGCGGCGTGATCCCGGCACTGGAAGAGGGCTTCTTCCAACAAGAGATCGCCGATGCCAGCTATCGCCATCAGATCGAGGTAGATCGCCAGCAACGCGCTATTGTTGGTGTGAACAAATATACCAATGCCGATGCGGTCAGTATCCCGATCTTGGAGATGGATCCACAAGGCTATGCCCGCCAAGTGGCACGGCTCAACCGCTTACGCGCCGAACGGGACAATGGGCAGGTGGCGGCTACACTCGCGGCATTGCGGACGGCATGTGCGGGCACCGACAACACCATGCCGTATTTGCTGGATTGCGCCCGCGCTTATTGCACCTTAGGCGAGATCATCGATGTGATGCGTGAAGTGTTTGGCGTGTATCACGAGCCTGTGCAGATATGAAAAGCAGGGATTAGGGGTTAGGGAGAGACTTTGACGCAAACGACACGGACAATCTTGATCACGGGTGCGACCAGCGGCATTGGGGGAGCGACGGCGCTGGCGTTCGCCGCGCGCGGCTGGAATGTCGCGGCGGTCGGTCGCAATGCTGAGGCGTTGACTGAACTTGCGACGGTGACGGCGCAATATCCGGGCGTGGTGTTGACGCTGTCGGCGGATGTCACCGATAGGGTGGCGATGCAGACCGCCGCTGCCGAAACCGTTGCGCGTTTTGGAGCGCTTCATGCCGTTATCGCCAATGCGGGCGTGGGGCAACAAGGGACGGTTGTAGAGGCGGATTGGGCGCATCTGGACACGATGCTCCGCACCAACATCGATGGCGTCTACCATACCATCCGCGCTACCGTGCCCCATATGCGGCAGGCGGGCGGCGGGCAGATCGTGATCATTTCGTCGGTGTTGGCGACCTTGATTTCGCCGTATTATGCCTCATATACTGCCAGCAAAGCCTTCGTCGCCAGCTTCGCCAAATCCTTGCGCATGGAACTTGCCAACGATCATATTAGCGTCACGGATATGCGGGTGGGGCGCACGGCGACGGCGTTCAATGCGCGCCGTTTGGGGGGATCGACTGCCGAGAAAAAACGCTCACTCGGTATTGTCCCCGTGATGACGCCGGAATTTGTCGCGGCGGGCATCGTGCGGGCGGTGGAGCGTTGTCCGAAAGTGGTGTATCTGCGCCTGTTTGACCGCTTGCTGGCGTGGGGCGGCTTTTTGACGCCGGGACTGATCGGTCGTTTTACTGGGGCGCAGTATAAACCCCATTAGGGGGAGTTTTCAGAGTCAAACTTGACATCAATCGATTATCCGTTAAAATTCTATTTATTGGTTTGCAGTGCAAACCGGTTTGCATAAAAAGGATATGATATGTCGATTGATAAACAACTTGAAGCTATCCGCCGCCAAACAGCCCGGTATTCGTTTCAGGATGGTCTGGCAGAGCAAGGATTGGGGGTCTTGTTTTTGGTGGGGGCGCTGGTGGTGACTATGCAAACAGCGATGACCACGCCTTATGATACATTTATGCAGGTGGCATTGTCGATTTTCATCATGATTGTGACGGTCTTTGGCGTTCAGACAGTCAACAGATTGAAGCAGCGCGTGACGTATCCTCGGACGGGCTATGTCCAACCGCGCGCGGAGGGGCAATTTCCGGTGGTGGCACTGGTCCTCGCGCTTGCTATCATTGGGATGGCAGTGGCGTATAAGCGCATCACTTTTCCAGATGGGATCAATCAGGCGGCGCTCTTTGAAGCGATCACGATCAGCGCAAGTCTTGTCTATGTCGGCGCGACAGTGCGGCTAGCCCGATTTTATCTCTTGGCATTGGTGCCGTTAGTGATCAGTTTGGGAATGGGGGCAGTCTCGGCAGATATTGCCATGATCGTCACCATTGGCGGAACCGGGTTGATACTGCTGGCGACTGGTTTTATCACGCTGCAAAGGTATTTGCACGCCCATCCCCAAGAGGCGTAACGCAGTGTCAAATCATCTGGAAACCATTGCCAGTCTCGACAAGAAGATCCATGAACCGGCGCGGTTAGCAATTATGATGCTGTTGTATGTCGTGGACAACGCCGATTTTCTTTACATCCAGAAACAGACGCAGCTCACCAAAGGGAATCTATCGTCTCATCTGAGTACATTGGAAGAAGCGAACTACGTCGCGATTGAGAAAACCATCAAAGACAAAACGACCCATACCTCATGCTCCCTCACCCCATTGGGACGTCAAGCCTTTGAGCAGTACCGTCGTCAAATCAACACCGTATTCAATGAGCGGTAGCCCGAGTAGTGGGGCAGATGAAAGTTGGAGCTGTGAGGGTTTACAGATAATGCAGGCATCGTCCCTGCTATTTCGCTCCCATAGGGACAATGTCTGCGTTGTTTGTGTTTGTCTTAAATCCTAACCTCTACTCGTCCCAATTTTCGCCCCGCTAGTAGCCGTGTCGTTGATGACATCGCGAGCATTTTGCTGCTGCACCGGACGGGCATTCAATTCAAAGATGGCACTAAAGGCTTCGATTTGTGCCGCCGACACCGTGATCGGGGTATCTAACAGCAACCAACGCACGCCCTCGGAGCAGGGGGGGGTGGTCAACGAGCCGCTATAGGTATAATACGTCTTTTCAGCGGGGAGCATGTCGGTAGCGTTGATGGTTGCCCCTTCAATGGTGGCGACTTCGCTTTCTTCGGGGGGCAGACTCGCGAACACAGAAGTATAGGCTTCGGCATCCGCATCGCCTTCATTCAACATCACGCCGACGACGGCGAGCGCCCCTTCGGCGCTGCGATGGACGAAATGAATCTCTAGTGGCGATATGACGCCATTGATGCTGTGTTCACTGTGGTGGTGAAAGTGGAATTGCAACAAGTCATATTGGACGCCGTTGTAGGTGATGGAACTGCCGGCATCATAGGCGGCTTGGATGGTGTGACCATTGTTGAAAATATTGAGGGCAGAGGGGGCATAATTGAAAGCAATATCCCCAATGTCGGTAGAAACAGTGGTGGTGATGTCGATAGGGGATTGGGTGGTGCCGGTACCACACAGGGCATAGGCGGATTTGATGTCGCCCCAATGTTCTGGTCCTTCTTCCCCTTCATACGTCCAATGGACTTCGCCTTCTTGCGCAAAGGCGACGACGGTCAAGCTGGTGAACGAGATAGCGATGAAGAAGCTCAAAATGACGGAACGAATATTGATCTGCATGAGTTTTCCTATTTGTGGTGTGCCTGTAAAATCGTAATAGTATCACTTTAACCGCGAATTTGCCGAATTGCCGAATTACGATTTAACCATGAAATTTGGGTTCGCTATTCCTGCCTGTGATGAGCGATTGGAGTCCGTATGACCGTTAAACTCAATTCGATGCGGTTGCTAGAACAACAAAAAATCCCGTATGAAGTCGTGCCGTTCGATGATGAACTCCGCGACGCTGAAGAGATCGCCGAGGTGTTGGGGGTGCCGCCGTTCTTGGTCTTTAAGACGCTGGTGGTGCAGCCCGACAGCGACGCCAAACCGATCCTCGTGATTTTGCCCGCCGACAAACAGCTTGACCTGAAGAAACTGGCTGCTATCGCTGGAGAAAAGAAAGTGCGCATGGCGACTCATAAAGATGCCGAAGATCTGACTGGGTTGAAGGTCGGTGGGATCAGCGCGCTGGCTTTAACGCAAAAAAATTGGAAAGTCTTTATCGATCAATCCGCCACGGAGCATCAGCATATCCTCGTCAGCGGCGGGCAGCGCGGGGTCGATTTGCGCGTGCCGACGATGGCGCTGATCAATTTGGTGCGCGCTCGCGTGGCGGAACTGACGATGGCGGAATCGTGAGCCGTCAAGGGTTTTGGGTGTTGATCCGCTGTGCTCATTCATCCCCGAAGAAAGTTGCACCTCCAAGTGCAGTTTTCTCGACCTAAAGAACATCAAAAAGCATAAGGTCTATGCCGAAACGCTCGCCTTTATGCACGACTTTCGCGTCCCTTTTGACAACAATCTTGCCGAGCAAGCGCTGCGCATGATGAAAGTCAAACAGAAAGTCTCCGGTTCATTCCGCACTTTTGCGGGCGCTCAGGTTTTCTGTG
>JBBRTY010000109.1:0-13542 GCA_038248285.1 Aggregatilineales bacterium
TGTTGAACAGACCAGCAAAAAGGTTTGAATCGGCGGGCAACCACATTGGGTTGCCCCTACGAGACCCGCTGTTGTAGGGGCAACCCAATGGGGTTGCCCGTGTTTTTCAACAAAATGCCGTTGCGCGTCCCACCATTTGCCCATTGTTTACGGGAATTTTAGAACGTGCGTGTAATATGACATTGGCGTAGAAGATAAACCCATTGTGTATTTTTGTGACCCTTTGTGAATATTGAGTACCATTTTATGCGTAATCCCTGCCTTTGTTGTATATCGCCTTGGTCGCGGCGATCATGCGGGCGGCGCTGAAGACCGTTTCTAGCCGTTCTTGCCCCAACAACCCCATATGCCGCCGCAACGCCTCGTCTTTAATCAGGGTATCGACCGCCTGCGCGATGGCGGCGGGGTCGCGCGGGGGCACCAGCAAGCCCGTTTCGCCATGTGCCACTACTTCGGGGATCGCGCTCACGTCCGAGCCGATGATCGGCAGCGCTTGCGCCATCGCCTCTAGCAAGACCAGCCCAAAGCCCTCCCACAAGCTTGGCATCAAGAACAGGTCAAAGCCCGCCATCAGGTGTGCCGCGTCGTCGTGCCAACCGAGGAAATACACCCGTCCCCGCACGCCCAAAACCCCCGCTTCTGCCTCCAGCGCCGCCCGCTGACCACCCTCCCCGATGATCACCAAGCGCGTCTGCGGGTGCGCCTCGTTGATCTGGGCAAAGGCGCGGATGGCGTAGGTCACGCCTTTTTGCTCGACCAAGCGACAGACCATCCCCAAGACCAGCGCGTCGGATGGCATATTGAGGGTTTGGCGCAGATGTTGGCGCGCCGATGCCGGTTCCAGCGCGGGCGCGGGCGTCATGCCGTAATGGATGGTGGTCACTTTTTGGGGATCCGCCCCTTCGACCTCAACGCTGAAACGGCGGATCGCCTCACTGATGGCGATGCCGTGTTGGGTCGCCCCCCATAGCCCGCGATTGAGCCAGCGTATCGGCAACCAGCGCCGAAACTGATCATCGTTGTGGCGACTGCTGACGATCTGGCGAATGCCCGCCAGTCGTGCCGCGATCAGCCCGAAGGTGTCGGCATGGATCAGGTGAGTGTGCAAGATATCGGGCGGGTCGGCGGTCAAGTGGCGGCGGATACGGTCGATCACGCCTAGATCGGTATGGTGGCGGATCACGATGCGCTCGACCGGCACGCCGTCGGGGGCGAAGGCGGGCACGGGGTTATGCGGCTGTACCAGCACCACCAACCGCGCATCCACGCCTAGCGCTCGCAGCCCCGGCAAGAGGGTCATCAAATGGCGTTCCGCCCCGGCGACGCCCGTCGCCTTGATCAGGTGGGTGACTTTCATGATTTAGGCGTCAACTGAAAGCGGCGGCGGATCAGCATCATGAGCGCGAATAAGAGTGCCATCAACCCGAGTCCGGCGATCCCTATCCAGAAGGCGAGATCGGCAGAGGTGCGGCTGACCAACACCGCCACCCCACCAAAAAAGACACATCCGCCATACAGCACGGCAAGCGTTTGCCGTTGGCTTAAGCCGACGCTGAGCAGCCGATGGGAGGTGTGATCTTTGCCCGCTTGACCGGGGGAGCGCCCTTCGCTGATCCGTGTGAAGACGACGAGGCAGATATCAAAGATCGGCAACGCCAACACGAAAATCGGCACCATCCACGTCACGCTCAGCGGCTGCGTCCCAAAGCGTAGCTCGATCCCCAATGCCGCCAGCACAAATCCCAAGACCAGCGCGCCCATATCGCCCATGAAGGTGCTGGCGGGGTTGAAGTTGTAAATGAGGAAGCCGATAGCGCTGCCCGCCACCCCCGCTGCCAGCGCGCTGACCAGTCCCAAGCCCTCTTGCACTGCCAAGATCATGAAGAAGATGCCGGCGATGGCGCTTAGCCCTGCCGAAAGCCCGTCCATGTTGTCGAGGAAATTGACGGCGTTGGTCAAGGTCAACACCCAAACGATGGTGAGCGGCACATCGAGCAACGGCGTGTTAAACAATTGAATTTGAATGCCCGCCGCCATCAAGATGATCGCCGCGATCACTTCGGCGACCAGTTTGGCGCGGATGCCCAGTTCAAAGCGGTCATCGATCAAGCCCACGACCGCCAAGAATGCCGCCCCCAACAGCAGCCCGTTCATTTCGGTGGAGTGATTGGGCAAGACGAACAGCACGACCGCGACCGTGAAGCCGACGAAAATCGCCAAGCCGCCCATCATCGGCTTGTGATCGGTATGCAGTTTGCGTTGGTTGGGTTTATCGACGACGCCTAAACGCAGGGCGAGCGCGCGCGTGAGCGGGGTCATCCCCAAAGCGGTCGCGAAGCCGACGACCAGCACAGGCACGAACAACAGGGGATCCAAAACGGGCACTCCTTGATGATGATGCTATTGCCTTAACTGTATCAGGGGATGGAAGCGCTTGGCAAGACGTGGCATGACGGATGAGGGGCATTGTCGCCCAAAAACTCCCATCATTGTTGGAGATCGCCCCAAAATTGGATGGCATCAACTGATGAAAAAGGCTGAGACCATAATGATTCGGTCTCAGCCTTTGGTGTAACCGTTTTGGCGATTACCCCTGATAAAGTGGGTTGTTGGAATGACTAGCAGAGTTATTCACGCTATTCGGCTTAAAAATAGGGTTGTTATCAATGGACGCGAACAGAAATAAAAACACACGGAAAATTTGGTTCATGGGTAACACTCCTACGATTAGATGTGTAGCAAAAATAACATTTATAATAATATAGCTCTTTTGGAAATGTATCAAGCTATCGTCACTCTTGGGGTGCATTTCACTTTGGTGCATCGCTATGATTTCATAACAGGTAAACGGGCGGATATTCGGCGCGGCGACTCTTAGGGTTGGGGATTTTTCCACGAGCGCCTAATCCGCCCCTACATTTACGTTGATGAGACGATAGGGGTTGGCAACAAAAAACAAACCCGCCCTATTGTGGTTAGGTGCCCGCAACGGAGATCGTCGTAGGGTGCGGACTAGGCGCTTGTCGAAACCTTGCCAACCCCATACGTTCCCGCGCCGTATGTCCGCCCGTTGGAACCACGCTTCTCCCCCTGTTTGATTACGAGCGCGTTTTTCACCAACGTGAAATGTACCCTGTGGATACTGTACTCTTGACAATACTGTGCGTTCTACAGTATATTGATACTGTGCGACGTACAGCACTATGGGATGTACAGCAAATGACCGAAGCCAACGAACAGATTATTCAGCTCCGCCTAGAACTGCGGCGCGGCATTGTGGTGCTGGCTGTCCTCAGCCAAATGGACACTGCCCGTTATGGCTACAACCTCATCCAGCGGCTTGCCGAGCAAGGGTTGGACATCGAAGAGGGGACGCTGTACCCGCTGCTGCGGCGTCTGGAGAAACAAGGGTTGCTCATCAGCGAGTGGGAAGTCGGCGAGGCGCGCCCCCGCAAGTATTACCATATCAGCCCGGCAGGGCGCGAAGTATTGACGATGTTGCGCGCCGCTTGGTTGGAGACGGTGGATGTGATGCGGGCGATTTTAGAGGGAGAGAATGATGACTGAGTTGATCGAACGGTATGTCCATACGGTCGGGCTGTATCTGCCCCAACAAGAACGGGCGGAGATCGAAGCGGAACTGCGCTCGTTGATCCAAGATCAACTCGATGACCGCTACGAGGGATCGTCTTCCCAAGCCGATGTGGTGGTGGTGCTGACGGCATTGGGCGACCCGCGCCGGATGGCGGTCTCGTACCTCAGCCAAGAATATCTGGTCGGACCGTCACTCTACCCCTTTATGATGATGATCTTGCGGCACGGGTGGCTGATCATCCCCTCGATTGTGGTGTTTCTCAGCATCTTTGGGACGCTGGTTTCGCCCACCCCGTCGATCCTGTTGGGCTGGATTGTCGATACGGGGATCGCCGCCATCGAAGCGACCTTGATCTATTCTGGGGTGGTGGTACTCATTTTTGCCATCGCTCAGCGTTCGGGCATCGAAAATAATATGAAGGACATGGCGTTCAACCCCTTGTCCCTGCCCAAAATCGATGACCCGGGCGTCGTCAGTCGCATTGAGGTGATTATCGGCATCGTGATCGATATTGTGGTCAGTCTCATTTTTCTGTATTTCCTGCGCATCGGTGGGTTGACGCTGCGGTTCAACCTGAACGATCCGGGGGAGGTGATTCCGGTGCCGGTTGGGTGGTTACTTTTGTTCATCCTCAACACCTTTATCGTGCTGATCTTGCACCTGTGGGTCTTGCGGCGCAACCGTTGGAGCGTTACGACATGGTTGATCGAAACCATGCTGGAAGTGTTTGGGGCACTCTGTCTCTATTTCGTGGTGTTCTTGCCGCTTTCGGCACCCTTGATGGCGGCGGTACCCGCCTTGAGCAGTATCCCTTTCACCGACCGGGGCGCGGAGATCCTCGCCGTTTTGAGCGCCGTCACCACCCTAGTGAGCCGGGGCAGCAAGTGGCTCAAATTATGGAACTATCGCCATAGCGGGCTATCGCCAGTGCCGATCAAGACGAGTGCCTAAGCGCTCGTCAACCTAATTTCTCTCTCTTTCAATTACACATACACAGTGGAGTTTCACCTCATGGTCGTTGATACACGCATCATTCTATTCGGGCTGTGGATCGCCCTCATGCTTATCTATTTGTTGGGCGATGTCATGCGCATCTTCAAAGGGGATTTCACGTCGGGGGAGATTGCAGGAGTACCCATAACACAGGTCATGATGTTTGGGATTTCGGTATTGATGGTGATCCCCATCCTCATGGTTTTCTTGACGCTGGTCTTGGACATGCCTATCAATCGCTGGGCAAACATCATCGTCGCTGCTGGCTTTTTTATCTTCAATCTCATCGGCTTGCCGACCTATCCCGGCACTTATGACAAATTCCTGCTGATAGTGAGCATGGGCTTTAATGTGCTGACCGTGTGGTACGCATGGAATTGGGTTCAGCTTCCGCTTTAAGTGATAGTGACTCGGCTTGACAATGAACAACCAAATCAAGAATTAAAGGGAGAACGACATGAAAGCAATGGTCTATACCAAATACGGCGCACCAGAGGTGTTGCACTTCACCGAGGTCGAACAGCCCACCCCCAAAGACGATGAAGTTTTGATCAAAGTGGTGGCGGCAGCGCTCAATGCCGCCGATTGGCACCTTTTGCGTGGCGATCCATTTTTATTCCGCATGGAGTCGGGGCTGTCTAAACCCAAACGTCCCATCCTCGGCGCGGATGTGGCTGGGCGTGTCGAAGCGGTGGGCAAAAATGTCACCCAGTTTAAGCGGGGGGATGCGGTCTATGGCGATTTATCAGGGTCGGGTTTGGGTGGTTTTGCCGAATTTGTGTGCGCCCCGGTGGGGGTGTTGGCGCTCAAACCCGCCTCTATAAGTTTTGAACAAGCGGCGGCAGTGCCGATGGCGGCGGTCACGGCATTGCAAGGCTTGCGCGATAAAGGCGGGATTCAGCGCGGGCAAAAGGTGCTGATCAATGGCGCGTCGGGCGGCGTCGGCACGTTTGCCGTGCAGATCGCCAAATCCTTCGGGGCGGAAGTCACCGCCGTGTGCAGCACCAGCAAAGTGGACATGATACGGGCGCTCGGTGCCGATCATGTCATTGATTACACCAAAGTCGATTTTACGCGCAATGGGCAGTGCTATGACCTGATTTTGGCGGCGAACGGTTATCGCACGCTGTCCGATTACAAGCGCGCCCTTGCCCCCAACGGCACCTATGTGATGACGGGCGGGTCAATGGATCAAATTTTCCAAGCCTTGCTCCTTGGATCGTTTCATGCGATGGGCACCCGCAAGAAGTTTACCAACTTGTCTGCCAAACCCAAGGCGGCGGATTTACTGTTCATGAACGGGTTGCTGGAAGCCGGCACCGTCGTCCCCGTGATTGATCGGCAGGTGCCGTTAGCGCAACTGGCGGACGCGCTGCGCTATCTGGAGGAGGGACACGCCAAAGGCAAAATCGTCATCAAGGTAGCAGACTCGGTGTGATCTCGTGGTTTGACTTGGCGCTTATGCTTTATGATAATGGGGATAGCCTTGTTCGCCCAAATCAGCAAAGCGCCAGTCAAAGTCATGATTGAAACCCAAGCCCTTATCGAGCGTGTTCGACGTGTCAGCGATCAACACCAACGAATCGCGCTGGCGGTCGATCCCACTGTATTGCAAATCAAGCCGGGGCAGTCGCTCTTGGTGCGCGTGGACGCAGACCGCTGGCACCCGTACTTGCGCGAACATTGGTGGCCCGTCACCATCGAAAACAGCCTCCTTGTGATCGAGCGTCCGGCGGGAATCCACTATATCCCCGGCACCATCATCAACCTGTTGAGTCCGGTCGGCAACCCGTTCCGGTTTCGGCGCACCTTGCGCAATGTCTTGCTGCTGGCGTTTGACACCGACCCGACGCCGCTGTTGATGACGATCCCCGTCTTGCTGGCGAATCAAGTCAGCGTGACCTTGCTCTTGCTGGGCAGCGCCAGCCGCTACATGACCGAACACTTGCCGCCCGAAGTCGAAATTTTGCGCAGCGACGACGACACCATGAAATGGCAAAATCGCGTGACCACCGTCGGTTGGGCGGATCAAGTGTTGGTGACGGTCGCGCCCGATGACGAAATGGAGCGTTTCCGGCAAATCTGGCAGCTTTTTGCGGAACTGCGCGCCGAAATCCCCGCTAACTACCTGTTCGGCGTCTTTAATCCTGTCCTGCCTTGTGGGGTGGGGGCGTGTGGCGCGTGCTTGCTGCGCACCAAAGACGGCGCTTCGGTGATCTGTGTCGAGGGTCCCGCCGTTGACCTCACGAAGGTGGGGTTACAAGCATGACCATTCGCATCAGCAAATCCGGCAAATCTACCCTCACCGTCGAAACCCCAGTGATGAACGCGACCGGCATTCTCGGCTTTGGCGATCAGTACCGCGACCTGATCGATCTCAGCAAATTGGGCGCGTTCGTCACCAACCCGATCACCTATGCCCCGTGGAGTCCGGCGACGGGCACGCGCGCCATCCCGATGGACAGTGGCATGTTGCTGCATACGGGGTTGCCCAACCCGGGCGCGAAAAAAATCATCGCCCACAACCGTGAAGTCTGGGCAAAACTAGGCGTGCCGGTGATCGCCCATATCGTCGCGCATTCGCCCGAAGACATGGCATCGTGTGTGCGCATCGTGGATCGTGAAGAAGCGATCAGCGCCATCGAGATCGGCTTGGCGGATGATATCAGCCCGGCAGAGGTCGAATGGTTTTTGCACGCTGCCCTGCAACGTACCGAAAAACCGGTCTTGGCACGCCTTGCTTTTAACAGCACCAGCGAACACGCCAAAGCCGCTATTGATGCTGGAGCCTCTGCGCTGGTCGCGTATGCCCCACCGCGCGGCACCGCCCGCGACCGTCGCGGCGTCTTGACCGCCGGACGCTTATATGGACCGATGATCAAACCGTTGGTCTTGCGCATGGTGGGGCAGCTCGTCCGTGCCCTGCCGCACCTACCGATCATCGCCTGTGGAGGGATTCACAGCCCCCAAGATGCCCGCGATTTTATCGAAGCAGGTGCCACCGCTGTGCAAGTGGACTCGGCGGTGTGGATTTCCCCGCGCGTGATCGAGACCATCGCCACCGATTTGGGCGGCACGATGTCAACACAGCGCCACGATCATGGGAGTGTCGATGATGCGGGCGACTCGGAGATTCGCAGTTATTTCTTGGGGAAAGCCCCCGACAAAAAATCGTAAAGCAGGGACTCGTGCAGCATCGGCGAACTACTCAGGTATAGAAACAGAGTAAAATAAATAGGGAGGCATGAAGACGTGAAGAAAAACAGGAAAATACCCCTCGAAACGTGGATGGTGGGGTGGATTAGGCGCTTGTCAATCGTTCGTTAACATGAAGGTCCGCGCGCCGAATATCCACCCATTTGCCGCCAACGGTCATTTCTCCCTATATTATCAACCGTTTTTCAGCCTGAGCAGTTACTTTAATTGACTTGGATGCTGCCGAGTGTGCGGTGCAACTCAGGCAAGAATTGCTCCCTAACCCGATCTCCAACAGTTTTATTTTTCGGATTGCCGTCACCGAAGTCGAATCATGGTTACTGGCAGATCGCGAAGGCATCGCCAAATTTATAGGTGCGCCTGTGAACAAAGTACCGGAATCGCCGGACAAATGCCTGAATCCCAAAACCGAGATCGTCAACCTAGCGCGCAAATATGCGAAAGAAAAACTTAAACGGGATCTCGTGCCCGCAGAACGTAGTTCAGCACCAGTCGGCAAAGGATATTCAACCCAAATCATTCGCTTTATTCAAGAACAGTGGACACCAGAAGCAGCGGAAGAGAACTCTCCAAGTTTTGCCAAAACGATCAAGGCTTTACGCCGACTATCGGAGTAAGTCAAAATTGCGCTGATGTTCACGGCGATACCCCACCCCCACCCCGCGTTTTCGCATTATAATACCTTTGTGACCGTTAAAAACTTCAGCACTCAAGGATTTATTTCATGACTCTCATTTTGGCACTCGGCGGCAGCCCCTCGTCCCCGTCGCGCTCAGCGGCGCTGCTAGAACACACCGTCGAATATATGGAAGCGCGCGGGATGCAAACCAAGACCCTGCACGTCCGCGATTTGGATCCGCGCGAACTTATGCACGCGCAATTGAACGGTCCCACCGTCACGGCGGCGGGCGCGCTCATCGCCGAAGCGGACGGTATCCTCGTGACCACGCCCGTTTACAAAGCCTCGTACACCGGCTTGCTCAAGGCATTCCTCGATCTGCTGCCCCAAACCGCATTGGCGGGCAAAACCGTGCTGCCCGTCGCGCTCGGCGGATCGCTGGCGCACATGCTGATCATCGACTATGCGCTGCGTCCGGTCTTGGCGGCGATGGGTGCCTACAATGTGTTGCAGGGTATTTACCTACTCGACAACGCGATGGAACACGACGCCGGACGCTTCGTCAAGTTCACCACCCAAGACGCCGAAGACCGTTTGCATAACGGCGTCACCCAACTGATCCACGCCGTCACGGTCGAAAAACAATAAATTTGCTTATCCCCTCACCTCCTGCCCCTTTCTCATCGGCACAGTGGCGGAAAAAAGATGGCAACATGAAATCTTTCTCCCCATACAATGGAGAGGGGGTGCCGAGCGCGCGCGGACGGGGTGAGAATAGTTTGAAAGGTCAATTTCCCCTCATGGATATTTTATGGTTTATGCCTAGCATGGGCGACTCGCGCTTTTTAGGCACCAACATCAGCCGCCGCAACACCAGCCCCGCCTACTTGGAGACCGTCGCCAAAGCCATTGACTCGCTTGGCTACACGGGTGCCCTCTTCCCGACGGGAGCCGGCTGTGAAGACTCGTGGGTGGTGGCGGCATCACTGATCGCCGTGACCAGACGCATGAAATTCTTGATCGCCTTCCGCCCCGGCAGTCTGTCGGTGACGTTGGCGGCGCGCATGGCGTCCACGTTTGATCGCATGTCCAATGGGCGCTTGCTGATCAACATCATCACCGGCGGCGATCCGGTCGAGTTGGCGGGTGACGGCACCTTCCTCAGTCACGATGAGCGCTATGAAGTGACCGACGAATTTCTCGCGGTGTGGCGGCAACTCTACACGGGCGAGTCGGTGGATTTTGAAGAGAAGCACATTCATATCGAAGGCGGCAAATTGTTGTTGCCCCCCGTGCAGCGTCCCTATCCGCCCTTGTTCTTCGGCGGATCCTCCCCTGCCGCCTTGGAGACCGCCGCCAAACACATCGATGTCTATTTGTCGTTGGCGGAACCCCCCGCGATGATGAAGGAAAAATTTGACCGGATGCGCGAACTGGCGGCGAAGCACGGGCGCACGATTCGCTTTGGGGTGCGGGCGCATGTCTTCGTGCGCGAGACCGCCGAGGAAGCGTGGAAAGCCGCACATGACGTGCTGCGCTATGCCGACGAAAAAGCCATCGCCGCCAGTCAGTCACATCTCGCGCGTTTCGACTCGGTGGGGCAGAGTCGGATGGTCGGGTTGCATCAGGGGGGCGCAAATGATTTAGAGGTCAGCCCGAATTTATGGGCGGGCATAGGCTTGATCAACAAAGGGGTCGGTACTGCGCTGGTCGGCGATCCCGATACGCTGGCGGAACGCATTCAGGAATATCGCGATATCGGGGCGGACACGTTTATTTTGTCGAGCTACCCGCATATTGAGGAAGCCTACCGCGTGGCTGAACTGCTCTTCCCGCGCATCCCCGACTGGAACGCGCAGGTCGGCGCGAGCAATACGGTCTTCAATCAGGATACCCTGCCGAGGACATGGCAATAAGGCATCCCTACCCCGTCCGAGCGCACTCGGACGGGGTGAAGCGGTTTTTATCCTAACATCTCCGCGATTTCACGCGCGCGCTCTGGGGCATCGCCGATATATGCCGAAGCATCCAGCAGCGCGCGAATCTGACCCGCTGGCAAGCCGATCCGTGCCTCGGCGCTTAACGACTCGATCAGCGGATTCGCGCCGCCCGTGCGAATCACGTCCCACGCTTGTAGGCTGTGTTCGCGGATCACCTCATGCAGCACTTGGCGATCCCCGCCCGCCCGCGATGCCGCCATCAACACCCGTTCGGTCGCCGCAAACACACCATACCGTTCCAGATTGCGGGCAATGCTGTGCGCGTCGATGCGTAACCCTTTGAGGATGCGCGCCGCTTTGATCAGGATTTCATCGACCGCCAAAAATGCCTCTGGCAGCACAAGACGACGATTGGCACTGTCGTCTAGGGTGCGCTCCAGCAGGTTATGCGCGGCATTGTCCCACGCCACACGCGGCAGCGTCGCCACATAGCGGGCGAGGCTGTCGATGTTTTCGGCATTGATCGGGTTGCGCTTAAAGGGCATGGCGGACGAGCCGACTTGTGACTTGCCGAACGGCTCCGCCCACTCGCCAAACACGGGTGATTGCAGCAAGCGCAAATCGAACGCCAGCTTGTACAACGTCATCGCCACCCCTGCTAAGCCATTGAGGATATCCCACTCTTGGCGACGGGGTGCCGTCTGTGTGACGATCACAAACGGCGTCAGATCAAGTTTCGCCATCACGCGCGCGCTCATCGCCGCCGGGGTCATGCCCGTGCCGACGAGCAATTCGCCATACGACGCCGACGTGCCGACCGCGCCGCGCAAGCCTTTGCCACGCACGCTAGCGCGCAGCCGCACGAGGGCAGCATGATCTTCGAGCAAATCTTGGGCTGTGACCGCGATGCGATAGCCGACGGTGGTCGGTTCGGCGGGTTGCAAATGCGTAAACGCCATACACACCGTCTCGGCGTGCTGGTCGATCAACGCGCGCAACATCGGAAACAGCGCTTCGACTTGGGCGATGACATGGTTCAACGACTCCCGTAGGCGGAGCGCGTCGGCGTTGTCCTCGATATCCATGCTGGTCGCGCCGAGGTGGATAATGCCGCCACCCACCGGGCACTGTTCGGCATAGGTTCGGACTTCTGCCATCAAATCATGATGAATTTCCGACTCGATCTGAAGCGCCCGCTCCAGATCAATCGCGTCGGCACGTGCCCGCAAATCCGCGACTTGCTCGGCAGTCACCAAGCCCGCTTCTTGCTGTACTTCCGCCAACGCCACCCAAATCCGCCGCCACCCGCGCCGCTTGTTCGTCTCCGACCAAAGGGCGCGCATAGGGGCGGAACCGTACCGCCAAGAAAAGGGCGATTGAAACACCTCGTGATCGAGCATCGTTCCGACTACTCTAGGCGAGTTCGCGCGGGCGACGAGTGCGCGAGTTGGATTTCCCACGTTCGTCTTCATCGTCATCGGTGAAGCGATCCACAAACGTATTGGTGCCGCGTCCCTTGTTGGGACGTCCGTTGCTGGAACGTCCGTTGCTGCTGGTGGCAGGGCGTCCGCCGTTGGTTGGGGACGGGCGTCCGCCGTTGTGGGTACGTCCGGCGGGAGCGCTGTTGGTGCGACTGGGTTGACCCATGCCACTGGACGGGCGCGCCCGATTCATCGAAGGCGATGCCGACGACGACGGACCGACCGACAGCGGGTAGGGATGATCCGCCTTGATGGTGATCTTCATGCGGATTAAGCGTTCGATGTCTACGAGCAATTTGCGCTCATCGGCATCACAGAAGGAATAGGCGACGCCCGAAGCGCCCGCCCGCGCCGTGCGACCGATGCGATGCACATAACTTTCCGGCTCAAACGGCAGGTCAAAGTTGATGACATGGGTCACGTCGTCCACGTCAATGCCGCGCGCGGCGATATCCGTAGCGACCAGCACCCGACACTTGCCCGTCTTAAAGTTGAGCAAGGCGCGCTCACGAGCGCTCTGCGATTTGTTGCCGTGAATGGCTTCGGCGACGATGCCGGCTTTTTCGAGCTGTTCCGCCAGCTTGTTGGCACCGTGCTTGGTGCGCGAGAACACCAACACGCGCGTGATCGCGCGGTCTTCGAGCAGATGTTCCAGCAAGGCGCGTTTGTTCTTTTTATCGACAAAGTACACCGACTGCAAAATCTTCTCAACGGTCGTCGCTTGCGGTGTGACCTCCACCTTGACCGGATTGATCAAGATATGGTTCGCCAAATCTTGGATGACTGCCGGCATGGTGGCGGAAAACAAAAGCGTCTGCCGCTTGGTGGGCAGGGTGGCGATGATCTTCTTGACATCGTGGATGAAGCCCATATCGAGCATCCGGTCGGCTTCGTCCAGCACGAATTTTTCGACCGTGTTCAGGCGGATCAAGTTCTGCCCGATCAAGTCGAGCAAGCGTCCGGGCGTGGCGACGAGGATATCCGCCCCTTGCCTGATGGCTTGCACTTGCGGTTGTTGCCCCACGCCGCCAAAGACGACGATGGTTTTTAACCCCGTATGGCGACCATATGCCGCAAAGCTCTCGGCGATTTGGCTTGCCAGTTCACGGGTGGGCGAAAGCACCAGCACGCGGATCACTTTACGTGGGCGTTGTTTATCGGCAGGGGCGGCTGGTTGAGACGATAAGGCGAGCTGCTGCAAAAGAGGGAGGGCAAACGCGGCAGTTTTGCCGGTGCCTGTCTGTGCGCAGGCGATCAAGTCCCGTCCAGCGAGGACGTGGGGGATCGCTTGCGCCTGTATCGGGGATGGTACGGTATAGCCTTCAGCCTGCACAGCGCGCAGCAAAGGATCGATCAGTTGCAAATCCTGAAAGTGCATGGAGCCTCGAATGATATAGATTGCGAAGATGTATTATACCATACTCTGGGGGCGTGTGACGGTGGGGTTCAACCCGGGGGTGCATTTCACTTTAGTGCAAAATATGCTCGTCATGGTACCGGGGGAAATGTGGGGTTTCAAAGGGCGGACATATGGCGCGGGGACAATGTGAGTTGATAACATTTGACAAGCGCCTAATCCGCCCCTACAACGATCTCCGTTGCGGGCACCTAACCACAATGGGGCGGGTTTGTTTTTTGTTGCCAACCCCTATCGTCTCATCAACGTAAATGTAGGGGCGGATTAGGCGCTCGTGGAAA